>NZ_NVPT01000236.1 GCF_002802985.1 Geodermatophilus chilensis | reverse complement strand
TATGTGTAGAGGTTAGAGAGAGTGTCGTCACGGACGTAGGTGGACTGTAGTTGACTGTGTGTGTGTACGGGAGCGGAGAACACCACGGTCACCACGGAGGGCGTCGCCGGCGGCGTCAGGTTTGTATAAGAGACAGCACCCTGCCCCGCACTGTGGGCAGAGGGAGAGGTCCGTCGGAGGAGCAACCGGCCACCCCGGGCGTTCAGCCCTCCGCGACCTCGGCGGCCTCCAGCCAGTCGGTCTCGACCTGCTCCTTCTCGGCGAGCACCGCGCGCAACCGCTCGTCGAGCTCCAGCACACGTGCGTGGTCGGTGGCGGCGGCGGCGAGCTCGCCGTGCAGCCGCTCCTCCTCGGCGGTGAGCTTCTCCAGCCGCCGCTCCAGCCGGGCGGCCTCCTTGCGGGCGGCCCGCACCTCCCCGGCCGCGCGGGCCGGGGCCGCGGGAGCCGCCGGCGCGGGCGCGGCCGCGGCAGCCGAGGGCAGCGCCGCCTCCCCCGCCGCCCGGCGGGCCAGGTACTCCTCCACGCCGCCGGGCAGGGCCGCCAGCGAGCCGTCGCCCATGAGGGCGACCACCGAGTCGCACACCCGATCGACGAAGTACCGGTCGTGGCTGACCACCAGCACGGTGCCGGGGAAGCCGTCGAGCAGGTCTTCCAGCGCGGTGAGGGTGTCGATGTCCAGGTCGTTGGTCGGCTCGTCGAGCAGCAGCACGTTCGGCTCGGACATGAGCAGCCGCAGCATCTGCAGCCGGCGCCGCTCGCCGCCGGAGAGGTCGCCGACCGGCGTCCACTGGCGGGACGCCGGGAAGCCGAACCGCTCGGCCAGCGACGACGCGGAGATCTCCTGGTTGCCGATGCGGGCGATCCGGGCGATCTCCTGCACCGCCTCGAGCACCCGCAGCCGGGCGGGCAGCTCGGTGACGTGCTGGGACAGGTAGGCCGGCGCGACGGTCTGCCCGCGCACCACCCGACCGCGGTCGGGCTCGGTCTCCCCCACCAGCAGCCGCAGCAGCGTCGTCTTGCCGGCTCCGTTGACGCCGACGACGCCGATCCGGTCACCGGGGCCGACGTGCCAGGTGAGGTCGTCGAAGAGCGTGCGCGGCGGGGTGCCCCTCACCGGGTCGCCCGGGACGGCGTGGTCGACGTCCTCCACGTCGTAGACGGTCCTGCCGAGCCGCCGGCTGGCGAAGCCCTTCAGCGCCATCGAGTCGCGCGGCGGCGGCTCGTCCTCGATCAGCGCCTGGGCGGCCTCGATGCGGAAGCGCGGCTTGCTGGTGCGCGCGGGCGGCCCGCGGCGCAGCCAGGCCAGCTCCTTGCGGACCAGGTTGAGCCGACGCTCCTCGGTGACCGCCGCGATCCGGGCCCGCTCGGCCCGGGCGAGGGTGTAGGCTGCGTAGCCGCCCTCGTAGGCGTGCACCCGGCCGTCGGCGACCTCCCAGGTCTGGGTGCAGACCTCGTCGAGGAACCACCGGTCGTGGGTGACGACGACCAGCGCGCCGACCCGGTTCCTCACGTAGCCGGCCAGCCAGGCGACGCCCTCGACGTCGAGGTGGTTGGTCGGCTCGTCGAGCACCAGCAGGTCCAGCGGCCGGACCAGCTGCGCGGCCAGCGCCACCCGCCGCCGCTCGCCGCCGGACATCGGTGCCACCGGGGAGTCCAGTCCCAGCCGGTCGAGCTCCAGGCCGGAGAGCACGCTGCGCACGGCCGGGTCGGCGGCCCACTCGTGCTCGGCGGCGAACAGGCTCTCGGGCAGGACGACGTCGCGCACCGTCGCGCCGGGGGGCAGCGTCCCGGACTGGTCGAGGACGCCGAGGGCGAGGTCGCCGCGGCGGGTCACCCGGCCGGAGTCGGGCACCTCGCGGCCGGTGATGACGCCGAGCAGCGTGGACTTGCCGCTGCCGTTGCGCCCGACGACGCCGACCCGCTCGCCGGCGGCGATCCCCAGCGAGACGTCGTCGAGCAGGACGGTGGTGCCGTGTGCCTTGTGCACCCGCTCGAGGTTGACCAGGTTGAGGGGCGCGCTCATCGCCGCCCAGTATCCGCGCGGCCGGTCGGGGCCGGGCGGGTGACCTCGGCGGTGACGTCGTGCCCCACGTCAGCGGGCCTCCGTCACCCCCAGCCACGGCCGCAGGGCGCTGTCGGCGAGCAGCCGGCCCACCCGCGCGGACTGCTCCTGCGCCTCCTGCCAGCGCGGGTCGTCCCCGTGCCGGCGGGCGACCTCCGCGTCGACCGCGTCGGCGCGCTCGGCCCACTCCGGCGGGCTGTCCCCGAGGTCGGCGGTCGCGGTCTCCCCCAGCCGGAACCCGGCCGCGTCCAGCAGCTCCCGCAGTTCCTCCTCGGCCGGGAAGTCGTTGCCCTCGGGCAGCGGCGGGGGCAGCGGGCGGTCGGCGACGAACACCAGCAGCCCGAGCCGGCCGCCGTCCCGGAGCACCCGCCGCAGCTCGGCCAGCGCACCGGCCTTGTCCGAGGTCGTGCAGAGGACGCCGAGGCACCAGGCGGCGTCGAACGCGGCATCGGTGAACGGCAGCTCCTGCGCCACCGCGGCCACCGACGGCAGGCCGAACAGCCGGTGCGCGGCGCGCGCCGCGGCGTGCATCGGCTCGACGCAGATCGCGCGCACGCCGCGCTCGGCGGCCAGCCACCCGGCCGGCCCCCCGACACCGGCACCGTCGTCGAGCACGCGGCTGTCCGGTGTCAGCGCCAGCCGGTCGGCCAGCCAGCGCAGCGCTGCCTCCCTCCCGCTGCCACGGCACCCGGCGGGGACGGCGTGCTCGGGCCCCAGTGCCCGCACCGCCTCCTCGGTCCAGCCGGCGACGGGGCCGAACTCGGCCTCCATCGCCTCGCTCTCGAGCTCGCTCATGCGGCCTCCCTGATCTCGGCGGCGACCTCGGCCTTGACCCGGGCGCCGATGTCCTCCCCGCCGTCCGCGGCCAGGCCGGAGAGGTTGACCCCCACGATCCCGGGGACGGCCAGCAGCGCCCGGGCCTCCGCCACGGCGGCCGCGACGCCGGCCGCGCGGGGGTCCGGCGCGGCCAGCACCTCCTCGACCGTGGCGTCGTCCACCTGCAGGCCGGGAAAGCGCTGCAGCACCCGCGCCGACCGCTCGTCGGTGTAGACGGCGACCGCCGCGACGAACGGCAGCGTCGCCCCGGCGTCCCGCGCGGCGGCGACGAAGGCCGCCACCTGGGCCGGCGTGCGCACGTGGTTGAGCACGCACACCTGGGCCCCCGCCCGCTGCTTGTCCGCCACCCGCGCCGGGCGCCGGTGCACCGGTGGCGCGGCCGGCGACTCCGGGACGGCGACCGGCAGACCGGCCGCCGCGGCGAGCGCGGCGAGCCGGGTGCCGTCCAGGTCGAACACCTGGGTGACGCCGGGCCGGACGCCGGGGCCGCGGGCGTCGCCGGTCACGCACAGGACACCGTCGACGCCCACCGCGGCCAGGCCGGCCAGCTCCTGCTCGAGGACGACGCGGTTGCGGTCGCGGCAGGCCAGCGTCGTCCACGGGCGGCCACCGGCGTTGATGACCTCGGCGGCGAACAGCGTGGGCGGGAAGTCGGGCCGGTTGGCGTGCTCGCCGACCAGCAGCCCGTCGGAGACCGGGGCCAGCGCGCCCACCACCCGCTGCAGGGAGGCCGGGTCGAACGGGGCCACGGTGAGGTCGGTGAGCACGACCGGCCGGGTGCGGGCGCGGTCGAGCAGGCTGCCCGGCGGGGGCGCGACCGGCGTCGGCGTCGGCCCGTCCCAGGCGGGGGCGGGCTCGTCGAGGAACACGCAGCGGTGCTCGGCCACCTCGCACCGACCGTCGTCCCGGACGCCGCCGCACGGCCCGAAGACCATGCGCTTCGGGCAGCCCGGCCGGCGGCGGTCGTCGTCCACGGTCGGAGCCTGACCCGCGCGACCACCGACCAAACCGGCGAGATCGGCGATCTCGCACGGTCCGGGGCGCGTATCCGTGCGAGATCGGCGATCTCGCCGCTCCGGGCGACGGCCTCCGCGCCGCCGCCGGGGTCGGCATGCTGGCCGTGACCGGAACCCGAGGAGTCACCCGTGTCCGTCTCCCCGCCCATCCCGCTGGCCGAGTGGGCGACACCAAGGAGACCCTGCACCGGTTCCCGCGGATCGTCGGCAAGCTGCGGCCGGCCAACGGGCGGGTGGAGCAGCCCGCGCACGTCGACCCGGTGACCCGTGAGGTCTACTCGCACGAGGTCATCAGCGCCGGCTTCTGGTTCGGCGACGACCAGGTCCCCGAGCCGGCCTTCTCCTCCGACACCGCGCCCGAGCCGGCCGGCCTGGTTGAGGAGCCGCTGCGGCCGGCTGCGGCGCGCTGGATCGACAGCCGCGGCGCCCACCTCGCGCTGTCCCCCTACGAGGACGTGCGGACCGCGGCCGACCCGCGCGGCGTCGTGCTGGACTTCCTGGAGAGCACCTACGCCGCCGGCGCCCGCCGCGCGGGGTAGGACCTCGGCGCCCTGCGCTGTCCGACCGCACCCGAGCCCCGATGACCACGACCGTCCCCACCGTCCGGAGGCCCGCGCCATGAGCAACCTCGACCGCCGTCCGCCCGCTCGCGAGCTCGGTGGGCTGGAGGGCACCGCCGCCGGCCCGGTGCTGGACCTGCTGCCGGGCAAGGAGGTGCTGCTCGGCGAGAGCACCCGCGTGCGCCGCCTGCTGCCCACCCTCGGCCGCCGACTGGTGGGGGCGTGGGCGTTCGTCGACCACTACGGCCCCGACGACATCGCCTCCTCCCCCGGCATGCAGGTGCCGCCGCACCCGCACACCGGCCTGCAGACGGTGTCCTGGCTGCTGGAAGGCGAGGTGCACCACCGCGACTCGCTCGGCAGCGACGCCCGCATCCACCCCGGCGAGCTGGCCCTGATGACCGCGGGGCACGGCATCGCGCACTCCGAGCAGTCCCCGGCGGTGCACCCGCGGTACCTGCACGGCGCGCAGCTGTGGGTGGCGCTGCCCGAGGCCGCCCGCGACACCGCACCGGCCTTCGCGCACCACACGTCGCTGCCCGGTTTCACCTCCGACGGGCTGACCGCGACCGTGCTGATGGGGTCGTTCGGCGAGGCGACCTCGCCGGGCACCGCGCACACCCCGCTGGTCGGCGCCGACCTCGACCTGGCCGCCGGCGCCGACGTCGAGCTGCCGCTGGAGCCGGACTTCGAGTACGCCCTGCTGGCCTCGTCCGGGTCGGCCGAGGTCGAGGATGCGCCGCTGGAGGTCGGCGCGATGCTCTACCTCGGCACCGGACGGCGCTCGGTGCGGGTCCGCGCCGCGGAGGCGACCCGGCTGCTGCTGCTCGGCGGCGAGCCGTTCGAGGAGCGGATCGTCATGTGGTGGAACTTCGTGGGCCGCTCCGGCGAGGAGATCACCGAGTACGCCGAGCGGTGGAACGCCGAGGACGAGCGCTTCGGCGCCGTGGTCGGCTACGACGGCGACCGGCTGGCGGCCCCGCCGCTTCCCCCGGTGCCGCTCCGAGCCCGTGGCAGGGTGCGCTGATGGGGAAGGACCCCCTCCTGGCAGAAGGACCCCCTCCTGGGTCCCCTCGCAGGCTCGGGGACGCCCTGGAGGGGGCCGATCGACGCTCGGGGATGCCGAGGAGGGGGCCGGGCACAACAGGCCGACCGTCGGCGTTGCGGCCGGCATGACCGTCGACCAGCGCATGCTCGCCTTCGTGGCCGGCCGGCACGCCGCCGTGCTCGCCACGCTCAAGCGGGACGGACGGCCGCAGCTGTCCAACCTCTTCTACACGTGGGACGACGAGCAGCAACTGGCCCGCATCTCGGTGACCGCCGACCGCGCCAAGACCCGCAACCTGCAGGCCGACCCGCGGGCGACGCTGCACGTGACCTCGCCGGACTTCTGGACGTGGGTCGCCGTCGAGGGCACGGCCGAGCTCACCCCGGTCGCGGCCGACCCGCACGACGCCACGGTCGAGGAGCTCGTCACCTACTACCGGGCCATCAGCGGCGAGCACGACGACTGGGACGCCTACCGCGCGGCCATGATCGCCGACCGCCGTCTCGTCGTCCGGCTGCGTCCCGAGCACACCTACGGGCAGATGCGCGGCTGAAAAGGCTGTCTCTTATACACATTCT
>NZ_NVPT01000235.1 GCF_002802985.1 Geodermatophilus chilensis | reverse complement strand
GGAGGATGTGTATAAGAGGCAGGCCAGCTCCCAGGTCAGCCAGTCGTGCGGCAGGCACACCGCCGCCGTCCGGGCGGCGTTCTCCGGTTCGGCCTGCGCCAGCCACCGCAGCTTGGTGACCGTGAACGAGGCGACCGGCACGAGGCCGACGGCGTCGGCCCACGCCCGGCCGCCGGCCTCGGGCCCGCCGAGCTCGGCGACCAGGTCCGCAGCGGCGCCCGCGGAGCGGGTGTCGTTCCACAGCAGCGCCGGGCGGACCACCGCGCCGTCCTCGTCGAGGCAGACCATGCCGTGCTGCTGCCCGCCGACGGCCACCGCGGCGACGTCGCCGAGGCCGCCGGCCTCCTCGATCGTCGCCTGCAGCGCTGCCCGCCAGGCGGCCGGGTCGACCTCCGTGCCGTCGGGGTGCGGCGCCCGGCCCTCCCGGACCAGGCGACCGCTCTCCGCGTCGCGGACCACGACCTTGCACGACTGCGTCGACGAGTCGACGCCGGCCACCAGTGTCATGACGAGTGCCTACCGGGTCAGCGGGCGCCGAGCAGGTGCTCGAGCATCAGCTGGTCGAGCCGGACCACGCCGGCACCGCGCTGCCCGACGGTCTCGGCGTCGAAGTCCTCGAACGCCGAGCGGTCGGCCAGCAGGTCCTCGAAGGTCTCGCCCTCGGCCAGCGTGGGCCGGCGCAGCTCGGGCACCCGCGCGGCGGCCAGCGCCTCCTGCACCTCCGGGTCGGCGCGGAAGGCCGCGGCCCGCTCCTTGAGCAGCAGGTAGGTGCGCATGTTGGCCGCAGCCGACCGCCAGACGCCGTCCATGTCCTCGGTGCGCATCGGCTTGTAGTCGAAGTGGCGCGGGCCGTCGTAGGCCGGGCCCCCCTGTGGGCCGCCGTTCTCCAGCAGGTCCACGGTGCTGAACGCCTGCAGCAGGTCGCCGTGGCCGAACACCAGGTCCTGGTCGAACTTGGGCCCGTGCTGGCCGTTGAGGTCGATGTGGAACAGCTTGCCCAGCCAGATCGCCTCGGCGATGCCGTGGGTGAAGTTCAGGTTCGACATCTGCTCGTGGCCGACCTCGGGGTTGATCCCGACCAGGTGGGCGTGCTCGAGCTTGTTGATGAAGGCGATCGCGTGCCCGATGGTGGGCAGGAAGATGTCGCCGCGGGGCTCGTTCGGCTTGGGCTCCAGGGCGAAGCGCAGGCCGTAGCCGCGGGCCTCGGAGTAGGCCGCGAGGGTGTCGATCGCCTCGGCGTAGCGGTCCAGCGCGGCGATCAGGTCCTTCGCGGTGTCGACCTCGGTCCCCTCGCGGCCGCCCCACAGCACGTAGGTCTGCGCGCCCAGCTCCGCGGCCAGGTCCATGTTCCTCATGACCTTGCGCATCGCGTAGCGGCGGACCTCGCGGTCGTTGGCGGTGAGCCCGCCCTCCTTGAACACCGGGTGGGTGAACAGGTTCGTCGTCACCATCGGCACGCCCAGGCCGGTCTCGTCGAGGGCGGCGCGGAAGCGCTTGATGTGGTTGTCCCGCGCGGTGGTGTCGCTCCCGAAGGGGATGACGTCGTCGTCGTGGAAGGTGACGCCGTAGGCGCCGAGCTCGGCGAGCCGGTGCACGCTCTCGACCGGGTCCACCGCCGGGCGGGTGGCGTCGCCGAACGGGTCGCGCGCCGTCCAGCCGACCGTCCACAGGCCGAAGGTGAACTTGTTCTCGGGGGTCGGCTGCAGGGTGGTCATCAGGAGTTCCTCTCGCGGTTGCGGTGGGGTCGTGCGGAGGTGGTCGGGCTACTTGCCGAAGCCGGCCGTCAGCCCACTCAACAGGTAGCGGCGGCCGATCAGGTAGAGGACGAAGATGGGGATCACCGACAGCGTCACCGCCGCCAGCAGGCCGGGCACGTTGGTGCCGAACTGGCCCTGGAAGTCCCACAGGCCGAGCGTCAGCACGCGGGTCTCCTCCGACTGCGTGAGCACCAGCGGGAACAGGAAGCCGTTCCAGGCGGTCAGCGAGGTGAGCACGGCGACCGTGGTGATCGCCGGCCGCGCCAGGGGCAGCACCAGGTGGCGCAGGACGCGCAGCGGGCTGGCGCCGTCGAGGGTCTGGGCCTCGTAGAGCTCGCCGGGGATGTCGCGGAGGCTGCTGACCATCACCAGCAGCGCGACCGGCATCGCGAACGCCGCGGTCGGCAGGATGATCGCCAGGAGGGTGTCGTAGAGCCGCAGCTGCGTGATCATCAGGTAGACGGGGATGATCGCGGCCTGCGCGGGGATGGCCAGGCCGACGAGCATGAGGGAGAACCCCCGCTGCACGAGCCGCCCGGTGTTGCGGGCCACCGCGTAGGCGGCCGGCACGGACAGCGCCACCACGATCGCCACCGTCGCCGCCGTCACGACGACGGTGTTGAGCAGGTAGGTGAGGAAGCCCCCCTCGAAGACCGTGCGGTAGTTCTCCAGGGTCGGGTCCGACGGCGGCACCAGCGGGTTGGTCGACAGGTAGTCCTGGCGGGTGCGCAGGCTGCCCGTCACCAGGTAGTAGAGCGGGACGGCGACCAGGACGAGCCAGATCGTGGCCAGGATGCCGGCCAGCCAGTTGGGACGCTGGCGCCGTCCCCTCCGCCGTCGTGGGCGGGCCGGCGCCGGCGCGGCGGTCGCGCCCGGTGTCCTCAGCGCGGTGGTGGTCACAGCCCCTCCTGCTGGCTCTGCATGGCCCGGAAACCGGTGACCCGCGTGACGAACAGCGACAGCCCGGCGCCCAGCACGAGCAGCAGGACGGCGATGGCGCTGGCGTAGCCGAACTCGAAGCCGCTGAAGCCGGTGATGTACATGTACAGCGGGGCGATGCGGGTGGTGGTGCCCGGGCCGCCCCCGGTGAGGATGAGGATCGTGTCGAAGGTGGTGAACGAGCCCACCAGCATCAGCACGCTCGAAGTGATCACCGTGTACTTGAGCAGCGGCAGGGTGATCGTGAAGAACTGCCGGTAGCGCCCCGCCCCGTCGATGGTCGCCGCCTCGTAGAGGCTGTGCGGGATCTGCCGCGCCGCGCTCTGGTACAGCAGCGTGTGGAACGGGACGTACTGCCAGGACACCACCCAGACCACCGTGTAGATCACGATGTCGGTGTCGCCGAGGAAGTTGAAGCGGTCGAGGAGCGGCAGCGCCTGGGTGACGCGAAGTTCGGGTCGAGCACGGACACCCACAGCAGGGCGATCGCCGCGGTCGACAGCAGCAGCGGCAGGAAGAACAGCGAGCTCAGGACGGCGCGGTTGCGCTGACGTCCGGCCGCCCAGACCCCGATCAGGAGTGCGATCGGGGTCTGGACGGCCCAGGTGAACACCATGAACAGCAGCGTCAGCAGCAGGGCGTCGCGCGCCTCGCCGTCGGCGACGAGGCGCTCCCAGTTCGCCGTCCCGCTCGGCTGCGGGAACCCGAAGCCGTCCCAGTCGGTGAAGCTGAGGTAGACGACGAGGACCATCGGCAGGACGGCGAAGAGCCCGAAGAAGGCCACCGCCGGCGCGAGGTACCACCCCGACGGCCGCTCACGTCCGGTACTGGCTGCCATGACTCAGGTTCCCTACTGCTGACGCTGCTGGGTCGGGTCCGTCAGGCCGCGGACATCGCGTCGACGAAGCCCTGCGGGGTCTGCTCACCGAGGAAGAGCCGCTGCAGCTCGGTCAGCATCTGCGTGGCCACCTCGGCCGGCAGGTCCTGGTCCCAGGAGAGCTGGAAGTTGGGGGCGGCCTCGACCAGGTCGTAGATCCAGGTCGTGTACTCGGCGTTCTCCGCCTGCTCCAGCTGGTCCCGGACCCCGGCCACCGCCGGGACGTCGCCCGCGGCGACCAGATCCGACACGTACTGCTCGTCATTCAGCGCCGTGGTCACGTACTCCAGCGCCGTCTCCTTCTGGTCGGAGTCCGCCACGACCGAGTAGAAGTTCGTCGGGTTGCCCACGACGTTGGTGGGGTTCCCGGCACCGCCCTCGACGGCGGGGAACGGCGCCCAGCCCAGGTTGCCCGACTCGACGAACTCTGGGCTCTGGCCCAGCTGGTTGACGTACTCCCACGAGCCCATCAGGTGCAGGCCCGCGTCGCCCTGCGCGAGGATCGTCGAGGCGCCGCCGACGTCGTAGCCGACGGAGGCGAAGTCCTCGCCGAAGGCGCCGCGGTCGACCAGGTCGCGGATCATCGTGAGCGCCTCGAGCACGGCCGGCTGCTCCCAGGCGCCCGGCTCGCCGTCGCGGATGGCCTGGAAGACCTCGGGTCCGCCCACGCGGTCGAGCAGGTACTCCAGCCACATCAGCTCGGTCCAGGACTGCGAGCCGGCCAGCGCGATCGGCGTGACTCCCTGCGCCTCGAGCGCGTCGACGACCGCCAGCAGCTCGCCCCAGGTCTGCGGGACCTGCACGCCCGCGGCGTCCAGGACCTCCTCGTTGTAGAACATCGCGACCGGCTGCACGCCGCGCATGGGGACGCCGTAGTACCTGCCGTCGAGCTGGGCGGCCTCGAGCACGCTGGGCAGGAAGGAGTCGCGCAGCTCCGGGTTCTCCTCCAGCAGCGGCGTCAGGTCCTCGACCCGGCCGGCGTCGACGTACTCCTTGAGGTTGCCGCCGCCCCAGTTGAAGAAGACGTCCGGGGCCTCGGGTGAGCCCAGGGCGACCCGCAGCCGCTGCTTGTAGGGGTCGTTGCCGAACGTGGCCAGCTCCGCGTCACCGGACTCGGAGCTTGCGTTGAAGCGCTCGACCGAGGACTCCTCGATCGGGTTCAGGACGGTGTCCTGGAGGGCCCAGACCTGAGCGGTGTCACCACCGCCGCCACCACCGGCCGGGCCGGAGGAGCCGCAGGCCACGAGGGTCCCTGCGAGGAGGACCGCGCTCGCCTGTGCGGTCACACGGGTCAGACGCCGACGGGAGGACATCCCACCGCCACCTTCCTGTTTCGTCATTGAAAACCGAAAGTTTCGAGCAGTTGCGAGAACGTAAGGCAGGTCATGGTCGCTGTCAACGTGCCCGTCTGTGCGGCCTGTCGTCGCGACGCCGGTAGCCGTCTCACCCCATGGGGGTGCGGCACGACCCGGTGGACCGGTACCGCTTTCGGCAGAGTTTCGATAACATCCCGGACCACGTTGCTCCGGCGCCGCGGCCGGGGACGTCCGTCTGCGACGGCGCCCCGGGTCGGCCAGGCTCGGGACGACGACCCACGACGGCCGGACCCCGGGAGGACGGACAGTGCCCCAGCACCAGGCAGGCCGCCCCACCCTCGCCAGCATCGCCGCGGCGGCCGGGGTCTCGCTGCCGACCGTGTCCAAGGTGGTCAACGGCAAGACCGACGTCGCCCCGGCCACGCGCAACCGCGTCCTCGCGCTGCTGGCCGAGTACGACTACGTCCCGCTGGCGCGCAAGGGCGCCGAGCCGGAGAGCCCCCTGGTCGACGTCGTCTTCACCGCGCTGGACAGCCCCTGGGCCGTGGAGATCCTGCGCGGCGTCACCGAGAGCGGCCTGGAGGTCGTCGTCGACTCCCTGTCCGCCCGGGCAGGCCGGCCCTCGGGGTCGGACTGGGTGCAGTCGCTGATCGCCGGTGGCCGCCGGGGCGCGATCGTGGTGACCTCCCGGCTGACCGCCGCCGACCAGCGCCGGTTGGGCCGCTCGCGGCTGCCCGTCGTGGTCATCGACCCGATCGACCTGCCCGGCCCCGAGGTGCCCAGCGTCGGGGCCACCAACTGGGCCGGCGGGATGGCGGCCACCGAGCACCTCGTCGAGCTGGGCCACCGGAGGATCGCGGTCATCGGCGGCCCGGAGGCCTTCCTGTGCAGCCGGGCCCGCATCGACGGCTACCGGGCGGCCCTGGACCGCGCCGGCATCCCCGCGGACCCGCAGCTGGTGCGGCACGGCAACTTCCACCACGACGGCGGCTACGAGCGCGCCCGGGACCTGCTCGCGCTGTCCGATCCGCCGACCGCGGTCTTCGCCGGCAGCGACGAGCAGGCCTTCGGCGTCCTCGAGGCCGCCCGGCAGGCCGGCCTGTCCGTGCCGGGGGACCTCTCGGTCGTCGGCTTCGACGACCTGCCCATGGCGCGCTGGTCCTCTCCTCCGCTGACCACCGTGCGCCAGCCCCTGGCCGACATGGGCCGCATGGCCGGCCGGATGCTGCTGGAGCTGATCAACGGCAACGACCTGGCCAGCCAGCGCGTCGAGCTCGCCACCCACCTGGTGCCCCGCGCCTCCACCGCCCGGCGCACCTGACGCCACCCGGCACCGTCCCCCGGCACGGACAGGCCGGCCTGCCGGGCGGCCTCGAGGACGCCGCAGGCCCGGTCTCTTATCCCCATCTGACGCGTCCGACGCCCCCTCACGTTATCATA
>NZ_NVPT01000234.1 GCF_002802985.1 Geodermatophilus chilensis | reverse complement strand
AAGATGTGATGATGATCAAGAGCGAGGGCTTATAGTGTCAAGTTTGGATTTGGTGTGTAGAAGTTGTTTTCATGCGGAAGACAGCATACGAGTGTTAGTACGGTCTCGTGGGGTCGGAGATGTGGATGAGAGACAGCCTCTGAACGGGGGCTCGGCTTGGACCTGCGGCGGGGATACGGGATCATGGGCGGTGGAGCTCACAGCATCGACGACGCCGCGCCGTAGCCCACGGGCCACGCACGGCCGACGAAGGAGGCACGCATGGCGGCCATGAAGCCGCGCACGGGTGAAGGTCCCCTCGAGGTCACCAAGGAGGGGCGCGGCCTGGTCATGCGCGTACCGCTCGAAGGCGGCGGTCGCCTGGTCGTCGAGCTGTCGCCCGACGAGGCGGCGGCCCTCTCCGAGGCCTTGAAGGGCGCGACCAGCTGAACACCGCAGCGCAGCTGCCCCCGGGCAGCCCCGCGCAGGACGACACGGCCCCGGTCGCCGGCACTCAGCCGGCGACCGGGGCCGCGCCGTTGCCGCGGGTCGAGGTCCGCACCGATCTCCCGGCGCTCGGTGAGGACGACGTCCTCGCCGTGCCGGTCGGCACCGGCACCGCGCTCCCCGGGTGGCTGACCGGCTCGGACGCACCGGTCGACGCCGTCCTGCTGGCCGGCGCGCTGGCCGACACCGGGAACACCGGCCGGCCGGGCAACGTCACCAACCTGCCGGTGCCCGGCCGCCGTCCGCGCAGCGTGGTCGCCGTCGGGGTCGGCGACGCGACGCTGCCGGACCTGCGCGGCTACGTGGCCACCGCCGTCCGCCGCGCGCAGACCCTCGCCGAGCACGGCGCGCGGCGGCTGGTGCTGCCGCTGGACGACGCGGCCGCCCCCGCCGGCGCCGAGGACGTCCGCGCCGCCGTCGAGGCCGCGCTGCTCGCCGGCTACCGCTTCCGCGAGACGTCCACGCCGCACCCGCCGAGGTTGGAGACCGTCACGGTCGTCGCCGCCGACGGTGCCGACCCCGCGGTGACCGCCGCGGCGCGCGCCGGGCAGGTCACCGGGCAGGCGGTCGCCTGGGCCCGCGACCTGGTCAACACACCCAGCAACACCAAGGACCCGGCCTGGCTGGCCGCCGAGGCGAGGGAGCGGCTCGCCGGCCTCGACCACGTCACCGTGCACGTGCTCGATCCCGACGACCTGCGGGCCGGCGGCTTCGGCGGCGTGCTCGCCGTCGGCGGCGGCTCGGCCAGCCCGCCGCGGGTGATCGTGGCGTCCTACCGGCCGCCGGGTGCGGCCCCCGGACACCCCGTACTGGTCGGCAAGGGCATCACCTTCGACACCGGCGGCATCTCCATCAAGCCCAACGCCGGCATGCGGGAGATGAAGACCGACATGGCCGGGGGCGCCGCCGTCCTCGCCGCGGTCGACGCCGCCGCCCGCCTCGGGCTGCCGGTCGCCGTCACCGCCGTCGTCCCGGCCGCAGAGAACGCCGTGTCCGGGTCGTCGTACCGCCCGGCCGACGTCGTGCGGCACGTCGGCGGCCGGACGACGGAGGTGCTCAACACCGACGCCGAGGGCCGGATGGTGCTCGCCGACGGGCTGGCGTGGGCGCGCCTGGAGCTGGGCGCCACCGTGCTGGTCGACGTCGCCACGCTGACCGGGGCGATGAAGGTCGCGCTCGGCACCCGCACCGCGGGGCTGTACGCGACCACCGACGGGCTGGCCGACGCGCTGCGCACCGCTGCCGGGCACGCCGGCGAGCCGGTGTGGCGCATGCCGCTGGCCGAGGAGCACGCCGACCTGCTGGAGAGCGCCGTGGCCGACGCGAACAACGCGCCGGGCAACCCGGGCGGCACCACCGCCGCACTGTTCCTGCGGCCCTTCGCCGGCGACCTGCCGTGGGCGCACCTCGACGTCGCGGGGCCGGCGCGCGCCGGGTCCGACGACGGCGAGGTGGTCAAGGGCGGCACCGGCTTCGGCGCCCGCATCCTGCTGCGCTGGCTGGAGGCCGGCGCCCCCGTGGATGCCCCCGTGGTGGTCGACTGATGGCCGACGAGGGCGTCGTCTTCCCGGCCGGACCGGACGGGCGGCGCAGCACCGCGGCGCTCGGCCGGGCCGTCGTCGCCGACGCGCTGCGCCCGGTCGACCCGGCCGGTGCCGGCGCGGCCGAGCGGGAGACCAACTGGCGGGCCGGGTACCTGCCGCACTTCCGCCGGCTCGTGGAGGCCGGGCTGGTCTCCCGCGAGGCGGCGCTGACGATCGCCGACGCGGGCCTGACCTCACTGCACCGGCGGATGCGGGTGGCCGGCCCGGACGGCGCGGAGACCGACCTGGGCGACCTCGTCACCGCCCCCGCCGGCCGGGCCCTCGCCACGGCGGAGGTCACCGGCACCGCGGAGCCCGACCGGGAGCTGTCCCTGCCCTTCCGCGGCGAGCGGCTGCGCGGCGACGCGCTGCTGCGCCGGCTCGACACCTGGGTCGAGGGCGGCATCGTGGAGCCCTCGGCCGCCGAGGCAGTGCGCACCGTCGCCGCCCACCCCGAGTGGCTGGCCCTGCCGGGGAGCACCGTCGTCGTGCTCGGCGCCGGTGCCGAGATGGGACCGCTGACCGCGCTGCTGCGCTGGGGCGCGCGGGTGGCCGGGGTCGACCTGCCCCGCCCGGCGCTGTGGGAGCGGGTGCTCGACACCGCCCGCCGCGGCGCCGGCACGCTGCTGTACCCCGACGGCGGCGCCAACCTGATCACCGAGGTGCCCGCCGTCGTCGACTGGGTGGCCGGTCTCCCGGGGCGCCCGGTGCTCGGCGACTACGTCTACGCCGACGGCGCCACCAACGTGCGGGTGTCGACGGCGGTCGACGCGCTCACCGTCCGGCTGGCCGCGGCCCGCGACGACGTCGCGCTGGCCTTCCTCGCCACGCCGACCGACGTCTTCGCCGTCCCGCCGGACGCGGTGGCGCAGTCGGTGCGCGCCTACACCGGGCGCTCACGGACGGCGAAGCTGCTCGGCCGGCCGCTGCGGACGCTGTCGGCCGGGCGGCTGCTGCAGCGGGCGTACCTGCCGGGCAGCGACCCCGGCGTCTCGGACAGCCTCGTCGCCCAGCAGGGGCCGAACTACGCGCTGGCCAAGCGGCTGCAGCGGTGGCGGGCGACGGTGGCCCGGGCCGCCGGGACGACGGTGTCGATGAACGTCGCCCCGCCGACCCGCACCCGCTCGGTGCTGAAGAACCGCGCCCTCGCGGCGGCCTACGCGGGCGCGCACCGCTTCGGGGTCGAGGTGTTCGAGCCGGCGACGTCCAACGTGCTCATGGCCGCGCTGCTGGTGCACGACCTGCACACCGGCGGCGGGCCGGCGCACGAGCACCCGTGGCAGGACGAGGCGTACGCCGCGGTGCACGGCGGGCTCTGGCGGACGGCCTACGCCCCGCGCAGCGCGCTCGGCCTGGCCGCGCTGCTCGGCTACGGCGCCGCCCGCAGCTGACCCGTCCGGCTCCGTGTCGCCTTTCGCGCGCGAAAGGCGACAGGAAGCCGGCGGGAGGGCTGGCACTTCCTCGGCCGGCTCCGCCAGAGTGGCCTCCGCCGACCCCTGAGGAGCGCACGTGTCGCGGCTGTCCACCGCACGCATCCTGCTCACGGTCCTGCGGGCGGGGAACGCCCGCGCCCGGCTGCGGGCGACGCGTGACGGGCAGGCCGCAGTCCGGTTGAACACCGGCGCGGCCGCGGTCCGCACCGGTGTGCTGGACGCCCTGGCCGGTGGTCCGGCCGCGACGTCCGAGCTGGCCCGGCGGCTGGGCACGCCGGAGGAGGACCTGCTGGCGGCCTTCCTGCGAGTCCTCGAGTCGGTAGGGCTGGTGCGTGCGGAGGACGGCGGGCGGTGGTCGTTGACCGCCGGTGGGCGGGCCGTGGCGGATGACGACCTGGTGCGGGCGTCCCACGAGGCGTTCGCCGGGTTCCACACCGGCCTGTACCGGGAGCTGGAGCCGCTGCTGGCCGGCGGCCCACGACGGCGGGACGTCGTCGAGCACGGTGGGGTCATCGCCCGGGTCTCCACGGCCTTCGAGCCGTTCGTCGACGACGTCCTCCGGGAGACGGTGGCCGCGGTCGCCCCGCGGCGGGTGCTCGACGTCGGCTGCGGCGCGGGGCTCCAGCTGGCGACCATGCTCGCGACCGCTCCCCGGGCGGAGGGCGTGGGAGTCGACGCCGACGCCGACGCCGCCGACCTGGCCCGGCGCACCCTGGCCGACCGCGGTCTGGCGGGGCGGTCGCAGGTCCTCCGCGGCGACGTCCGGGACCTGGTCGGCGGTGCAGAGGCGCCGTTCGACCTCGTGCTGCTCGCCAACGTCGTGTACTACGTGCCGGTCGGGGAGCGGGTCGCCCTGCTGCGCTCTCTCGCCGAGCTGATCGCCCCCGGCGGCACCCTGCTGGTCGTGACCACCGTGGCGACGCCGCAGCTGACCAGCCGCCACTTCGATCTGCTGCTCCGGGCGCAGGAGGGGGCGACGGAGCTGCCGCACACCGACGTCCTCGTCGGGCAGCTGGTCCAGGCGGGGCTCGAACCAGCCGCGCCCCGGCGCATCGCACCCGGCATGCCGCTCGTCGCCGTGGCCGTCGTCCGCCCCGGGTGAGCGGCGGCCGACCGGGATCGCCTTTCGCGCGCGAAAGGCGATCCCGAAGGGGGTGCGGACCGCCCGGGTCGGTCAGGCCGAGCCGACCAGCCCCGCGACGATCTCCGCCGACAGGGCGACCAGCGGGAGGCCGCCGCCGGGGTGCGACGAGCCGCCGACGAGGAACAGCCCCGGCACGGGCGAGGCGTTGCCCGGGCGCAGGAAGGCCGCGCGGGCGCCGTTGCTCGACGTCCCGTAGATCGAGCCGCCGACGCTGCGGGTGTCGCGCTCGAGGTCGGCCGGCGTCCGGACGACGCACCAGCGCACCCGGTCGCGGACGTCGAGTCCGCGGCGGGCCAGCACCTCCAGCACCCGCGCGGCGTACCGGTCGGCCAGCCCCGGAGCGTCCCAGTCGACGCCGCCGGCCGGGTCGTGCCGCGGCGCGTTGACCAGCACGAACCAGGACTCGCTGTCGTCGTCGGGGCGGGTCGCCGGGTCGTCCGGCGCGCTCACGTACACGGTGGGGTCGGCGACCGGCTGCGGCGCGCCGCGGTGCCGGCCGACGCCGAACACCGCGTCGAACTCGGCGTCGTAGTCGCCGGGGAACAGGACGGTGTGGTGCGCCAGCCCCGCCGTCCGCCCGCGCAGCGCCAGCAGCAGCACGAACCCCGAGAGGGACGGCGTGCTGCGGGCCAGGTCGCGGCGCACCCGCCGGGTCGGGCGGGCGGCGGGCAGCAGGTCGGCGTACAGCGCCGCCGCGTCCGCACCGGAGACCACGACGTCGGCCGGCAGCACCTCACCGCCGGCCAGGCGCACCCCGGCCGCGCGGCCGCCCTCCACCAGCACCCGCTCGACGGCGGTCCCGGTGCGGACGACGGCGCCCCGCTCGACCACCCGCGCCGCCACCGCCTCGGCCAGCCGGCGCAGCGCGCCGCGCACGTACCAGGAGCCGAACCGCTGCTCGACGTACGGCACGGTCGCCAGCACGGCCGGGGCGCGCCGCGGGTCCGAGCCCGAGTAGGTGGCGTAGCGGTCGAGCAGCGTGCCCAGCCGCGGGTCGCGCAGGTACGCCGTCCCCAGGCCGCGCAACGTGCGCCACGGTGCCACCGTCGCGACGTCGGCGCGGCTGCGCGCCAGCCGGGCGAGCGTGGCCGCACCGGCCAACGGGGAGCGCAGGAACGGCTGCTCGGTGACCCGCCACATGTCCGCGGCCCGCGTCATCAGCGCCGCCCACTGGGCACCGGCACCGCCACCCAGCGCGGCGTCCAGCGCGCCGGGGACCGCCGCGGCGTCGCCGGGCACGGACAGCCGGGTCCCGTCGGCGAAGCGGTAGGCGACGGCCGGGTCCAGGCGCATCAGGTCCACGGCCTCCTCGAGCGGGCCGCCGGTGGCCGCGAACAGGTCGCGGTAGAGCTGGGGGAGGGTCACCAGGCTCGGCCCGGTGTCGAAGCCGTGGCCGTCGCGGGCGTACCAGCCGAGCTTCCCGCCGACCTGCGGGGCCTGCTCGAGCACCGTCACCGCGTGGCCGAGGGCGGCCAGCCGGGCCGCGGCCGCCAGGCCGCCGAGACCGGCGCCCACCACCGCCACCCGCGCCACGCCGCCACGGTACGGCGGCCGCGGCGCCGACCCCGGGCGCAACCCTCGTTACCTCGGTCGGGGGACGGCCGTTTGGCGTGCGAGCGGGCCGGGGTAGGCGGTGGTCCCGGTCAGCACCACCCCCTACCCCGGCCCGCCCGCAAGCCAAACGGCCGCACCCCACCCCGATCCCTTATACAAACCTACCATCCTCCCAACACCCACACCTATTATTTGACACAGCACTGTC
>NZ_NVPT01000233.1 GCF_002802985.1 Geodermatophilus chilensis | reverse complement strand
TAAGATAGTGTTGAGAGAAATGCATCGGGACAGATGACGCTGATGGGAGTATTGATGGACGATGCAGATGCGTATAGGAGAAAGACGCTTGATTGATGTCTTACGTGAGGCGCCCCCCATCAAGATCTCCTCGTGAGGAGTCGTCGGCCGAGTCAGATGTGTATAAGGTACAGGGCCAGGCGGCGCATCGCGGTGATGCCACCCATCGAGTCGACGCTCACGACCTTCACCGGCTGCCCAGAGGTCGAGGCGTGCACCATCTGGCCGTTGCCGATGTACATCGCCACGTGGGTCACCGGGCTGTAGTAGAAGACCAGGTCGCCCGGCTGCAGCTCCGCGCGGGAGACCGCCGAGCCCATCGTCGCCTGCATCCGCGAGGAGTGCGGCAGGCTGATGCCGGCCGCGGCGTAGGCGTACTGGGTCAGCCCGGAGCAGTCGAAGGCGTCCGGCCCGCCGGCGCCCCACACGTAGGCGTCGCCGACCTGCGCCAGGGCGGTGTCGACGGCGATCTGCGCGGCAGCGCTGGCCGCGGCGGCCGGCGCGGCCTGGACCGACTGGCCCGCGTGCGCGGCCACGACCTCCTGCTGCTGCGGTGCCGACAGCGCGTCGTACTGCGCCTGGTAGTCGGCGATGTCCGCCTCGAGCCGGGCCTGGCGGGCGGTGACGTCGTCGAGCGCGCGCTGGGCGGCGGCCTGGGCGGCGTCGGCGTCGGCACGGGCCCGCTCGGCCGCGGCGGCGGACGCGGCGACCTCGCCGAGCACGTCGTCGGTGTGGACGGCGATGGCGTCGAGGATGGCCAGCCGGGACACGAAGTCCTCGGCCGACCCGCTGGTCATCAGCAGGTCCAG
Organism: Geodermatophilus chilensis; assembly: GCF_002802985.1. Classification (GTDB taxonomy): domain Bacteria; phylum Actinomycetota; class Actinomycetes; order Mycobacteriales; family Geodermatophilaceae; genus Geodermatophilus; species Geodermatophilus chilensis. Next base: position 5,683 of record NZ_NVPT01000233.1, on the reverse strand, counting down.
CTCGGGCATGCCGTCGGCGGAGGTGAAGGCGGCGCGGGCGACCTGGCGGACCTGGCCGTCGAGCGCGTCGAGCTGCGACTGGGCCTCGGCGGCCGCCTGGTCGGCACCCTGCGCGGCGGCCTGCTGCTGCGCCAGCATCTCGCGGGCCTCGTTGACCTGCTCGGTGACGACCTCGAGCTCGTGCGCGGCCCGGGCGACCAGCTGTGCGATCTGCGCGGCGCTGGTGGCGTCCTCCGGGTCCGCGGCGGCGGTGCCCGGCAGTAGCGTCAGGGCGAGGGTGGCGGTGGCGCCCAGGACCAGCCCGCGGGCGATGCCGCGAGACGGGGCGGGGCGGCGGAACGCGACCGGCAGACCGGGGTGGGACGGATCGACGGCATGCCCCAGGGCAGGGCGGGGGGTCGCCACGGGCGGCGGCTCTCCGTTCTTCCTCAGCGACCGCCTACCGAGTTAGCTGACGGGTTCGGGCCGGGAAGAAGGTGCCCTATCTCTGCGCCCCGGCGGACCGGCGCGCGGGAGAACTCACCCCAGTGCTGCGGTGGGTCCCCGGTTCGCCTTCGGCGCCGGTGCGGCGCGTCGGGCGATTCGGCGGTGACCGGCCGAGGCCACCTTTCTGCAGGTGACGACCACCCGGCCGGACCGGCTCACCGTACGGGGGTCGTTGAAGACGTGACGAACGGGGGTGGTGGGGACTGTGGGTCCGGAGTCACTCCTGGTCCGCGACACGCCGTCCGGTCACCCGTGCGAGGGGGGGCGGCCGGCACACCGGGGTCACCCGGTGCGCCGCCCGGCACCCTGCCCGCCGGCCCTCCGCTGCGGCGCGGCGCGTCGCGCCGGGGCCGGCCGCGGGGGGTGCTGGTGACGCAGCGGCGGCACCAGACCGGCGTCGGCCAGCACCCGGACGGCGCGGCGCTCGACCTCGTCGAACTCCACCACCACCCCTGGCGGCAGCACGACGACGTCCTCGGCGGTCAGCCGGTCGTCCCGCCGGCCGGTCATCGGCACCACCGTCGGGTCGGCGCCCTGCCACCCCGGCGGCGCCCCCAGCAGCACGGTGACGACGCAGTCGCCGCAGCCGGCGCCGCGGGCGGTGCAGGTCTCGCAGTCGATGTACACGGTCCACTCCTCTGCTGGCCGACCCTCGTCGCGGGAGGCCGTCCGTGGCCCCGGTCGATCCGGGCAGGACGCTAGGAGCGGGCACCGACAGTTCCGGCTCAGGCGCCGGCGTACTCCCAGAACCAGGGCAAGAAATCTGTCGCCGTCTGGCCGGTGCGCCCTTGACCTGCCCCGATGCGATCACGACGACCGGTCCCGCCTACGCCGTGGTGCCAGCGTGGTGGCCTCCGGCTCAGCCCACAGCACATCGGCGACCGCGGCCGTAGCCGTCGACACCGCCTCCGGCATGACGTGGCCGTAGATGTTCTGCGTCACCGCGATGGTGGAGTGGCCGAGGATCTCCATCACGACACGGGCCGGCACGCCCTGCGCCAGGAGCAGCGTCGCGGCCGTATGGCGAGCGTCGTGCAGCCGTGCATGGCGCACACCCGCCTCTTCCAGCAGCCTGCGCCAGCGGCTCCAGTCCCCCTTCGAATCGATCGGCTTCCCGTTCGGCTGGCAGAACACGAGGTCGCTGTCCTGCCACTCCGAGCCGGCCGCGAGACGCTCGGCGAGCTGCGCCTGTCGGTGCGCCCGCAAGTCAGCGAGAAGCTGCGGCGGCAGACCGATGCCGCGCTTGCCGCGTTCGGTCTTCGGCTCGCTCTCGGTGACGCCGCCGACCTTCGCGGGACAGTTGCGGGGCTTGTCCTGGCCGCACGTGTCGCCGCAGCCGTGCCGGTAGGGCAGGCGCCGAATCTGCGCCTTCACCCGCCAGACGCCGGCCTCGAGGTCGACGTGCTGCCACTTGGCGCCGAGCGCCTCCCCCTGCCGCAGCCCGAGCGCCAGCGCCACCGACCAGCGAGCAGCGTTCCGGTGGCGCCTCGCCACCTGTAGCACCCGACGCGCCTCGTCGGCCGTCAGCGGCACGATCTCCTCGAAGCGCGCCTGCGGCGGGTCCACCAGGAGCGCGACGTTTCTCGCCACCCGGCCGCGCTGCTCGGCGACCTTCAGGGCGCGGGACAGGATGCGATGGCACAGCAGCACCGTTCCCGGCGCCAGCCCGGCGCGCAGCTTCGCGGCGTAGAAGCCTTCCAGGTGCTCAGGCTGGAGGCGTTCGAGCTGGTGGTGTCCGAGGGCAGGCTTGATGTGCACCTTGACCTTCGACTCGTAGCCGACCAGCGTGCTCGGACGGACGCGGCGCACCGCGATGGTGGTCAGCCAGTGGTCGAGCCATCCGCCGACCGTGAGAGCCCCGGCGCCGGCCTCGAGGACGATCCCGGCGTCGCGCTTCTTCTCCAGCGCCCGGACCTTCGCCACCACGTCGGCACGCTTCATCGCGGAGACGTGCCGCCGGTCGCGCCGGCCGTTCTCCTTCTTCCCCATCGACACGTAGCCGTGCCACCGGCCGTCGTCGTCCTGGTAGATGGACGACTCGCCACTCGCCGCCCGCCTGGTCATCCGACCCGCCCCGGTCGGGTTGCCGGCAGTAGGCCCTTCTTCCGGGCGAGATAGACCCACTTCTCCACGGTTCGTTTCGGCACCTGGGTCTGTTCGGCGAGGGCCACGTTGGGCCGTAGCCCTCTGCTGGTCGCTGACTGATACGCGCGGGCGACGTCTTCGAGGAACTGGTCAGTTAGGCCCTCGTCAGCGGACGACGGCGAGAGTTCGAAGGCAGGCGCTTCCTGCTGCTGCTCCTTTGCGTGCTCGATCCACCGAAACGGGAACGCCTTGATGGCTTCCTGGTAGAGGTCTGCCCCGAGGCTCGGATCCTGTCTCACCGCCAACCAGAGATCGGGCCGCGACGCTGCCTGTGCCCGGATGCGGGTCAGGGGAAGCCGCCGCAGGTCCGTGGGTGTGATTTCCCCGCCCTGCTTGGTGATGAAGACCTCGACCACGTGGCCCTGGTCGTCCAATCGGACGAAGACCTCGCCGCCGTCCTCTAGATCGTTGGTCCACGCGTATCCGTCGCCGCCGCGTATGAGGCTCACGAGGCGTAGGTTCGCACGCCTCGGCCGTAGGAGCAACCAACCTACGTTGCATTGTCGTCCACGGTGGTCCACACTCTGTCTCGTCGTAGGCTTGCAGACCTACTCCCGAGGAGGAGTCGTGCAGTTGCTGTACAGGCCGGAGGCCGCCGCCGAGGTGCTCGGCATCGGACGGTCCAAGATGTTCGAGCTGATCGCGGCCGGACAGATCGAGACGGTCCGGATCGGGCGTGCGCGGCGCGTCCCGGCGCAGGCGCTCGAGGACTACGTGGCCCGTCTCCGTGCGAGCGCAGGGGCCGCAGCGTGACGAACGCCCGCCCCAACGAGGTCGGGACGGGCGCGGTCATGGCGGGCGGCCATGATGAGCGTACCGGCAGCCACCGACTGAACGCTGCGCAGCACGCCGCGGCCTACGCCCGCGCCGGCCTGCACGTGCTCCCGCTCGCCTGGCCAATAGCCAGCGGCTGCTCTTGCGGGAGGCGGGACTGCCCCTCCCCGGCGAAGCACCCGTTGACGCCGCACGGCAAGGACGACGCCACCACCGACATCAAGCGCATTGGCTCCTGGTGGGCCATCTGGCCGGAGGCCAACATCGGGCTGCGACCGGCCGAGGATGTCGCCGTCCTCGATGTCGACCCGCGGGCCGGCGGCGCTGCTCGCCTCGCCGAGCTCCTCGCTGCCTGCGGGGTGCAGCTCCCGGCGACGCTGACCGCGAACACCGGTGGCGGTGGGATCCACGCCTGGTATCAGTGCCCGGGCCCGTACCGCGGCCGCCTGTGCGAGGGCGTGGACATCAAGTCGAGCAGCGGCTACCTCGTGGCCCCGCCGTCGCGGCACATGTCGGGCCGGTCGTACTCCTGGGCCACCGAGGTGCCCATCACCACGGCGCCGAGCTGGCTGCGAAAGCTCATCCGGCGCCCCGAGGGTGCTCATCGTCCTATCACGACGATGAGCACCTCGGCCGCCGCGGATGGCCTGGTGCGAACCGTGGCGTCGGCGCAGGAGGGCGGCCGGAACCGCGCCTTGCACTGGGCCGCCTGCCGCGCCGCCGAACGTGGTGCTCCAGCTGATCTTCTCGACCAGCTCCGGGCCGCTGCTCGGTCGGTCGGGCTCGACGAGCGCGAGATCGAGAAGACGATCCGCTCGGCGATGAGCACCGGGAGGTCGGTGGCGTGACCGTCGACTACTCGCACATGACGCCGCCCGTCCCGCCGGCCCCAACGGTCATCACGATGTCCGACGTCGAGCCGGAGCGAGTGCAATGGCTTTGGCCCGGCCGACTTCCGCTCGGGAAGCTGGTCGTCATCGACGGCGATCCGTCTACCGGGAAGAGCACGTTGACGCTCGACCTTGCGGCACGGGTGTCGACCGGGGGCACCTGGCCGGACGGCGCACTCTCTGCTGGACCGCGGGACGTCCTCCTCTTGTCCGCCGAGGACGGCGTCGCGGACACCATCGCCCCCCGGCTCGCGGCAGCCGGGGCCGACCGGCTCCGGGTGCACGTTCTCGCCGACGTCCCCCAGGTCGACGAGGACGGCAACGTCCGGCGCGTGCCCCCCTCGCTGCCCCGGGACGTCGGTCTGATCGAGAAGGTGGTCGCCGAGAAGAAGGTGGCCTTCATCGTGGTCGACGTCCTGATGGCGTTCCTCAACTCCGGGGTCGACTCCCACCGGGACCAGGATGTCCGCGGGGTTCTGCACCAACTCGCCTCGATGGCCGAACGCGCGGGCTGCACCGTGGTGTTGATCCGGCACCTCAACAAGGCCGGCGGCAGCAACGCCTTGTACAGGGGTGGCGGGTCGATCGGCATCGTCGGCGCCGCCCGAGCCGCTTACCTCGTCGCCCGGGATCCCGAGGACGAGGACAGGCGGATCTTCGCGGTGACGAAGTGCAACCTCGCCCTCGAACCGCCCTCGCTGGCCTATCGGCTCGTGGACGACCCGGACCACGGCTGTGCGCGCATCGAGTGGGAGGACGCGCCGGTCGAGCACACCGCGGCCAGCCTCCTGCGCGGCCCAGTCGATGACGAGGACCGCACCGAGCGCGACGAGGCGGCCGACTGGCTGCTCGGATACCTGACCGACAACGGCGGGACCGCCGCGAGGAAGGACATCGTCAAGGCGGCCCGCGCCGCGGGCTACTCCGAGGCGACCCTCAAGCGGGCGAAGGACCGGGCCGCAGTGAAGCACAGCTCCGAGGGCTTCCCGCGACAGACCTGGTGGTCGATGCCAGTCGGCTCAGCGAAACCCGGACACGCACAGGGTGAGCCGACTGGCAAGGGTGAGCCAACTGGGGCTGACCTGCGGAAACACAACCTCCAGTCGGCCCAGTCAGTCCAGTCGGCTCAACCCTCAGCGAGTGAGCCCACTGAGCCGACTGCGGACTGCGGACACCCCATCAAGGCCGTGAACACCTCCAACGGGAAGTGCGGTCAGTGCATCGCGGAGAGGCCCGCGGACCCCGCCCGCGCCGCAGCCGAGGAACACGGCCGGGCGCTCCGCTTGGCGGTGGGCGCATGACCGAGACCGCGCCGGCTTGCCCCGACGGCTGCTACTTGCCGCAGCAGTTCCGCACCGGCGACCGGTGCCTGTCTCTTATACCAATCT
>NZ_NVPT01000232.1 GCF_002802985.1 Geodermatophilus chilensis | reverse complement strand
GGCGACGGTGTCCTACGTGCTCATGATGGTCAGCCACATCGTGCTGCGCCGCCGCGAGCCGGACCTGCCGCGCCCGTACCGGACCCCGGGCGGGACGGCCCGGCGGGCGACGGCATGCGGCTCCTCGGGCTCGGGAGGGGGCGGGACGCGCGACGGCTGTGCGATCGCGTCGGTGGAGTCGCTCTACCCGACCGGGCTCGGGGTCATGCGAGGGAGCCCCCCGTCGACCCTTCCCCGGGTTCCGCGGGGAGGAGTCGGTGCAGCCAGCCGGGGCCGGTGGCGGGAACGCCGTCGGGCAGCCGGGCGCGCAGACCGCGGTCGGCGGTGACCACCAGCAGCGACCGCCCCTCCGCGGCCAGCCGGGCGGCGGTCGCGGCGAGGGCGTCGTCCCCGCTGCCCTCGGCCCGCACCAGGGTCACGCCGTCCGGGGCGTCGACCCCGCGCGCGGCGCCCTCGACGACCGCGACCACCTCGTCGACCGCGACCGGGCCGCCGCCGGGCGCGGGCAGCTCGCGCCCGGTCAGCGCGGCCAGCCGCCGCAGCAGCCGGGAGGTGGCGCCGGCGCGGTCCCGCCACCACCCGTCGGGGCGGGAGCCGACCACGTTCGCGGCGTCCACCAGCAGCACGACCAGCGCCGTCGCCTCCCTCTCCGGCGCGCCGTCCCGGCGTGCCGTTTGTCCTGGTCCGCACCGGGCACCCGGCGGGCACGTCCGGCTCCGATCTTCCCCAGGAGGGCCCCATGGCGCGCACCGACCACCCCCTCCGCGGAACGGACGGTCCGGCCCGTGAGGCGGTGGCCGTCCAGCAGTCGGAGTTCGGCGGCACCCAGTGGGGAGCGGCCTTCTTCGGCTGGCTGTCGGCGACCGGCCTGGCCGTGCTGCTGCTCGCGCTGGTGTCCGCGGCCGGCACCGGGCTGGGCCTGACCCAGGGGGCGTCGGCCGAGGCGATCGGGCTGCGCGGGGCGGTCGCGCTGCTCGTCGTCCTCTTCCTCTCCTACCTGGCCGGCGGGTACGTGGCCGGGCGGATGTCCCGCTTCCGCGGCGTCCGGCAGGGCCTGGCGGTGTGGCTGGTCGGCCTGGTCGTCGTCCTGGTGCTCTCCGGTGCCGTGGCGCTGATCGGCAGCGAGTTCAACGTGCTGGCCCGGCTGGAGCTGCCGCGCATCCCGGTCGGCGAGGGCACCGCCACCACCGCCGGCCTGGTCACCCTCGCCGCAGCAGCCGGGGCCACGCTGGTCGGGGCGCTGCTCGGGGGCGCGCTGGGCACCCGCTACCACCGGAAGGTGGACCGGGCCGGCTTCGCCGGCTGAGGCTCCCGGACGTCCCCGGGCGCTCCTACGCTTGCGCGCATGTGCCGCAACATCCGGCCGCTGGCCAACTTCGAGCCGCCCGTCACCGACGACGAGGTGCACGCCGCCGCACTGCAGTACGTGCGCAAGATCAGCGGGACGACGAAGCCGTCGCGGGCCAACGCGGAGGCCTTCGACCGCGCCGTCGCGGAGGTCGCCGAGGCCTCCGCCCGGCTGCTGGCCGCGCTGGTCCCCACCGCGCCGCCCAAGGACCGCGAGGAGGAGGCGGCCAAGGCCCGCCGGCGGGCGGCGCTGCGCTACGGCGGCTGAGCCGACGATCACGCGCGATCGAGTGTGGATCTCTGAGACGGGGTAGAGCGACTCCACCCACAGACTCTGCAGGAGGAGCTCAGCATGGCGCGCTACACCCTGTCCCGTTCGCTGCACGACCTCGGACTCTCCGCCTGGTTCGGCGGCACGCTCGCCAACGCCGTGGCGCTCAACGCCGCCGCCGGTGAGGCCGGCAGCGCCTCGGACACCGGCCGGGTCGCCAACGCCGGCTGGGACCGGTGGACGCCGGTCAACGCCGCGGCCATCGGCGCGCACCTCATCGGCAGCATCGGCCAGCTGCGGGCCAACCGGCAGCGGGTGGCCAACCAGGAGGGCGTCGCCGGGATGAGCACGCTCAAGACGGCGTTGACCGCAGCAGCGCTGGGCGTCACCGCCTACAGCCGGGCACTGGGCAAGATCGTGTCCGACGCCGGTGGGACGCCGTCCCGCTCGGGCACCAAGCCGAGCAAGCGGGCCAAGGCCGAGGTGGCCGCGGCCCAGGCGAAGCTGGACCAGCTGCAGTGGGTGATCCCGGCCCTGACCGGCGCCCTCGTGGTGGTCAGCTCCTACGCCGGTGAGCAGCAGCGGCCCAGCGAGGTCGCACGCGGACTCGCCCAGCGCTGACCGCTCTCCCCCGCACCCCCGAGCCGATCCAGGAGTCCTGGCGACCCGCACCCTCGACGCCCGCGACCAGCCGCACACCGGCGGCGGCGCGACCCGCTGCCCGGACTGCACCGACGGGCTGGGCCAGCCGCGTCCGGTGGAGCCCGGCTCGTGGCGCGACCGCGTCCGGCGCAAGCCCGGGCTGGCCACCGCCTACCGGGTCGCGGTGTTCTTCGCCGGGTTGCTGTTCGTCCTGCTCGGCCTGGCGCTCACCGTGCTGCCCGGGCCGCTCACCATCCCGCCGATCCTCATCGGCCTGTGGGTGTGGTCGACGGAGTTCGAGTGGGCGCGGCGGTTCTTCGTGGCCTTCCGGCGGAAGGCCCGCGACACCTGGGCGCACGCCAGGCAGCACCCGGTGAGCTCGGCGGCAGTGACCATCGGCGGCCTGGCGGCAGCTGGCGCCGTCTTCTGGGCGGTGGGTCACTACGACCTGGTGGACCGCGCCCTGGCGGCCGTCCGGGGCTGATCGGCACGCAGGGAACGAGGCCCGGTGGACCGGATCGGTCCACCGGGCCTCGTCGTGTCTCAGCGGCGTCCGACCTCGCCGGGGTCGGGGGTGCGGAACGGCGGGTCGCCGTCCGGGCCGGCTCCTCCCCCTGCCTCGGCGTCGGGTGCTCCGGCGTCCTGCGTGCCGGGCTCCTCGGGCCGGTCGGGCTCCTCGCCGCCGATGCCGAAGCCGTCGGCGGGCTGCGGAGCGCCCGCTCCCGGGTCGGCCGCGGGGATGCCGTCGTCCCCCTGGCCGAGGTTCGGTTCCATGGGCGTCCACATCGACACGTCGTCCTCCTGGTGATCGGGCGTACGGAGGACGGGTACCCAGGCCCGCCGCGTGGCACCATCCCGCCGAAGGTGAACGGCGGGTGAACGAGAGGCGGCCACGATGACCGACGTGCGGAGTCCGCAGCGCAGCGGGGACTCGTCGGAGGAGAGCCGGAAGCAGCGGATCGACCGCGAGCTCATGGAGCTGCTCAACGAGCTGCGGGTGGCCCTGCCCGGCGTGCAGTTCCTCTTCGCGTTCCTGCTCGTGGTCCCCTTCCAGCAGCAGGGCACCCAGCTCACCGACTTCCAGCGCGACGTCTACTTCGCGACCCTGCTCGCCGCTGCGGTGGCGACCGGGTTGCTCATCGCCCCGGCCGCGCAGCACCGGGTGCTGTTCCGGCAGCACGACAAGGAGGCGCTGCTGCGGCGCAGCAACCGGTCGGCGTTCCTCGGCCTGGTGGTGCTGGCGCTGGCGATCGTCGGCGCGGTGCTGCTGGTGACCGACGTGGTGTTCGACCTGACGCTGGCCTGGTTCACCGCCGCGGTCGTGGGCGCCCTGCTGGCCTGGTGGTGGATCGCCGTCCCGCTGTGGAAGCGCGCGCACAACGAGCAGGACGGCCCGGAGGACTGACCGCTCACCTCACCGGCGGCGGGCGCCCAGCGCCGCGCAGATCGCGTCGGCGACCTCGTCGGGGTCCTCGTGTTCCCGGAATCGGAGCACTCGCCAGCCCTCGTCACGCAGCACCGCGTCGGCCCGCCGGTCCCGAGCGACGTTGCCCGCGAGCTTCTCGGCCCACCAGTCGCGGTTGGCCAGCGGGAGGTGGCCGTAGACCGGGCAGGCGTGCCAGAAGCAGCCGTCGAGGAAGACGACGAGCCGCCGCCCCTTCCAGACCAGGTCGCCGCGCGCGCGGGTGGCGGCACAGGGGCGGACGTCGACCCGGTAGCGCACCCCGCGGGCGTGGCGCCGGCGGCGCACCGCGAGCTCGTGCGTGGTGTCGCGGCGCGGCTGGCCGCGGAAGCGCCGGGCGACCGCCTCCGAGGACGCCGGCGGGCTCGGCCCCGGACCTGGTGCCACCTCTGCCCTCCCCTCCGTCGGCGCGGCCGGTACGGCGCGCCGCCGACACGTCCGGCCGACGAGGAAGGGTCGCCTAACCTGCTCGGCGTGAGCACGACGGCGGACCGGGCGTCCGCACCGCCGCAGCCGGTCGGTGCCTCGGAGCCGGCCGCCCGCTGGTCGTTGCCCGAGCTGCTGCCGCCGCTGGCCGTCCTCCTGCTGGGCACGGTGCTGCTCCTGCCGGGGCACGGGCTGTGGTTCGACGAGTTGTTCACCGCCGAGGTGGGCCGCCGGCCGTACGGCGAGATCCTCGCGGCGATCGTCGAGGGGCGCGGGACGACGGGCTACCTGGCCGACGTCCCGCCGTCGTACAACGCGCCCTGGTACTTCGTGGTGCACACGTGGGTGCTGCTGCCGGGGATCGGCGGGGACACGTCACTGCGGGTGCTGTCGCTGCTGGCCACGGCAGGCGGGCTGGCGCTGGTCACGCGGGCGGTGACCCGGCTGACCTCGCGGGCGGCCGGGGTGCTGGCCGGGGTCGTGCTGGCGGCGAGCCCCCTGCTCCTCGAGCAGGCGGTGGAGGCGCGCCCGTACGGGCTGGCGGTGCTGGCGACCGGCGGGGCGCTGCTGGGACTGGTGCGCCGGCTGCAGGGGTCGCCGCGGGGGCTGCTGCTGTTCGGGCTGGCCGGCGCGGGGATGGGGCTGGCGCACTGGTACGCGGCGACCGTGCTCGCGGCCTTCGTCGTCGCGGCGCTGCTGCTGCGCGGGTGGCGGGCGTGGCCGGTGGCGCTCACCGGTGTCGCGGCGGCGCTGCCCGTTGCGGGGCTGATCGGGGTGAACCTCCTCAACGGAACCGGCGCTCGCAACGCCGAGCACCTGCGCGACACCGGGGGGACGCTGGCCGACCTCGCCGTCCTGGCGTGGGCCGGCGGGCTGCGGCCGCTGCTGTTGCTGACCGTGGGGCTGGCGGTGCTGGGCGCGCTGCGCGGCACGGGGATGCGGGTGGTCGGGACCTGCTGGGTGCTCGTGCCGCTGGGCCTGCTGCTGCTGGCCGAGCAGCTGCGGCCGGTGTACCTGCCGCGCTACCTGCTCGCCGGCCTGCTGGGGCTCGGGGTGCTGGCGGCGGTGGGCGTGCTGACGCTGCCGCGGGCCGCGCGCGCACCGGTCGCCGGGCTGCTGGTGGCGTGCTCGCTGGTCGCGTCCTCGCCGCTGGCCGACCGTGAACCGCGGGAGCGGGCGGACGACGTGGTGGCGTTCCTGGCGGAGCGGCACCGGCCCGGCGAGCCGGTCGTCGCCGCGGACCAGCGCTCGGCGACCGGCCTGGACCACTACGTGCGGACGGCGGCCCCACAGCTGCGGCCCGACGTCGTCCTGCCGCCGGACGACGCCCCGGTGACCGCGGACCGGGTGTGGTTGGTCCGCCGGGTGATCCGCGGCGAGATGGTCCCGACCGACGACGACGAGGTCCTGGTGGACGCGGGGCTGCGGGTGGTCGACGAGTACGCGTTCGACGCCGCGAAGACCGACCTGCTCGTCCAGGCCTGGGAACGCTGAGCGCGTCCGCCGACCGCGCCGGCGTCGAAGAGCGCGGAACCCGTGCGCGGTGTCGTTCGGGCCTTGACCGACCAGCGCGTCAACGAGCTACGCGACCAGGTCTACGCGGCCGTCCACCGCGGACCGCACCGGGAGTGGGCCACCCGCTGACGTGTCCGACCCGCCACCGCCGCCCCGTCGCGACGGAACCTGGGTGTCCACGCGCGTCCGGCCGCACGACCTCGCGGTCGTGCGGCTGGACGTGCGTCGTCGATCAGGTAGGCAGCGACCTCAGGGTGGGCGGTCGCAGAGGGTCGACCTCAGGCGGCGGCGGTGAGGAATGGGCCGGTGCGGCCCGGTCCGGTGAGGATCTCGGTGCCATCGGGGCGCCAGGTGCGCCAGCGTCCGTCGGGTTGTCGCTCGACCCGGAAGCCGTGGTGGACCTTGGTGTGGTGCCGTTCGCACAGCAGCGCGGCGTTGTCCAGGTTCGTCTCCCCGCCGTCGATCCAGGCCAGCAGATGGTGCACGTCGCACCACCACGTGGGCGCGGCGCAGCCGGTGAACACGCAGCCGCCGTCGCGCACCTCCGCGGCGCGCCGCACGTGCGGCGGGAACAGCCGGACGGTGCGGCCGTGGTCCAGCGGCATCCCGTCGGGGCCCATGACGATGCGGGTGATGTTCCCGTCGCAGGCCAGCCAGCGGGCCCGGGCGGCGGAGATCGTGGCGCCGAAGCCCATGTCGGCGACGCCCCGGCCGGTGGCGGGGTCGACCAGGTCCTCGGCGTCGATCTTCACGATCACCTGCGGCTTGTGCCCGCGCAGGATCGGCAGCTGACCGGCGGCCAACTGGTTGTCGCACAGCTGCACCAGCGCGTCGGCCGACTGCTGCGCCCTGGTGCGCTCGTCCCCGGCACTGCGGCCGGCCTGCACCAGTGACTCCAGCGCGGCCTGCAGCCTCTCCCCGCCCACCGCGTCCAGGTCGAAGCGGCCGGAGATCGACCCGTCGCCGTGCCTGGTGATCACCAGCCGGCGGCCCTCGGTGGGATCCGGCTCCGGTCCGTCCTCATCCAGCCGGTCCAGATAGTGCTCCACCGCCTTGGCCGTCTCGGCGCACTGCTGCGCGGTGGCCACCCCGGTGAGCACCGCGTCAATGACGGCGACGTCGATGTGCTGCGCGGCGGCGGCGGC
>NZ_NVPT01000231.1 GCF_002802985.1 Geodermatophilus chilensis | reverse complement strand
GTGCCGGCGACCGACGCCCGTCCCGCCCCGCCCGTCCTCGCCCCCGTCCTGGAGGTCGCCCCGTGAGCCTCGCCGTCGACCGCACCGCCCTCGACCGCACCGCGCCGCCCGATCCCGCCGACGTGCTGGCCCGGCAGGCGGCCCGCGAGTCCGCCGCCCGCACCTACGCCCGGACCTTCCGCATCGTGCCGGTGCACGCCCGGGGCATGACGGTGACCGGCGCGGACGGCAGCCGCTACCTCGACTGCCTGTCGGGCGCCGGGACGCTGGCGCTCGGCCACAACCACCCGGTCGTCGTCGAGGCGGTGCAGCGCGTCATCGAGCGGGGCGCGCCCTGGCACGCCCTCGACATCGCCACCCCGGAGAAGGACGAGTTCACCGACGCGCTCTTCGCCGCGCTGCCGCCCGGGCTGGCCGGGCACGCCAAGGTGCACTTCTGCGGGCCGGCCGGCACCGACGCCGTCGAGGCCGCGCTCAAGCTGGCCCGCACCGCCACCGGCCGCAGCGGCGTGGCGGCGTTCACCGGCGCCTACCACGGGATGACCGCCGGCGCCCTGGCCGCCTCCGGCGGGGTGGCGGTCAAGGAGCCCATGACCGGCGTGGCCGCCGAGGCCACCCGGCTGCCCTACCCGCACGCCTACCGCTGCCCGTTCGGGCTCGGGGACGCCTCGGGAGAGGTGTCGGCGCGTTACGTCGAGCGGCTGCTCGACGACCCCAACGGCGGGATCGTGCCGCCCGCGGCGATGATCCTCGAGGCGGTCCAGGGCGAGGGTGGCGTCGTCCCCGCGCCGCTGCCGTGGCTGCGGGAGATGCGCCGGATCACCGCCGAGCGGGGCATCCCGCTGGTCGTCGACGAGGTGCAGACCGGGGTGGGCCGCACCGGCACCATGTGGGCGATCGACGCCGCCGGGGTGGAACCGGACGTCATGGTCCTGTCCAAGGCGATCGGCGGGAGCCTCCCCCTGGCCGTGGTGGTCTACGCCGACCACCTCGACACGTGGGCGCCCGGAGCGCACACCGGCACCTTCCGCGGCACCACCCTGGCGATGGCGGCCGGCGCCGCCACGCTGCGGCACGTGCTCGCCGAGCGGCTGCCCGAGCGGGCCGAGGTCCTCGGTCGGCGGCTGCGGGCCGGGCTGACGACCCTGGCGAGCGCCCACCCCTCGATCGGCGAGGTGCGCGGCCGCGGGCTGATGAACGGCATCGAGCTGGTCGAGCCGGACGCCGCGCCCGACGACTGCGGGGCCCGGCCGGCCGCTCCGGGGCTGGCCGTGGCGGTCCGCGCGGAGTGCCTGCGGCGGGGGCTGATCGTCGAGCTGGGCGGGCGGCACGACAGCGTCGTGCGGCTGCTGCCGCCGCTGGTGATGACCGACGAGGAGGCCGGCGCGGTCCTCGACCGCCTCGACGCCGCCCTGACCGCGGCCGAGCGGGAGCACCGGGCATGACCGCCGTCGTCCCCGGTCGACCGGCTCCCGGCGGGCTCCGCGGCTCCGGCGAGCGCGACCTGGCCGAGCTGGTGGCGCTCTCGCTCGACGCGCTCGCCGCCGGACGGGAGGCGCGGGGTGGCCCGGTCCCCGCCGGGGACCCCCGGCAGGTGGCCGCCGACGTCGACGCCGCCCTCTCCGGCGGTGTCCTGCCGCAGGCCGGGATCGGTGCGCGGGCCGCCCTCGTCGGGCTGGTGAGCACCGTCGCCGCGGGCGCCGCCGACCCGGCCGACCCCCGGTGCGCGGCCCACCTGCACTGCCCGCCGCTGCCGGTCGCGGTCGCGGCCGACCTGGCCGCCAGCGCGCTGAACCAGTCGCTGGACAGCTGGGACCAGGCGCCCGCCGCCACGGTGCTCGAGGAGCGGGTCGTCGCCGCGCTGGCCGAGCTGGCCGGCCTGCCCGGTGGCGGCGGGGTGGTGACCACCGGCGGGACGGGGTCGACCTACACCGCCCTGCTGCTGGCGCGCGACGCCGCACCGGGACCGGTCCGGCTGTACGCCGGTGCGGCCGCGCACTTCTCCGTGGAGCGGGCGGCCCACCTGCTCGGCCTGCCGGCCGTCGTCGCCGTACCGCCGGGCGCCGACCGGGCTCTGGACCCCGCCGCGCTGGCCGCCCTGCTGCGCGACGCACCGGCGGGCGAGCGCCCCGTCGTGGTCGCCACGGCCGGCACCACGGACCTGGGGACGATCGACCCGCTCCCGGCCGTGGCCGCGCTGGTCCGCCGCCACGGCGGGTGGCTGCACGTCGACGCCGCCTACGGCGGGGGCCTGCTGTTCTCCGACCGGCGTCGGCACCTGCTGGCCGGCCTCGCGCAGGCCGACAGCGTCTCCCTGGACTTGCACAAGTTCGGCTGGCAACCGGCCGCCGCCGGGGTGCTGCTGACCCGGGAGGCGGCCGCGTTCGCCCCCCTGAACCGGCGGGCGGCCTACCTCAACCCGGCGGACGACGAGGCGGCCGGGTACTCCAGCCTGCTCGGCCGGTCGCTGCGCACCACCCGCCGCGCCGACGTGCTGAAGATCGCCGTCACGCTGCGGGCGGTCGGGCAGGCCGGGCTCGGCGCGATGGTCGACGCCTGCTGCGACCTGGCGGCGTACGCCGCGGCGCGGGTGCAGGCCGAACCCCGGCTGGAGCTCGCCGCGGCCCCGGTGCTCAGCACCGTGGTGTTCCGCCACCGCGGCGGCGACGCGGTCAACGCCGGCCTGCGCCGGCGGCTGCTGCGCGAGGGGCGCGCGGTCGTGGGCCGGACCGAGCTGGACGGGCGGGTGCACCTCAAGCTCACCCTGCTCAACCCGGCGGCCACCCCGGCCGACGTCGACGCGCTGCTCGGCCTGGTCCTCGCCGCCGGCTCCGCCGAGGAGGCCGACGCGTGACCACCGCGCCCGTCCTGACCTCCCCCGCCCGGCAGGCCCGGGCCGAGGCCCTCGCCGTGCTGGTGCGCTGCTGGCTGCGGGAGACCGGCACCCCGGTGCCCGGTCCCGGCCCCGTGCGCGTGGACCTCCCGGCCACCGGGCGGGCCCTCGTGGTGGACGTCGTCCGCCGCTCCCCCAGCGGACGCCACGACCTGGGCGCCATCACCACGCCCGACGGAGCCGCCCTCGACGTCGACGCGGTCGCCGGGTGGCTCACCGCCGAGGCCGCCGCCCGCGCCGGGCTGCCCGCCGCCCACGGCGCGGACGCCCGGGCCCGGATCACCGAGTCCGCCGACCGGGCCGCGGGGTACGCGGTGCTCCGGGCCGCGGACCCCGAGGCACCGGCCGGCCTGCCGCCGTGGCTCGCCGCCGAGCAGGGACTGCTGGCCGGGCACCCCTGGCACCCGATGACCAAGAGCCGCGACGGCCTGCCCGACGCCGAGGACGCCGTCTACGCGCCCGAGGCCCGGGGCCACTTCCCGCTGCACTGGTTCGCCGCCCGGCCGGAGGTCGTCGCGACCGGCAGCGCCGCCGGCGACGTCCCCGCGCTGCTCCACGAGCTGGCCGGCGACCTGGCGGTGCCGGCGGGGTTCGTCCCGGTCCCGGCCCACCCGTGGCAGGCGGCCCGGCTGGCGGCGCGCCCCGGTGCGGCGGCCTTGCTGGAGCGCGGGGACCTGGTCGACCTGGGCCCCGCCGGGCCCCGGTGGTGGGCCACCTCCTCGCTGCGCACCGTCGCCCGCGCGGACGTGCCGGTGATGCTCAAGCTCAGCCTCGGGCTGCGGGTGACCAACAGCCGCCGGGAGAACCTGCGCGGTGAGCTGCGGCTCGGCGTCCGCACCGCCGAGCTGGTCGACGCCGGCCTCGGCGCCGCGCTGGCCGCGGCGCACCCGCACTTCGGGCTGGTCCGCGACCCGGCCTGGGTGGGGGTCGACGGACCCGACGGACCGGTCGGGCTGGACACGGTGGTGCGCGACCAGCCGTTCCGGGCGGCCGACCGGGTGGCCTGCGCCGGGGCCCTCGTCGACGCCCGCCCCGACCGGGGACGCCCGCCGGCCGCCGACCTGGTGCACGAGGTCGCGGCCAGGACCGGCCTGCCGGTGCCGCGGGCAGCGGCGCTCTGGTACCGGCGGTGGCTCGACGCCGTCGCCACGCCCCTGCTGTGGCTGCACGGCCGCTGCGGCATCGGCCTGGAGGCGCACCTGCAGAACGTGCTCGTCGGGCTGGACGGCGACGGGCTGCCCGACCGCGGCTGGTACCGGGACAACCAGGGCTGGTACGCCGCCGCCTCGCACGTCCCGGAGCTGGAGACCCTGCTGCCCGCGATCGCCGGGGACGCCGGCCTGGTGTTCGACGACGCGCTGGTCACCGACCGGGTCGTCTACTACCTCGGGGTCAACAACCTCATCGGCTGCGCCGCCGCCCTCGCCGGCGCGGGGCTCGCCGACGAGGCGGACCTGCTCGGCGTGCTGGCCGACGTGCTCCGCGGCCACCTGGCCGGGCCCTCCCCGTCCCCGGCCGCCGCGCTGCTGCTGGAGGCCGACCGGCTGCCGGTCAAGGCCAACCTGCTCACCGGCGTCGACGGCCGCGACGAGCTCGACGGCCCGGTCGCCGCCCAGTCGGTGTACGTGCAGGTCCCCAACCCGCTCAGAGAGGTGCACCCGTGAACACCCACGACCTGCTCGGGATCGGCCTGGGGCCCTTCGGGCTGTCGCTGGCCGCCCTCGCCGACGGGGTCGACGACCTCGACGCCGTCTTCCTCGACCAGCGGCCGGCCATGTCGTGGCACCCGGGGCTGCTCCTGGAGGGCGCGACGCTGCAGGTGCCGTTCCTCGCCGACCTGGTGACCCTGGTGGACCCGACCAGTCGGTGGTCCTACCTGGCCTACCTCCGGGCCCGGGGCCGGCTGTTCCGGTTCTACCTCGCCGAGCGCTTCCAGGTGCCGCGCGTGGAGTACGACGACTACCTGCGCTGGGTCGCCGAGTCGCTGCCCAGCTGCCGGTTCGGCCGGCGGGTGGACGCGGTGGAGTGGGACGGCGAGGCCTTCGTCGCCACGGTCACCGACACCGCCACGTCGCGCCGCAGCACCCTGCGCGCCCGCAACGTCGTCCTCGGCGTGGGCACCGAGCCGGTCGTCCCCGCGCCGTTCGCGGACCTGCTGGGCAAGCGCGTGGTGCACGCCGGTCAGTACCTCGACGCCCGGCCGGCCCTACTCGAGGCCGGCTCGGTGACCGTGGTGGGGTCCGGGCAGTCCGGCGCGGAGGTCTTCCTGGACCTGCTGCGCGCCCAGGGGCAGACCGGCGCGCGGCTGCGCTGGCTGACCCGCACGCCGGCCTTCGCGCCCATGGAGTACTCCAAGCTCGGCCTGGAGCACTTCACCCCGGACTACACCGCCTACTTCCACGGGCTGCCCGAGGCGACGCGGGACGCGCTGCTGCCGGCGCAGTGGCAGCTGTACAAGGGCATCAGCGCCGCCACGATCGCCGAGCTCTACGACCTGCTGTACGAGCGCACGGTCGGGGGCCGGCAGGTCGACGCGGTGCTGCAGCCGGCCGTGGCCGTCGAGGCGGCCCGCGCGGAGGGCGACGGCTACGTCCTCGAGTGCCGGCAGGTGCAGCAGGACCGCACCTTCGCCGTGCCCACCGACGCCGTCGTGCTGGCGACCGGCTACGCCGCCCGGCGGCCGGCGCTGCTCGATCCGCTGCTGCCGCTGCTGGACCTCGACGGGCGGGGCCGGTACCGGGTCGACGCCGACCACCGGGTGGCCCTGCGCTGCCGGGGCGGGCTGTACGTGCAGAACGCCGAGACGCACACCCACGGGGTCGGCGCACCCGACCTGGGGCTGGGCGCCTGGCGCAGCGCGACCATCCTCGGCGCGGTCACGGGCCGGCCGCTGGTCGACGTCCCGCAGCAGGGGGCGTTCACCACCTTCGGCACGACGTGAGGGCCCGGGTCGTCCTGGCGCTGGTCGTCGCGCTCCAGCTGGTCGCCGAGACGGCGCTGACGCCGTACTGGCCGCTGCTGCTGCGCACCCTCTTCGGGGTGGAGGAGCTCGCCGCCACCGGCACCTACCTCACCATCTGCCGCGTCGCCGGGCTGACGGCCCTCCCGCTGTGGGGGCTCGCGGCCCGCCGGTGGTCGCTGCCGCACCTGCTGGTCGCCGGGCTGCTCGGCTCGGCGGTGTTCGACCTCGGGCTCGCGCTGGCGCCGTCGCTGGCGGTGTTCACGGCCCTGTCCGCCGGGGTGGTGGCCACCGGCAGCTCCATGGTGCTGGCCTATCCGGCGCTGGTGGCGGTGGCCGACCGCGGGCGGGGCGGCGACCGGCTGTCGGCGGTCGTCGTCTACGCCGCGGTCTTCCACGCCGCGTCGGTCCTCGCCACGCTGGTCGGCGCCGGCGTGGTGGCGCTGCCGCAGCCCCGGCTCGGGCTGGCGGCCTTCGCGGTCGCCGACCTGCTCCTCGCCGTCGCGGTCTGGCGGGTGGTCGCCCGCCGCCCGGCCGCGGTGCCCGTCCCGGCCGACGAGGCCGGCACCGGACCCGCGGAGGACGCCGTCCGGCGGCGGCTGCCGGCCGGGGCGCTGCTCGGCGTGGCCGCGCTGGCCGTCCTGGTCGACCTCGGCACCGCCGTCCCCCGGCCCTTCTTCACCGAGCTCGTGCTCCGCGGCGGGGGCTCGCTGACCGCGGCCGCCGTCCTGTTCCTCCTGCCGGCCCTCGCCGGCCTCGCCGTCCTGCCAGCGGCCGGGCCGCCGGCTGCTGCCGGCCGCCGCGGGGCTGGCCGCGGCCGGGCTCGCGCTGCAGGCGCTCGGCGCCGCGCCGGGTCCGGCCGGGCTGACCGCGCCCACCGCCCGGCGGGTGGTCCTGGGCCCTTCTCGTATACCCACCTGACCCTACCGACGAACCCCTACGTGTAAACAGCTGTGGTATCGCAACTATTAAGA
>NZ_NVPT01000230.1 GCF_002802985.1 Geodermatophilus chilensis | reverse complement strand
GGTGCTGCGACCCGGCGAGGTGCTCGTCGACGTCGTCGCCACCGCGGTGAACCGGGCCGACCTGCTGCAGCGGGCCGGCTTCTACCCGCCGCCGCCCGGACGCAACGAGGCGCCGGTCGCAGCGGAGCGGCCGGCGCCTCGGGGAGCGGTTGGCTCAGCCCGCCGCGCGGAGCTCCTTGCGCAGGATCTTGCCGGCCGCGGACTTCGGCACCGCCTCGATGAACTCGACGATGCGGATCTTCTTGTGCGGCGCCACCTTGCCGGCCATGTACTCGATGACCGCGTCCTGGGTGAGCGTCGAGCCGGGGGCCCGGACGACGAAGGCCTTGGGCAGCTCCTCGCCGCTCTCCTCGTCCGGGACGCCGATGACCGCGGCGTCGGCGATCTCGGGGTGGCCGATCAGCACGGCCTCGAGCTCGGCCGGGGCCACCTGGTAGCCCTTGTACTTGATCAGCTCCTTGACCCGGTCGACGACGGTGTAGCAGCCGTTCTCGTCGACGATCGCGACGTCACCGGTGTGCAGCCAGCCGTCGGCGTCGATCGTGTCCGCCGTCGCCTCGGGGTTGTTCAGGTAGCCCTTCATGACGTTCGGGCCGCGCACCCACAGCTCGCCGCGCTCGCCGGTGGCGGCGTCCTGGCCCGTGGCCGGGTCGACCAGCCGGCACTCGGAGTTCGGGACGGCGAAGCCGACCGAGCCCTTCGGGACCGAGCCCGCGGCCGCACCCGGCGGCTCGGCGCCGAGGTCGGGGGTGGTGTGCGAGACCGGCGACAGCTCGGTCATGCCGTAGCCCTGGGCCACCGTGACCCCGCTGTCGGCGCCCTTGCGCAGCCGGTTCTCGGCGGCGAGGGCCAGCTGCTCGTCCAGCGGGGCCGCGCCCGAGAGGATCGAGGTCAGCGACGACAGGTCGTACTGGTCGACCAGCGGGTGCTTGGCCAGCGCCAGCACGATGGGCGGCGCCACGAAGGCGCGGGTGATCTTGCGGTCCTGGATCGTGCGCAGGAAGTCCTCGAGGTCGAACCGCGGCAGCGTCACCACCGCGCCGCCCCACGCCAGGCCCTGGTTCATCAGCACGGTGAGCCCGTAGATGTGGAAGAACGGCAGGACGGCGATGATCCGCTCGTCCGCGCCGAGCTGGACGAGCGGCCGGCACTGCGCCACGTTCGCCACCAGGTTGCGGTGGGTCAGCATGACGCCCTTCGGCAGCCCGGTGGTGCCGCTCGAGTAGGGCAGCGTGACCAGGTCGTCGGCCGGGTCGAAGTCGACCTGGACCGACGGGGCGTCGGTGCTCAGCAGGTCCACCAGCGAGGCGTGGCCCTCGGCGCCGTCCATGACGACGACTTCGTCGACCGGGGACTTCTCGATGGCGGCCTTCGCCCGGTCGAGGAACGGCGAGACGGTGATCAGCATCTTCGCGCCCGAGTCGCGCAGCTGGAACGCGATCTCGTCGGGCGTGTACAGCGAGTTGATCGGCGACATGACGCAGCCGGCGGCTGCGATGCCGTGGAAGACCACCGGGTACCAGGGGGTGTTCGGGCAGAACATCGCGACGACGTCGCCCTTGCGCAGGCCGCGCGCGTGCAGGGCCGCGGCCACCCGGTCGACGTAGGCGGCCAGCTGGCCGTGGGTGATGACGTCGCCCTTCAGCCCGTCGATGAGCGCGGGCGCGTCGGGCTTCTCCCGCCCGGCGGCGAGGACGAACTCGGGGACGGAGACGTCGGGGATCTCGACGTCGGGGTAACGGCTGGCCAGCGCCACGGGTTGGGCTCCTTCGCACGTCGGTGTGGCGCCAGTCTCACACTCCCAGTGGCGGCGGCCACAAGGGGGTTACCCGCGAGTACCCGGACGTGTGGTCAGCGTGGCCAGAGCACCGACTGGGTGCAGCGGAACAGCGCGATGGTCTTCCCGGACCCCTCCGCGGTCACCACGGCGTCCCACACCTGCGTCGTCCGCCCGGCGTGCGCGTTGGTCGCCACGGTGGTCACCCGACCCTCGCGGAGGGTGCCGAGGAAGTTGCTCTTCAGCTCGATGGTGGTGAAGCCGGCCGAGCCCTCCGGCAGCAGCGCCCGGGTGGCCAGCCCGCAGGCGGTGTCGGCCAGCCCGACGACGGTCGCGGCGTGCAGGTAGCCGTTGGGTGCCAGCAGCTCCGGGCGGACGTCGAGGGCGGCCTCCAGCCGGCCGGGCTCGTGCGCGGTGATGGTGAGCCCCAGCAGGCCTGGCAGGGTGCCCGGCAGCAGCGCGTTCAGCTCATCGGCGGTGTGGAACCCGGTGGCGGCCATGCCGGCGAACCTAGCCCGGCCCCGTCCGGAGGCTCGCCGGGAGCTTGTGAGCGGTGAGAGGGAGGGGGCCCTCGTTCAGGCCAGGCCGCGGGTGGTGCGCGCCGGGGGCCGGTCGCCGCGGATGGCGGCCACCATGTCCAGCGTCTGGCGGGTCGCCGCGACGTCGTGGGCGCGGAACACCGTCGCCCCGAGCCAGGCGCTCACCGCGGTCGCGGCCAGCGTGCCGGTCAGCCGCTGCTCCAGCGGGACGTCGAGGGTCTCGCCGACGAAGTCCTTGTTCGACAGCGCCACCAGCACCGGCCACCCCGTGGCGACCAGCTCGTCCAGCCGTCGGGTGGCCTCCAGCGAGTGCCGGGTGTTCTTGCCGAAGTCGTGCCCCGGGTCGACCAGCACCCGCCCGCGGTCCACGCCCGCCGCGACGGCGGCCTCGGCCAGTGCCGTCGTCCGGGACACCACGTCGGCCACGACGTCGTCGTAGGCGACCCGGTGCGGGCGGGTGCGCGGCGGCAGCCCGCCGGCGTGCGTGCAGACGATCCCGGCGCCGGCCTCGGCCGCCACCTCCGCTAGCTCCGGCTCGACGCCGCCCCACGCGTCGTTGACGACGTCGGCCCCGGCGGCCAGCACCTCCCGGGCGACCTCCGCCCGCCACGTGTCGATGGAGATCGGCAGGTCGGGGTGGGCTGCGCGGATGGCGGCGACCAGGTCGGCCGTCCGGCGGATCTCCTCGGCGGCGTCCACCTCCTCGCCGGGCGCGGCCTTCACCCCGCCGACGTCCACCATGTCAGCGCCCTCGGCGACGACCCGGTCCACGCGCTCGACGGCGGCGGCGAGCTCGTAGGTCGCGCCGCGGTCGTAGAACGAGTCGGGCGTGCGGTTGACGATCGCCATGACCACCAGCCGGCCGGGCGGCACCTCCAGGGACCCCAGTCTCAGCACGCCGCCCTCTCACCTCCGGTGCCCGTGTGGTGGAGTCAGCCAACCAGACCGGAGCACGACGGAAGGAGACGGCGCGATGGCAGTGACGACCGTGCAGGGCATCGAGGGCGTGCAGAGCCTCGTCGGCCAGCACATGGGCTACAGCGACTGGGTGGAGATCACCCAGGAGCAGGTCAACCTGTTCGCCGACGCGACCGGGGACCACCAGTGGATCCACGTCGACCCCGAGCGCGCGAAGCGGGAGAGCCCCTTCGGCGGGCCGATCGCGCATGGCTACCTGACCCTGTCGCTCATCCCCTCGCTGCTGCCGGAGATCGTGGAGATCGAGGGCTTCCGGATGGGCGTCAACTACGGCACCGAGAAGGTGCGCTTCCCCTCGCCGGTCCCGGTCGGCAGCCGGGTGCGCGCAGGGGCCACGCTGGCCTCGGCCACGCCCTTCGACGGCGGCATCTCGATGAACATGGACGTCACGGTCGAGGTCGAGGGCGGCAGCAAGCCGGCAATGGTGGCCACGGTCGTCTACCGCCGCTACCTCTGAGGAGGGAGTACCTCTCCCAGCCCGGACGGGGCCGGCAGCGGCCCCGTCCCGGGTCCCGCCGGCCCCGTCCCGGGTCCCGCCCTGAGCTTGCGAAGGGTGGGGAGGACGGGGTCCTCTTTCAGTCCACCAGGGCCTGGTTGACCAGCTGGCGCAGGTGGTTGCGGATCGGCAGCGTGCTCGACGGCAGCAGCTGCGTGTAGAAGCCGACGGTCACGTCCTCGACCGGGTCCACGTAGAACGCCGTGGAC
The DNA here is from genome assembly GCF_002802985.1 of Geodermatophilus chilensis. Taxonomy (GTDB): domain Bacteria; phylum Actinomycetota; class Actinomycetes; order Mycobacteriales; family Geodermatophilaceae; genus Geodermatophilus; species Geodermatophilus chilensis. The sequence continues at coordinate 2,845 of NZ_NVPT01000230.1, read as the reverse complement.
GCCGCCCCGCCCCAGCTGTAGTCGCCGAGGCTGGAAAGCACGCCGTAGCGCACCGGGTCGATGACCATCGAGAAGCCCAGCCCGAAGCCGACCCCGCGCAGCGGCGTCTCGGCGAACAGCGGCCGGCCGAAGGTCTCCAGGTCCTGGTTGCCCGGCAGGTGGTTGCGGGTCATCAGCGCCACCGTGCGCGAGCCCAGCACCCGGCCGCCGTCGTAGGAGCCGCCACGGCGCAGCAGCTCCACGAAGCGCAGGTAGTCCGCGGCGGTGGAGACCAGCCCGCCGCCGCCGGAGAGGAACGTCGGCTTGCGGTGCGCCACGTCGCCCAGGCCGTCGAGGGGTGCGTAGCCGGTCGGTGCGCCCCCCGGCCGACCGGGGACGGCGCCGTAGAGCCGGGCCAGCGAGTCGGGGTCGTCGCCCTCCCGGAGCCCGAACGAGGTGTCGGTCATGCCGAGCGGGCGGAAGATGCGCTGCTCGAAGAACTCGTCGAGCGGCTGGCCGGAGACGACCTCGACCAGCCGACCGAGGACGTCGGTGGAGACGCCGTAGTTCCACTCCGACCCGGGCTGGAAGACCAGCGGGATCGCCGCCCACTGACGGCAGACCTCGGCGGAGTCCGCGCCGGCGGGGGTGCCCCACTCGTGCCCGGCGGCCCGGTACATCGCGTCGACCGGGTGGGCGTGGTGGAAGCCGTAGGTGAGCCCGGAGGTGTGGGTGAGCAGGTGCCGGACCCGGATCGGCTCGACCTGCGGCTGGGTGACCGGCTTCTGCGCGGAGCCCGCGACGTAGACGCGGGTCTCGGCGAACTCCGGCAGCCAGCGCGAGATCGGGTCGGAGAGCTCGAAGGCGCCCTCCTCGTACAGCGCCATCGCCGCGACCGAGGTGACCGGCTTGGTCATCGAGTAGATCCGCCAGCGGGTGTCCCGCTCGACGGGCAGGCCCGCCTCGACGTCGCGGTACCCGGCTGAGCCGACGTGCACCAGGTGCCCGTGCCGGGCGACGGTCACCAGGTAGCCGGGCAGCTGGCCGTCGTCCACCCAGCGGGCCAGCCGCCGGTCCAGCCGGGCCAGCCGGCCGGTGTCGAAACCGACCTCGGCCGGGTCGGTGTCCACCTCGAGTGCCGTCACGAGCCCCTCCGTCCCTCGTGCCGCCTGCCGTCGGACGGCGACTGCCCGGGCATCCTGACCCACGGGTTCGTGGGCCGGGTCACAGGGGGCAGTCGCCGTCCCGACGCGGACCCGGGACGTGCCCGATCAGACCGGGACGTTGCTGGCGGCCTTCTTCAGGTTCGAGCCCGCGGTGACCTTGACCGTGTTGGCGGCGGGGATGTCGATCGACTCGCCGGTCTGCGGGTTGCGGCCGGTGCGCGCGGAGCGCTGGGTGCGCTCGACGGTCAGCAGGCCGGAGACGGCGACCTTCTCGCCGCGGGTGATGGCGTCGACGAGCTCGTCCTGGAGCCCGGCGAGCACCGAGTCCACGGTCGAGGTGGGCACGTCGGCCCGCTTGGCGATGGCGGAGACGAGTTCGGCCTTGTTCACGTGGTTCCTTCCGTGTCGGTGACAGAGCGTGCCGGACCACGCCGGATGGCGAGGTCGGACCGCAGGCACCGTGCCATGTCGCCCTGACAGCCCGCCACCGAGGGGGGTCGAACGGGTCCCTCACGTCCCACCGGTCCCTCGCGGTGGAGCGGTTCGCGCGCGGCGCCGTCGGCCCTCCTGCAGGGTCCCGTCGCGAGCCCGCGAGCGACGGGGGGCAGGAGGGTCCTTCATCTAGCGTTGGGGCATGCCAGTGATCCCCGGGACCGACCTCACCGTCAGCGACCTGTGCCTGGGCGGCAACGTGTTCGGCTGGACGGCGGACGAGCCGACGTCCTTCGCCCTGCTGGACCGGTTCACCGATGCGACGGTCAGCACCCTGGCGCCGTTCGTCGACACCGCCGAGTCCTACGGCCGGGGCGCGTCGGAGGAGATCCTCGGCAACTGGATGGCCGAGCGCGGCCTGCGCGACCGCATGGTGGTGGCGACCAAGGCCTCGCGGCTGGAGAAGGAGCACCCGCTGTCGGCCGCGGAGATCCGGACGGCGGTCGAGGGGTCGCTGCGCCGGCTGCAGACCGACCGGATCGACTTCTACTACGCGCACTACGACGACGGCAGCACGCCGCTGGAGGAGACGCTGCGCGCCTTCGACGAGCTGGTCCGGGCGGGCAAGGTCCGCTACGTCGCGGCGTCGAACTACTCGCCGGAGCGGCTGACCGAGGCGCTGGAGACCTCGCAGCGGCTGGGCCTGGCCCGCTACGTCGCGCTGCAGCCGCACTACAACCTGATGGAGCGGGCCGCCTACGAGGACGGCCTGCGCGACGTCGTGGCCGCGCACGACCTGGGCGTGCTGCCCTACTACGCGCTGGCCAAGGGCTTCCTGACCGGCAAGTACCGGCCCGGTGAGCAGGTCGACTCCCCGCGGGCGGAGGGCGCCTCGGCCTACGTGGGGGAGCGCGGCGACCGGGTGCTGACCGCGCTGCAGCAGGTGGCCGACGCGCACGGGGTCACGGTCGCGGCGGTGGCGCTGCGGTGGCTGGCCGACCGGCCGACCGTCGTCTCGCCGATCGCCAGCGCCCGCTCGGTGGAACAGCTGGCCGACCTGCTGCCCATGCAGGATCTCGTGCTCACCGACGAGGAGACCCGCCTGCTGGACGACGCCAGCGCCTGAGAGAGGACCTCCCTGCCCCCCGCCACTCGGAGAAGGACCCCGTCCCCCATCGGACGCTGCCGACGACCCCTGACGTGTAGATATGGGTGGTCTCGCAGAACTCAAAATAAAACACAGAGAAACTATAGCGTCAGAGATCGAA
>NZ_NVPT01000023.1 GCF_002802985.1 Geodermatophilus chilensis | reverse complement strand
GCCGGTAGATCATCGCGACCGGCACGACGGGCACCCCGGTCTCCAGCGTCATCCGGGCCACGCCGGCCTTGCCGCGGTAGAGCCGGCCGTCGGGCGAGCAGGCGGTCGCGGACGTCGATGAGCAGGGCCAGCAGCTCGTCGCGGGACGTCGTCGGCTCGCGGACCCACTGGTGCACGAGCGTCTCGGTGAACGCGAACCAGGCGCGCACCAGCTGCCGGCGCGAGGCGTCGTCGGGCAGGCCCAGCGCCTCGACCACGACGTCCGCCAGGGCCTCGCGGGTCTCCTCGTAGACCTCCGCGACCCAGGCGTCCCCACCGACGGCCCCGCTGACGAAGGCGATGTGGCTCTCCCGGTAGGTCTCCACCCAGCCGACGTAGCGGTCGAGCATCCCCGCGGCCTGCTCCTCCGGCGTGCTGTCGGCCCGCGGCGCGAGGTGGGCCAGCAGGACGTCGGCCGCGGCGCGGGTGACGGCGGTGTAGTAGTCGCGCTTGCTCGGGAAGTAGTGGAACAGCAGGCTGCGGCTGATCCCGGCGCGGCGGGCCACCTCGTCGATGGTCAGCTCCTGCACCGGCGTGGTGGGCAGCAGCTCCAGCCCGATCGCCACCAGCTGCGCGCGCCGGTCCCCGGCCGAGCGGCGGGTGCGCGGCGAGGCCGGCACGCTCAGGCCGCGGCCCGGTCGCCGGCGGCCGCGGCGACCAGCCGCTCCAGTGCCGCCGTCACCGGCCCGGGCCGCTCCTGGGGCAGCATGTGCCCGGTCCGCGGGACGACGACGAGGGGGGCGTGGGGCAGGGCCTGCGCCAGCTGCCGGCTGTGCCGCACCGGCGTGAGCCGGTCGCTGTCGCCGACGAGCACCTCCACCGGCACCCGGATGAGCGCGGCCAGCTCGCTGCGCTTGTCGTGGTCGCCGAGCGCGGGGAGGAACGCGGTGAAGGCCCGCACGGTGGACGCGTGCATGATCTCCGCCCCGGCGCGGACCATCTCCTCGGTGGCGTCGACGCCGTAGAGCAGGTCGCGCACGACCGCCCGGTGCCGCGGGTGCTCCGGCGGCACCAGCTGCCGCAGGCGCTCGACGACCCGGGCACCGGCCAGCGCGGCGGTGAGCGCCGCCGGGGTGAGCCGCCGGCGGACGCGCTCGGCGCGGGTCCGGGGCGCGCGCTGCAGGTCGCCGGCGGAGGTGGACACCAGGGCCACGCCGCGCACCCGGTCCCCGAAGAGCTCCGGCCGGGCGGCGGCCAGGCACATGATCGTCATGCCACCCATCGAGTGGCCGCCGAGCACGACCGGGCCGCGGGGCGCCAGCGCGTCCAGCACGGCGGCCAGGTCGGTCCCGAGCCGGTCGACGGAGACCGGCTCCGCGCTGCCCCAGCTCGACCGTCCGTGCCCCCGCTGGTCGTAGCGCACCAGCCGCACCTCCCCGGCGGCGACCCGCGGCCGGAGCAGCCGGGCGGGGTCGTCCCACGCGGCCTGGGAGAGCGTCCAGCCGTGGGCGAGGACCACGGTCACCGCGGCGTCGTCCGCACCGTCCACCGTGGCGTGCAGCAGGGCGCCGTCCGGCGTGCGGACGGCGGCGGTGCGGTGGAGCACCAGGTCGGTCATGCCGCCACCTCCTCGCGCGCCTGGCGGCCGGCGGGCGTGCCGACGTAGTTCTCCCGGTCCAGCCGGCGGGTGAGCCGACGGAACCGGAAGGTGAAGTCGGGCCAGAGCGTCGTGTTGTGCCCGCGGGCGTCGAGGTACCAGCTCGAGCAGCCGCCCGACAGCCACACCGTGTCCCGCGACCTCGCGGCGATCAGATCGCGGTAGGCCCGCTGGGCTCCCGCCGTCGTCTCCAGCACCTCCAGGCCCTCCTCGGCCATGGTGCGCAGCGCGTCGTCGACGTAGGCCAGCTGCGACTCGATCATGTAGACCATCGACGTGTGCCCGACGCCGACGTTGGGTCCGACCAGCAGGAACAGGTTCGGGAAGCCGGCCACGGTGGTGCTGCGGTTGCTCACCATCCCGTCGGCCCAGACCTCGGCGAGGGTGCGCCCGTCCCGCCCGGCGATGCGCTCGGCGATCGGGAGGTCGGTGACGTGGAAGCCGGTGGCCAGCACGATCGTGTCGGTGGGCCGCTCGACGCCGTCCCGGGTGACGATCGAGTGCGGCCGGACCTCGGCGATGCCGGCGGTGACCAGCTCGGCGTTGGGGGCGCTGACCGCCGGGTAGTAGTCGTTGCTGATCAGGATGCGCTTGCAGCCGATGGTGTAGTCCGGCGTGAGGGCCGCCCGCAGCCTCGGGTCCCGGACCTGGCAGTGCAGGTGTGCGCGGGCCAGCCGGGCGGCCGGGCGCAGGAAGCGGCGGTCCTTGGCCATCCCGACGACCAGGAGCTCGCGGACGCCGTAGAGCGCGCCCCGGACGGCCTTCTGCAGGGCGGGGACCCGCCGGTAGAGCCGCCGCCGCCAGGCGGGCACCGGCGCGTCGGTGCGCGGCACGATCCACGGCGCGGTGCGCTGGTAGACCGCCACGCCGGCGACCTGCGGCTGGATGGCCGGCACGATCTGGATCGCCGAGGCGCCGGTGCCGATGACCGCGACCTGCTCGCCGGTGAGGTCGTGGCCGGCGTCCCAGCGGGCCGAGTGCACGACGGTGCCGGCGAAGGAGTCCAGGCCGGGGATGTCGGGCAGCCTCGGGTCGGCCAGCGCACCGGCGGCCGAGACCAGCACGCGGGCGCGGTAGTCGCCGGCGGTCGTGCTGACCAGCCAGCGGCGGGCGTCGTCGTCCCACCGGGCGGCGGTGACCTCGGCGCCGAAGACGCAGTGCTCCCGGACGCCGAACCGGTCGGCGACCGACCGCAGGTAGCTCTGGATCTCCGGCTGCTCGGAGTAGGTGCGCGGCCAGTCGGGGTTGGGCGCGAAGGAGAACGAGTAGAGGTTCGACTGCACGTCGCAGGCCGCACCGGGATAGGCGTTGTCCCGCCAGGTGCCGCCGACGTCCCCGGCCCGCTCCAGCAGCACGAAGTCGGTGTCGCCGCGCCGCTTCAGGGTGATCGCCATGCCCAGGCCGGCGAAGCCGGTCCCGATGACGGCCACCCCGACCTCGCGGACGGCGCCGGCCGCGGTCGTGGCCGGGTTCTCGAGCGTGCTGGTCACCGGTCGGCCTCCCGTGTGTTTGCTGAGCGGTGCTCAACACGCTACAACCGCCGTTGAGCACGCTCGACACGACGCCGAGGAGACGCCATGACCCGCCGTTCCCGCACCCCGCTCACCGGACGGTCGGTGCTCGTCACCGGTGCGGCCCGGGGGATCGGCGCCGAGCTGGCCCGCCGCGCCGCGGCCCGGGGCGCCCGCGTGGCCCTCGCCGGCCTGGAACCGCAGCTGCTGGCCCAGGTGGCCGACGGGTTGGGCCCCGAGCACCTGTGGGTCGAGTGCGACGTGACCGACCCGGCGGCGCTGCAGACCGCCGTCCGCCGGACCGTGGAGACCTTCGGCGGCCTGGACGTCGTCGTCGCCAATGCCGGCATCGCGCCGCTGACCACGGTGATGACCAGCTCGGCGCACGCGCTGGCGCGCACCATCGAGGTGAACCTGACCGGGGCGATGCTGACCGTGCACGCGGCGCTGCCGGAGCTCGCGGTGCGGCGCGGGCACGTGCTGCTGGTCAGCTCGGCAGCGGCGTTCACCGTGCTGCCCGGCATGAGCGCCTACTGCGCGGCGAAGGCCGGGCTCGAGCGCTTCGGCGACGCGCTGCGGCTGGAGGTCGCCCACCGCGGGGTCACCGTGGCCAGCGCGCACCCGACGTGGATCGACACCGACCTGGTCCGCGACATCGAGACGGCGCTGCCGACGTTCGCCGCGACCCGGCGGCAGCTGCCCGGTCCGCTGGGCGCCTGGACCTCGGTGGAGGCCTGCGCGGAGGCGCTGGTGGAGAACCTGGAGACCCGGCGCCGCCGGGTCTTCGTGCCCCGCTCGGTGGGCGTGGTGGCGGCGCTGCGGCAGGCCGTCACCGGCGCGCTGGCCGAGCGGGTGGTGATGCGGGTCGCGGCGACGCGGGTGCCGCAGCTCGAGCGCGACATCGCCGCGCTGAAGGGGCAGGAGTTCGGCCGCAACTCACGGGGTCAGGGGCGCCAGTCCTCGCGGTAGTGCGGGTGGTCGGCGTAGGTCTGGCCGATCAGCCGCAGCGCCCGCTCCATGGTGGCGCCGCGCGGCCCTGCCGTTCCAGGTCGCGGGAGTAGCGCACCAGGTCGCGCTTGGCCCGGACGTCGCGCAGCACGTGCGCCACCAGTGAGGCGTTGGAGCGGGAGGCGCTGAGCGCGACGAACTGCGCGGCCTCCTCGTCCTCGTCGAAGCGGGTGAGCAGGAAGTCGACCAGGTCCTCGTTGCGGATGCTGGTCGGCAGGTCCGGGTGCGGCGGGCTCACCGGGGCACGCCAGCCCGGCGTCCCCCGCCCGGCACCGCGATGCGGGAGGTGCCGGCGGCGGCCACCTACCGTGAGGGCGTGCGGCGCTTCTTCTACGACACCGAGTTCATCGAGGACGGCACCACCATCGACCTCGTCTCCATCGGCGTCGTGGACGAGACCGGCCGGGAGTTCTACGCCGTCAGCACCGAGTTCGACGAGCGCCCGGCGATCCCGTGGGTGCGGCGCAACGTGCTCGACCAGCTGCCGCCGCCGGCCGACCGGGCCTGGCGCAGCCGCCAGCGGATCCGCGACGACCTGCTTGCCTTCCTCACCGGCCCGGGCGAGGAGATCGAGCTGTGGGCCTGGTACGCCGCCTACGACCACGTGGCGCTGTGCCAGCTGTGGGGGGCGATGCCGGCGCTGCCACGGCCGATCCCGCGGTTCACCCGCGAGCTGCGCCAGCGCTGGGACGACCTCGGGCAGCCGCCGCTGCCGCCCCGTCCGAGCGGCACCCACGACGCCCTGGTCGACGCCCGCTACAACCTGGCCCGCTGGCAGGCGATGGAGGGCTCCCGCCGCTGAGACGCCGACGGCCCCTGCCGGCGCCCGTGGAGGAGGGCGTCGGCAGGGGCCGTCGACGGTGGTCCCCTGCAGGGTCCCGCCGGCCCCGTCCCGGGTCCCGCCCTGAGCCTGCGGAGGGCGGGGAGGACGGGGTCCTTCTACGAGGGGCAGGGGGTCCTCTTTCAGATGGTGAAGGCCCCCAGCAGGCGGGTCAGCTCGTGCGAGAGCCGGTCGAGCTCCCGGGCCGCGGTGCGCGCGCTGTCCACGTCCTCGGCACTGCGCTCGGCGTCCTCGCTGACCGCGGTGAGCGTGGTGGTGAACGCGGTCGCCCCGTCGGCGGCGGCGCCGACGCTGCGGGTGAGCTCGTTGGTGACCGCCGTCTGCTCCTCGACCGCGCTGGCGATCGTGGTCTGGTGGTCGTTCATGTCGCGCACGACCTCGGCGATCCGTCCGATGGAGCCCACCGCCGCGGACGTGTCGGCCTGGATGCCCTGCACCCGCTGGGCGATCTCCTCGCTGGCCCGCGAGGCCTCCTGCGCCAGCTCCTTGACCTCGTTGGCGACGACGGCGAAGCCCTTGCCCGCCTCGCCGGCCCGCGCGGCCTCGATGGTCGCGTTGAGCGCGAGCAGGTTGGTCTGCTCGGCCACCGCGGCGATCACCTTGACGACGTCACCGATCTCGGCCGAGCTCGCGCCCAGGGTGGCCACCGTGGTCTCGGTCTGCCGGGCGAGGTCGGCGGCGCTGCGGCCCACCCGGGCGGCCTCGGTGGCGCTGCGGGCGATCTCGGCGATGGAGGCGCCCATCTGCTCGGCGCCGGCCGCCGCCGAGGTCACGCCCGCGCTGATCTCGCCGGCGGCCTCATGGGCGGTGCGGGCCTGGTCGCGGCTGCGGGCGGCCCGGTCACCGAGGCCCTCGGCCACCGTGGCGACCGTGCCGGCCGAGGCGGCCAGCGTGCGGGCGCACTCGCCGATGTCGCGGATGGTGCCGGCGACCTTCTCGACGAAGCGGTTGAACGCCCGGGACAGGTCGCCGACCTCGTCGCGGCCGGACTCGTCCATCCGCTGGGTCAGGTCGCCCTCGCCGTCGGCGATCTCCGCCATCCGCGCCCGCAGCCGCTCCAGCGGGGCGGTCAGCCGGCGGCCGACCAGCCAGGCCACGGCACCTCCGGCCGCGGCGACCAGCAGGACGGCGACGACGACGCCGGTGAGCATCGAGGCGCGGCCGGCGTCGAGGCGCTCGACCGGGGTGGCGAAGTCGCTGTCCCGGGCGATCGTCGCGATCACCCAGTTCCACGGCTGGTAGTAGGAGACGCGCACCGTGTGCGATCCGGTCTCGGCGTCGACGTACCGGACGGTGGCCTGCTCACCCGGCTGCAGCTCGACGGCGGCGTCGACCACCTGCTCCACCCACCGGGTGCCCGCGGCGTCCGTGGTGTCCAGCAGCGACTCCCCGTCGCGGACCCCGCCCTGGCTGACCACGACCTGGCCGCGCAGGTCGCCGGTGCCGCCGAAGACCTCGACCCGGCCGTTCTCGCCGACGGTGGTCTCCTCCAGGCTCTCCCGCAGCGCGGGCAGGTTCTGCTGCTTCTGGCCGACGTAGACCATGCCGATCACCTGGCCGGCGCCGTCGAACAGCGGCGCGTAGGCCGAGACGTACCAGGAGTCGACGACGAAGGCGTTGCCGCGGTAGGTCTGACCGGCCAGGACGGCGGCGAGCACCGGGTTGGCCGCGCCGTCGGGGTTGGTCGCCGGGATGTAGGTGCCGATCGCCCGCGCGCCCGTCGTCCCCACGACGTTGGTGGCCACGCGCAGCATGTCGCCGGCGGCGTTCGTCCGCTGGAAGACCGTCGCGGTGCCGCCGACCAGCGCCTGCACCTGGTCGACCACCGGGGTGGGGCTTCCCGGGTCGGTGTTCTGGCCGAACCACGTGCCGCCGGCGGAGGCGCGCGGCAGCTCGACCGGCGTCACCTCGCCGCTGTACTGGTTCTTGGCCTGCCAGGTCACCGTGCCGCGGTCGAGCCGGAAGCCGCCGGCCTGGGCCAGCACGTGCTGGGCGACGGCGAGGTCGGAGTCCACCTTGGCCGCGGTCGACGCGCCCTGGGTGGCCACCACGTCGTAGACGCCGCTGGCGGTCTGCGTGAGGTCCTGGGCGACGAGGGTCTCGACGTCGGCACGGGCGTCGTCGGCGAACGCGCTGCTCTGCCAGGCGCTCACCCCGCCGACCGTGATGCCGGTGGCGGCGACGCACGCGGTCGCCAGCGCCACCACCTTGGTCCTGATGTCCCAGCGCACGGGTCTGCTCCTGTTCGTCCTGACGGCCCGGTCGCAGCCGTTGCGACGCACATCGGCAGGAAACGCCCTGTTGTCAACCGGAACGGGACAATGGCAGTTCCGGACCCCACGGTCCGCGTCGCCGCAGGTCTCCGGGGACTCAGGGACGCAGGTGTGCCCAGTCCTCCGGGTGGCTGCGCAGGTGCTCGGCGACCGTGCGCGCCGGGTGCCCGGTCAGCGTGGGGACGACGTCGGTGACGCGGGCCATCTCGCCCGCCGCGATCGCCCGGTAGCTGGTGACCCAGCCCTCGACCTCCCAGTCCGGGTGCCCGGACGGGCGCCGGGTGGCCCACGCCTCCTCCACCGTCTGGCGGCGGTAGACGGCGGGCCGGCCGGTCACCTCGGCCAGGACGGCGGCCGCGTCGTCCAGCGAGAGCGCCTCGGGGCCGGTCACGTCGAGCACGGCGCCGTCCAGGGCGGGGGAGTCGTCGGCCAGGACGGCGGCGGCGACGTCGGCGAGGTCGTCGCGGGACACGAAGGAGGCCCGCCCGTCGTCGGCGGGCGCCGCGATCACCGCCTGCCCGTCCTCCAGGACGGCGAAGAACGGCACGAAGTCGGCGTACATCGCGTGCCGCAGCACCGTGGTGCGCACGCCGGTCGCGGCGAGGGCCTCCTCGGTGGCCGCGTGCTGGCGGGCGAGGGTGAAGACGGCGTCCGGCGCGGCGCCGAGGAAGGAGGTGTAGACGACGCGCTGCACCCCGGCCGCGGCCGCCGCGGAGACGGCGGTCAGGTGCTGCTGCAGCCGGTCCTCGGCCTCCGCGGCGGACACCAGGTAGAGGGTGCGCACCCCGGCGAGCGCCGAGGTCAGGCCCGACCCGTCGGCGTAGCCCGCCGGGACGGCGGCAACCTCGGCGCCGGGCACCCGCGGGGCGCGGGCGGCGTCGCGCACCACCAGGCGCAGGCCGACGTCCGGCCGCCCGGCGAGCCGCTCGACGACACGTCGGCCCAGCGCGCCCGTCGCCCCTGTGACAGCGATCACGCCGGGCATACGATCCGGCCCCTCACCTGCAGCACCACGACACCGCCAACGACCGTCCGCGCGCGGACCTTCCCGGAGGACGACCCCATGCGCATCGGAATCCTGACCGGCGGCGGCGACTGCCCGGGTCTCAACGCGGTCATCCGCGCCATCGTCCGCAAGAGCGTGCAGTGCGGCGACGAGGTGGTCGGCTTCCGCGACGGCTGGCGCGGTGCCCTCGAGGGCGACACCGTGCCGATGGACCTCGCCGCCGTCCGCGGCATCCTGCCCCGCGGCGGCACCGTCCTGGGCACGTCCCGCACCAACCCCTACGCGCTGGAGGGCGGCGCCGACCGGGTGCTCGCCACGCTCGAGCGGCTCCGCGTCGACGCGCTGATCCCGATCGGCGGCGAGGACACCCTCGGCGTGGCCACCCGGATCGCCGAGGCCGGCGTGCGGGTGGTCGGCGTCCCCAAGACCATCGACAACGACCTCGACGCCACCGACTACACCTTCGGCTTCGACACCGCCCTCGGCGTGGCCACCGAGGCGATCGACCGGCTGCACACCACCGGTGACAGCCACCACCGCACGCTCGTCGTCGAGGTGATGGGCCGGCACGCCGGGTGGATCGCCCTGCACGCGGGGATGGCCGGCGGCGCCACCGTCGTCCTCATCCCCGAGCAGCCCTTCGACGTCGACGCCGTCGTCGCGCACTGCCAGCGCCGCTTCGACTCCGGCTACTCACCGATCGTGGTGGTCTCCGAGGGAGCCAAGCCCCTGGACGGCGACCTGGTGCTGGCGACGGGGGAGCGCGACGCGTTCGGCCACGTCCGCCTCGGCGGCATCGGCACGGCGCTGGCCTCGCTGATCGAGCAGCGCACCGGCCGGGAGGCGCGGGCCGTCGTCCTCGGGCACATCCAGCGCGGCGGCACCCCCTCGCCGTTCGACCGGGTGCTGGCCACCCGCTTCGGGCTGGCCGCCCTCGAGGCGGTGCACGCCGGCGAGACCGGCGTGATGGTGGCGCTGCGCGGCACCGACATCGTGCGCGTGCCGCTGGCCGAGGCCACCGCCCAGTTGAAGCTGGTGCCCGTCGAGCGCTACGCGGAGGTCGAGGTCTTCTTCGGCTGACGGGGCCGGTCCGGGCCGCCGGTACCCTCTGATGGCGTGACCCTCCCCGACCCGGCTGCCCTGCTGCCCGACCTGGACCGGTGGCGGGAGCTGCCCGCCGCCCAGCAGCCGGAGTGGCCCGACCGCGCCGTGCTGGACCGCGTCCTGTCCACCCTCTCCTCCGTGCCGCCGATCGTGGCGCCCAGCGAGGTCGACGAGCTGCGCACGCGGCTGGCGGAGGTGGCGCAGGGCCGGGCGTTCCTGCTCCAGGGCGGCGACTGCGCGGAGACCTTCGACCTCAACACCGACGCGCACCTGCAGAGCACCACGCGCACGCTGCTGCAGATGGCCGTCGTCCTGACCTACGGCGCCAGCGTGCCGGTGGTCAAGGTGGGCCGGGTGGCCGGGCAGTACGCCAAGCCGCGCTCGTCGAACACCGACGCCCTCGGCCTGCCGTCCTACCGCGGCGACATGGTCAACTCCCTCGAGCCGGTGCTCGAGGAGCGCATCCCCGACCCGAACCGGCTGGTGCGCGCCTACGCCAACTCGGCGGCCGCGATGAACATGATCCGCGCCTACGCCCACGGCGGCCTGGCCGACCTGCACGCCGTCCACGACTGGAACAAGGACTTCGTGGCCAGCTCCCCGGCGGGCGTGCGCTACGAGGTGATCGCCCGCGAGATCGACCGGGCGCTGGCGTTCATGAAGGCCTGCGGGGTCGACGACGCCGCGCTGCGCGGCGTGGAGCTCTACAACAGCCACGAGGCGCTGATCCTGGACTACGAGCGGGCGCTGCTGCGGGTGCACGAGGGCCGGCCCTACGCCGCCTCGGCGCACTTCGTCTGGATCGGCGAGCGCACCCGCCAGCTCGACGGCGCGCACGTGGAGTTCATGTCCCGGATCGCCAACCCGATCGGCGTCAAGATCGGCCCGACGACCACGCCCGAGCAGGCCGTCGAGCTCGTCGAGCGGCTCGACCCCGAGGGCGTGCCCGGCCGGCTCACCCTGATCAGCCGGATGGGCAACGGGAAGATCCGCGACGTCCTGCCGCCGATCGTCGAGAAGGTCACCGCCAGCGGCCACCAGGTGGTGTGGCAGTGCGACCCGATGCACGGCAACACCCACGAGTCCTCCACCGGCTACAAGACCCGGCACTTCGACCGGGTCGTCGACGAGGTGCTCGGCTTCTTCGACGTCCACCGGGCCCTGGGCACCTGGCCCGGCGGCATCCACGTCGAGCTCACCGGTGAGGACGTCACCGAGTGCCTCGGCGGGGCCATGGAGATCAGCGACGAGGACCTCAACAGCCGCTACGAGACCGCCTGCGACCCGCGGCTGAACACCGGGCAGTCGCTGGAGCTGGCCTTCCTCGTCGCGGAGATGCTGCGCGGCTGATGGGCACCGCCGAGCTGGTCGACCTGCGGTCGGACACGGTCACGAAGCCCTCGCCCGGCATGCGCCAGGCGATGGCCGAGGCCGAGGTGGGGGACGACGTCTACGGCGAGGACCCGACCGTCAACGCGCTCGAGGAGCGGGTCGCGGGCCTCTTCGGCCACGAGGCGGGGCTGTTCGTACCCTCCGGGACGATGGGCAACCAGATCGGCCTGCGGCTGGTCTGCGAGCCGGGCCAGGAGGTGCTCTGCGACTCCGAGGCGCACATCGTCACCTACGAGATGGGTGCGGCCGCGGTGCTGTTCGGCATCTCCACCCGCACCGTGGTCTCGGACGGCGGCCGGCTCGACGCGGCGCAGCTGGTCGACCAGGTGCGCCCGCACGGCAACTGGCACCTCACCGCGACCGCCGCCGTCGCCGTGGAGAACACGCACAACCGCGGCGGTGGGCTGGTGCAGCCGCTGAACCAGCTGCAGGCGCTGTGGGACTGGTCGCGGCAGGCCGGCGTCAACGTGCACCTCGACGGCGCGCGGATCTGGAACGCCTCCGTGGCCACCGGCGTGGACCTGGCCACCTACGGCGGGCTGGCCGACACCGCCTCGGTCTGCCTGTCCAAGGGGCTGGGCGCGCCGGTCGGCTCGGTGCTCGTCGCCTCCGCCGAGCGGATCGCCGCCGCCCGGCTGTGGCGCAAGCGGCTCGGCGGCGGGATGCGGCAGGCCGGGGTGCTGGCCGCGGCCGGGCGGTACGCGCTCGACACCCAGCTCGACCGGCTGGCCGAGGACCACGAGCACGCGCAGCTGCTGGCCAAGCGGCTCGGGGTCGACCCGGCCACGGTGCAGACCAACATCGTGCGGCTGGACGACGTCCCCGCGCCGGTCGTGGCCGAGGCCGCCAAGGCGCAGGGCGTCCTCGTCTCCCAGGTCAGTGACCGCCGGCTGCGGCTGGTGACCAACCTCGGCGTCGACCGCGCCGGCGTCGAGCGCGCCGCCGACGTCCTGGCGGAGCTGCTCGACCGTTGACGAAGGACCTCCCTGCCCCCGCCACTCGCGAGCTCGCGGCGGGACCCTGCAGGGAGGCCGACGGTGTGCGCTGATGCGCAGTTCTCGGTCCGCGGCCTGCGCATCCGTGCACAGCGTCGGCGGCTGTCCACACGTCTCGCGAACCGCGGTCGTGGAGGTTCGACCTCGGCGAGGCTGAGGCGGTGGCGCGAGACCCCAGGCAACTCGTGGGCGAGGCCGGTTGGGTCCCTGCTCCCGAGCTCCTCAGGGAGGTCAGCCGGAGCACCCTCCGCAGTTGGGTGGCGGCGGGCAGACTGGTCCGGCTCGAGCCCGGGGTCCTCGCCCTGCCGGTCGCCGCGGGGGACTGGCGCGTCAGGGTGGCGGCGGCACTACACGGGAGGGAGGCCGTCGCGAGTCACGCAACCGCCCTCGCCCTGTGGGAGCTGACCGACCACCCGCCTGGTCCGGTGCACGTCACGGTCGACCTCGGCAAGAGCGGTCGCGGCTCGCCGGGGGTGGTGGTGCACCGGGCGGCGGACGCCTACGCCGACCGGCGCCGGGTCGACGGGCTGGCGATCAGCGCCGTGGAGCGTGCCGTCGTCGACACCTGGGGCCGTCCGGCTCTCCTCCCGCGGGTGCAGGTCAGGGCTGCGGCGATCACCGCCGTTCGTCAACGGCTGTGTTCGCCCCGCGAGCTGCGGTACGAGCTCGCGCGCAACACGCGGCTGCCCGGCCGCGCGGAGCTGGCAGAGCTGGTCGGCCTGCTCGCCGACGGCTGCCGGAGCGAGCTGGAGATCTGGGGGTGCCTGCAGGTGCTGCGGGCACCGGACATGCCCGCCTTCGTCCAGCAGCGGCCGGTGACGGTGGGTGGCGAGACCTTCCTGCTCGATGCCGCTTGCGAGGAGTCGATGCTCGCCGTCGAGATGGACGGTGCGGCCTGGCACGGGTCGCGGGCCCAGCGCGAGTCCGACATCCGGCGCGACGCCCTGGTCGCGACGGTCGGCTGGCAGACCCTGCGGTTCAGCTACCGCCGCATGACCGGCTCGCCCGAGGCCTGCCGGCAGGACGTCCGCGCCGTGCACGCCGGCCGGTTGCGGCTGCTGCGCGGCGACGGTGTGCGCTGATGCGTGGCTCCCGCGGGGAGAACTGCGCGCCGGCGCACACCGTCGCCGGCCGGGGTCAGAAGGAGCTGAACAGCAGCCGGTTCGGGGTGCCGGCCCGGGTGGCCGTCCTCGACAGCGTGACCCTGCCCGTCGAAGCGGCGGCGGTGACCGTCGAGGCGACCGTGGCCGGCGAGGCGGACGGCGTGGTCGACAGCACGAGCGCGGCGACGCCCGCGACGTGCGGCGTGGCCATCGACGTCCCGCTGATCGTGGTGGTCGCGGTGCTGGCCGTGTGCCAGGCGCTGGTGATCCCGACGCCCGGGGCGAGCAGGTCGACGCAGGAGCCGTAGTTGCTGAACGACGCCGCCGTGTCGGTGCGGTCGGTCGCGCCCACGGTGAGCGCGCCGGTGACGCGCGCGGGGGAGGAGGCGCAGGCGTCCTGGGCGACACCGGAGGAGTTGCCGTTGCCCGCCGCCACCGCGTAGCTGACGCCGTCGACGATGGAGTTGCGCACCGCGGTGTCGATCGCCGTGCTGGCCCCGCCCCCGAGGCTCATGTTGGCCACCGCAGGCTCGCCGGGCTGGTGGTCCGCGGTCACCCAGTCGATGCCGGCGATGACGCCGGAGGTGGTGCCGCTGCCGTCGCAGCCGAGCACGCGGACGCCGACCAGCCGCACGCCCTTCGCGATGCCGTACGTCGTCCCGCCGAGGGTGCCGGCGACGTGGGTGCCGTGGCCGTTGCAGTCGTCGGGCGCACCGCCGTCGACCGCGTCGAAGCCGGCGTCCACGCGGCCGCTGAACTCGGTGTGGCCGGCGGCGATGCCGGTGTCGACCACGTACGCGGTGACCCCTGCCCCGGTCGTCTTCCAGCTGTAGGACCCGTTGAGCGGCCGGTCGCGCTGGTCGGTGCGGTCCAGGCCCCACGTCGCGCCGGGCTGGGAGTCGTCGGTGGCGACCACCTGGTCGCGCTCGACGGCGACGACGCCGGGGATGGCCGACAGCCGGCTCGCGGCGGCCTCGGGCAGCGTGACGGCGAACCCGGTCAGCGCCGCGGTGTAGACGTGGTCGACCCGGCCACCGAGGCCGCGGGCGCGCTCGGCCGCCTGCGCGGGGAACGTCGAACGGTCGAGGGTGACGACGTAGGTGGCGCGCGGACCGTCGGACGGCGCGGCTGCGGCCGGGGCGGCGGTGGCGCCGAGGCCGGCGGCGGTGAGGGCGGCGACGACGCCGACGGCCAGGGTGCGACGAGTGGGCAAAGGACGGCTCCTCGGACGGGCTCCCCGCGGCCCGGCGACCGCGGTGCCTGCAGCCAACGTCCTGACGGGGCTCACCGCAAGTGAGCACGCGAGTCCACAGCGTCATATCCGCGTGTCACGCCGACACGCCGAGGGTTGGACGGCGGATCAGGCGGCGGTGGCCTCGGCGTCCGTCGTGCCGTCGCGCAGCGAGCACAGCAGCGCGATGTCCTTGGCGTGCCCGTCGTCCTTGCTGGGGGTCTCCACGACGACCGGGACGCCGGCCATCGACGGGTGGGCCAGCAGCTCGGCGAACGGCGCCACCCCGATCGAGCCGGCGCCGATGGTGGTGTGCCGGTCGCGCTTGGAGCCGCACCCGTCGAGCGAGTCGTTGGCGTGCACCAGGCCCAGCCGGCCGGGGCCGACGGTGGCCTCCAGCACGTCCAGGGTCGCGGCCATGCCGCCGGGCGCGGTGAGCTCGTGGCCGGCCGCCCAGGCGTGGCAGGTGTCGAAGCAGACGCCGAGCAGCGGGTGGTGCTCGAGCGCGGCGAAGTACGGGCCGAGGTCCTCGACGGTGGCGGCGAGGGACTTCCCGCCACCGGCCGTCGGCTCGACCAGCAGCCGCGGGCCGTCGTCCGGTGCCGCCTCGAGCACAGGCAGCAGCCGCTCGTGCAGCTGGCGCAGCGCGTCCTCGTAGCGGTCCTCGCCGACGGCGGACCCGGCGTGCACGACGACGCCCTGGCAGCCCAGCTGGGCACCGCGGGCCAGGTTGTGCGCGATGGTCGCGATCGACTGCTCGACGGTGGCCTCGGTGGGGGAGCCGACGTTGACCAGGAACGGCGTGTGGATGAACGAGGGCACCCCGCGCTCGGCGCAGCCCGCGGTGAACCGCGCGTCCTGCCTCGGGTCGCCGGCGGTCAGCCGCCAGCCGCGGGGGTTGCCGACGAAGACCTGCACGGCCCGCGCGGCGACGGCGTCGGTGTAGGCCAGACCGCCCGTGGCCAGCCCGCCCTTGATCTGGATGTGCGCCCCGATCGGCGGCACGCCTGCAGCAGTACGCAGTGTCCTCAGTCCTGTCCGAACGTCACCAGGATCGTCACCGGGGTGCCGATGTCGACCGTCTGCCCGGCGGCCGGGCTCTGCCGGAACACCCGGTCGCCGAAGAACTGGCTCACCTGCACCTTCAGCCCGGCCTGCTCGAGCAGCGCGGTCGCCTCCGGCTGGCTGCGGCCGACCACGTCGGGCACCTGCACCTGCGGCAGCCCCACAGACACCTGCAGGGTCACCGTGCTCTGGTACGGCGCCTGCGCGCCGGTGGCCGGGGTGACCGCCATGACCTCGCCGGGGTCGACGTCGGCGGTGCGGCCCTCGGTGCGCTCCACGGTGAAGCCCAGCGCCGACAGGTTGGCCGTCGCCTCCTCCGGCGAGAGCCCGACGACGGCCGGCACGGTCACCGGCTCGTGCCCGCGGCTGACGTAGATCACCAGCTCCTGGCCGCGCTTGAGCTCGGTGCCGGCCTTCGGCTCGAAGCCGGTCACGTGGCCGACCGGCACGTCGTTGTCGTAGTCCTGCACCTCGCGGGTGACCACCGGGACGTCCTGCAGCTCGGTGCGGACCTCCTCCAGCGGGAGGCCGACCAGGGTCGGCTCGGCCTCGAAGCGCTCCGGGCCCTTGGAGACCACCAGCCGGACGTCGGAGCCGCGGATGGCCTCACCGCCGTCGGGCTCCGCGGCGATGACCACGCCCTCGGGGACGTCCTCGCTGAACTGCTCCTCGCAGCAGTCGGGGGTCAGCCCGGCCTCCTGCAGCAGGTCGATCGCGGCTGCCTGCTCCGTGCCGGCCAGCTGCGGCACCGTCGTCCACCGCCCGGACCCCAGCCACCAGCCCACCGCGCCGATGGTGATCGCGGTGAGCAGCACGAGGGCGACGGCGAGCCGGGCGCGACGGCGGCGGATGCGCGCCGGCACGCCGGGGCGGATGCGCTCCGGCACGGGCCGCCGGGCACCCGGGTCGGTGCCGGACACGGTGCCGGGCAGCATCGAGGTGCGGCTGCTGCCGCGGCCGGGCCGGGTGCCGCCGGGGCCGAGCACCTCCGTGCGCGGGGCGGCCGGGTCGCCGGTGTGCCGGGTCGGGCGGCTGGGCCGGTTGGTCGGCCGCAGCGTCTCGGCGGTGGCCGTGCTGCGGCCGGTGGGCACCGGCACGCGCTCGATGCCCACGTCGTTGCGCACGTCCTCGAGGTCGGCGAGGAACGCGCCGGCGTCCAGCGGGCGGACGGCGGGCTCGCGGCGGGTGGTGCGCGCGACCAGCTCGTCGACCTCCCACGGCAGGCCGGCCACCTCCTCCGACGGCCGCGGCATGTCGTGGTGCACGTGCTGGTAGGCCACGGCCAGCGGGGTGTCCCCGCCGTAGGGCGGGTGGCCGGTGAGCATCTCGTAGAGCACGACCCCGGCGGCGTAGACGTCGCTGCGGGCGTCGGCCTTGCCGCGCTCGAGCTGCTCGGGGGAGAGGTAGGCGACCGTGCCGATGAGCACCCCGCCGGTGTGGCTGGTCTGGCCGGTGCCGGTCAGCGCGCGGGCCAGGCCGAAGTCGGCGACCTTCACCACGCCGTCGGCGCCGATGAGCACGTTCTCGGGCTTGATGTCGCGGTGCACGATCCCGGCGCGGTGCGCGGCGGTCAGCCCGGAGAGCACCGGCTCCAGGACGGCGAAGGCCTCGGCGACGGTGAGCCGGCCGCGGGCCTGCAGCAGGTCGCGCAGCGTGCGGCCGCGGACCAGCTCCATCACCAGGAACACCAGGCCCTGGTCGCTGCCCTGGTCGCTGACCGAGACGACGTTGGGGTGGCTGAGCATGGCCGCGGCCCGCGCCTCGCGGGTGAACCGGTCGACGAACGTCGGGTCGTGCGCCAGGTGCTCGGCCATCACCTTGACCGCGACGGTGCGGTGCAGCCGCAGGTCGGTGGCGGCGTAGACGGTGGACATCCCACCCCGGGCGAGGCGCTCCTCGAGCAGGTATCGCCCCTCGAGGACGAGGCCGACCACGGGGTCGGTCACTGCGGTGTCCACCCGGCCGAGTGTAGGAGCGGGTCCGTGCTGCGCCGTCCGTACACGCGGAGCGCCGGCCGGTGTGACGGGTTCACCCGTCACACCGGCCACGCGGTGCAGCTCCTCACACGAGATCGGCGATCTCGTGGCCATCAGCGGTTGATCGCCACGAGACCGCCGATCTCCCGTGAGGACGGGGGCTCAGGAGAGTTCGAGGCCCGGGTAGAGGGGGTGGCGGTCCAGCAGCTCGGCCGCCGCGGCGCGGGTCCGGTCGGCCAGGCCGTCGGCGGTGGCGTACCTCGCCTTGGACGGCGACCCGTCGCGGGTGGCGGTCGGGGTGGTGTTCGACAGCACGTCGACGATCAGCTCGGCGGTGCGGTCGAACTCGTCCGCCCCGAACCCCCGGGTGGTCAGCGCGGGGGTGCCCAGCCGGACGCCCGAGGTGTACCAGGCGCCGTTCGGGTCGGCCGGGACGGCGTTGCGGTTGGTCACGATGCCGGCATCCAGCAGCGCGGACTCCGCCTGCCGGCCGGTCAGCCCGAAGCCGGAGACGTCGACGAGCACCAGGTGGTTGTCGGTGCCGCCGGTGACCAGCGTCGCGCCTCGACGGGTGAGCCCGTCGGCGAGGGCGACGGCGTTGTCCACGACGCGCTGCGCGTACCCGGCGAAGGCCGGCTGACGGGCCTCGGCGAAGGCGACGGCCTTGGCGGCCATGACCTGCGGCAGCGGGCCACCGAGCACCATCGGGCAGCCGCGGTCGACGGCGTCGGCGTACTCCGGCTGGGCCAGCACCATGCCGCCGCGCGGGCCGCGCAGCGACTTGTGCGTGGTCGTGGTGACGACGTGCGCATGCGGCACCGGGTCGAAGTCGCCGGTGAACACCTTCCCTGCGACCAGGCCGGCGAAGTGGGCCATGTCGACCACCAGCGTGGCGCCGACCTCGTCGGCGATCTCCCGCATCCGGGCGAAGTCGACCCGCCGCGGGTAGGCGGAGTAGCCGGCCATGAGGATCAGCGGGCGGAACTCGCGGGCCCGCGCGCGGACGGCGTCGTAGTCCAGCAGCCCGGTAGCCGGGTCGGTGCCGTAGGAGGACTGCTCGAACATCTTGCCGCTGATGTTCGGGCGGAAGCCGTGGGTGAGGTGGCCGCCGGCGTCCAGGGACATGCCGAGCATCCGCTGGTCGCCGAGCTGGCGCCGCAGCGCCGACCAGTCGCCGTCGGTGAGCTCGTTGACGTGCCGGACGCCGGCCTTCTCCAGCGCGGGGGCCTCGACGCGGGAGGCGAGCACCGCCCAGAACGCGACCAGGTTGGCGTCGATGCCCGAGTGTGGCTGCACGTAGGCGTGCGAGGCGCCGAAGAGCTCGCGGGCGTGCTCGGCGGCCAGCGCCTCGACGGTGTCGACGTTCTGGCAGCCGGCGTAGAAGCGGTGCCCGACGGTGCCCTCGGCGTACTTGTCCGACAGCCAGTTGCCCATGGTGAGCAGCACGGCGGGGCTGGCGTAGTTCTCGCTGGCGATCAGCTTCAGCGAGGCCCGCTGGTCGGCGAGCTCGGCGCCGATCGCCTCGGCCACCCGGGGTTCGACCGCCCCGATGACCTGCAGCGCGCTGCGGTAGGCGGCGGAGGCGACGTCGGCGTGGGGCATGGCCGCGTCGGAGGAGGCGGTGGCGTCGGTCGTGGCAGCGTCGGTCATGGTGGGGGCTCCAGCGCGAGGGGACGACGGGTGGGTGCCCAGGCGCCCGGCGGGGTGGTGCGGGCCGCTCCCCGGTGGTGGTCCACCTCAGCAGCGCCAGTCACGGCCCCGGCCCATCGTATCGGGGCAGCTGGGCGACGGGTCGGCGTCCCGGGCACGGCCGACCGCGGGGGTCATAGGCTCGGACGTCATGGAGACGCTCACCCCCGCGGAGGTCGCCGGCGTACTGGGGGTCTCGCCGAACCGGGTCCGCCAGCTGCTGCGCGAGCACAAGCTCATGGCCGTCCCCGGCAGCGGCAACAGCCGGATCCCGGCCGACTTCCTCCAGGACGGCGCCGTCCTCAAGCACCTGCCCGGCCTGATCACCGTCCTCAAGGACGGCGGGTACAGCGACGAGGAGGTGTTCGAGTGGCTGTTCCGTGTCGACGAGACGCTGCCGGGCACCCCGGTCGAGGCCCTGCGCGGGGACCGGCACACCGAGGTCACCCGGCGCGCCCAGGCCCTGGCGTTCTGAGCCCGGGCGGGTGGAGGGAGCGGGTGGCGTGGGGCAGCTGACCTACCTCGCGCTGCTGGCCGGCTGCCTGGTCGTCACCGCGCCGCTCGAGCTCCTGCTGCGGGTGCGGGTGTACCCCCGCTGGCGGCGGCTGCTCATCGCGGTCGCACCGGAGTTCGCCGTCTTCCTGGTCTGGGTGCTGTACGCGATCGCGCAGGGCCACTGGGACTACTCCGGCGAGCTCACCCTCGGCGTCCGGCTGCCCGGGGGCATCCCGGTCGAGGAGGTGCTGTTCTTCCTCGTCGTCCCGCTGTGCTCGGTGCTGGCCCTGGAGGCGGTGCGCAAGGTCACGGGGTGGGACGCCGGCTACCCCGTCGAGGAAGCCCTGCCGGCGAGAGAGCGGGCCGGCCGGTGAGCTACAGCGCCCTCGCGGTCACCGCCGTCGTCGCCGTCCTCGTGCTGGACCTGGCCGTCTACCGCACCCGGATGGTCACCCGCCCGGTGTTCTGGGTGGCCTACGCGATCATCGTGACGTTCCAGCTGCTGATGAACGGCGTGCTGACCGGGCTGGCGGTCGTCACCTACGACCCGGACACGATCTGGGGCCCGCGGATCGCCTACGCGCCGGTCGAGGACCTGCTGTTCGGCTTCGCCATGGTCACCCTGACCCTGGCCAGCTGGGCGGCGGTCAACCGGCGGGCGAACACCGCCAGGCGCCGCGGCCTGGCCACCCGCACGCGGCGGTCGAGCACCCGGTAGTCCGCCCGCTCGATCTCGGTGAGGATGCCGCCGTAGAGATCGGTGGCCGCGCGCACGCAGTTGCGGGACTCCGGCGCGAGCATCGGCGTCCCCGGGGCGGCGTCGTCGTAGCGGCGGCGGACGATGGCCACCATCTCGCGCATCAGCGCGGCGAACCGGGAGTCGTGCCGCTTCTCGGCCAGCTGCTCGCGGGTGACGCCGTGGGCGGCCATGAGGTCGGCGGGCAGGTAGACCCGGCCGCGGTCGACGTCCTCGGCGACGTCGCGCAGGAAGTTGGTCAGCTGGAAGGCCTCGCCCAGCGCGATGGCGTGCGGGGCGGCCTCCTCGCGGGCCACGCCGGGCGCGGTGCCGAGAACGGGGAGCACCTGCAGGCCGATCACCGACGCCGAGCCCCACATGTAGCGGTCGAGGGCGTCCATGTCGGCGTACCCGGTGACGTCGAGGTCGCTGGTCATCGCGGCGAGGAAGTCGACCAGGTGCTCGACGGCGATGCCGTGGCGGCGGTAGGTGTGCACCAGGGCCAGCCGCACCGGGTCGTCGGACCAGCCCGCCTCCAGCTCGGCGAGCACCGCGCGGGACCACTCGGCGAGGTCGCCGGCCGGGTCGGCGCCGGGGTGGTCGACGAGGTCGTCGGCGGTGCGGGCGGCGGCGTAGAGCGCGTGGACCGCCGGGCGCCGGTCGGGGGTCAGCAGCCGGGTGGCCAGGTGGTAGCTCTTGCCGTGCTCGGCGTTGATCGCCGCGCAGTGCCGGTAGGCGGCGTCCAGCAGGGCCTGCCGCTCGGCCTGCGTGCGGAGTGGCTCCACGAGGGTCATCGGGTCACCGTCCCGGGGTGGTCCGGCGTTTTCCGCGGAAATCGCCGGTGATCCGCTCGGCGGCGAGCCGGCCGCTGATGACGACCATCGGCACACCGACGCCGGGCTGCACCGAGGAGCCGGCGAGCACGACGTTCTCCGGGCCGCGCCGGGGCAGTGTCGGCGTCCGGAACGGGCCGGTCTGGCCGAAGGTGTGCGCCAGCGCGAACGGCGTCCCGGCGGCCATGCCCTGCGCCGCCCAGGTCAGCGGCGTGTCGACGTGCTCGACCTCGATCGCGCCGGTGAGCCCGGTCCAGCCGCGCTCCTCGAGCACGGTGAGCACCTCGTCGCGGTAGCGGGGGCCCAGCGTCGTCCAGTCCAGGTCGGGGTTGCCGCCGCTGTGCGGGTCCAGGTTCGGGGTGGGCGCCACGATGCTCAACACCTGGCCGCCCTCGGGGGCGAGGCTGCGGTCGGTGACCGACGGCATGCTCACCAGCAGGCTCGGATCGGCCATCGGGGAGCCGTCGCGGGTGAGCTCGGCGAACACCTCCCGCCAGGCGGCGCCGAAGCTGATCGTGTGGTGCGCCTGCCCGGGCACCTCGCTGCGGACGCCGACGTGCACCGCCACGCAGGACGGCGAGTACACCGGCCGCCGCACCCGCCGGAACCCGGGCACCAGCGTCTCCGGCCGGTCGACGGTGACGACGACGGCGTCGGCGGGCAGCCGCTCGCCGTCGTCCAGCAGCACGCCGGTGACCCGCGACCCGCCGACCTCCAGCTCCCGCACACCGGCGTCGAAGCGGAACCCGACCCCGGCGTCCGCGGCCGCGGCGGCCAGCGCCCGGGGGACGGCGGCGATCCCGCCCACCGGGTGCCAGACACCGGCGCCGATGTCGAGCTGGGCGATGACGGCGTAGGCGGCGATCGCCCGGTACGGCGAGACCCCGGCGTAGAGCGCCTGGAAGCTGAACAGTCGGCGCAGCCGGTCGTCGGTGAAGAACCGGGCGACGTGGTTCGACAGCCGGCCGAACCCGCCGCGCCGGACCAGCTGCACCAGCTCGGGGCCCAGCAGGTCCAGCGGGGTGTCGAGGTTGCGGTCGATGAAGGTCGACAGCTGCAGCCGGTAGAGCTCGGCCAGGTCGGCCAGGTACCGCCGCAGCGCCGCGGCCTCGGCCGGCCCGCACAGCGCCTCCACCTCGGCGGCGAACGCGCCGACGTCGGCGTGCACGTCCAGGTGCGAGCCGTCGGCGAACTGCGCGCGGTACGTGGTCTCCAGGGGGACCAGCTGCAGCCGGTCCTCCAGCTCCTCGCCGACCGCGGCGAGGGTGTCGGCGACCAGCTCCGGCGCGGTGAACACCGACGGGCCGGTGTCGAGGGCGTAGTCGCGCTCCTCGATCCGCCCGGCGCGCCCACCCGGGCCGGGGCCGCGCTCGACGACGGTGACCTCGCGGCCGGCGCCGCGCAGCCGCAGGGCCGCCGAGAGCCCGGCGAGGCCGGCGCCCACGACGACGACGCGGTCGGTGCGCCCGGGAACGGTGCGGACCATCAGGCGGCGCGGGTGGTCGCGGCGACGGCGAGCGCGTCGAGGGCGGCCCGGGCGTCGTCGGCCAGCGGGGCCTCGGCGATGGCCGTCCGGGCCAGCGCCGTGCGCTCGGCGATCCGCTGCTCGACCTGCACGCGGGCGCCGGTGGACTCCAGCAGCGCCCGCAGCGCCTGGAACTCGTCCGGCCCGGCCCCGGGGTTGCCGAGCGACTCGGTGAGCAGCCGCCGTCCGTCGTCGTCCGCGGCCTCCTCGGCCAGCGCCACCAGCAGGGTCTGCTTGCCCTCGCGCAGGTCGTCGTCGGCGGACTTGCCGGTGACCGACGGGTCGCCGAACACCCCGAGGACGTCGTCGCGCAGCTGGAACGCCTCGCCCAGCGGCAGGCCGATCGCGGTGTAGACCTCCGCGGCGCGCTCGCCCGCGCCGGCGATGGCGGCGCCCAGCTGCAGCGGCCGCTGCACGGTGTAGCCGGCGCTCTTGTAGCGGGCCACGGTGAGGGCCCCCTGCGCGCCGGGCAGGCCGCCCGCGGCGCGCAGCAGGTCCAGGTACTGCCCGGCGGTCACCTCGGTGCGCATGGTGTCCCACACCGTGCGGGCCCGGGAGAGCGCGGCGGGGGAGATGCCCGAGCAGCGCAGCAGCTCGTCGGACCACACCAGCGCGAGGTCGCCGACGAGGATCGCCGCGCCCACGCCGAAGGCGTCGCCGTCCCCGGCCAGTGCGCCGTCCCCGTGCCGGGAGGCGAACCCGACGTGGGTGGCCGGGCGGCCGCGGCGGGTCAGCGCGCCGTCCATGACGTCGTCGTGGACCAGCGCGCTGGCGTGCACGAGCTCCAACGCGGCGACCGCCCGCAGCACCGCCGCGTCGGACTCGCCGGGGCCCTCGCCGCGCACGCCGCGCCAGCCCCAGTAGGCGAACAGCGGCCGCAGCCGCTTGCCACCGTCGGCCAGGGCGCAGACCTCGTCGACCACCGGCAGCAGCGACTCGTCCATGGCCGCGAGGGTCTCCCGCTGCGCCTCGAGGAAGTCCGAGAGGGCGGTCGAGACGGCCGCGCGTACGCGGTCGATCTCGGCGGCGGCCGGCGGGGGAGCCGGGGGGAGGACGGGTGTCTCGCGCTGCTGCGCCCCGGCGGTCACGGGTCGAGTATCGCGCGCGACTCGATCAGGCGCGGCCGGGATCCGGGCGGGGTCGGTCAGGGCCAACGGGCGGCCCTCCTGGGGCCTGGGGTGCGGCGGTGCCGGAGGACCTTCGCCGGGGCGGTGCCGCACGGATGCAGCGCGGCCGGACGGCGGCGGGTCCGTATCCTCGACGTCCATGACCCCGACCGTGCGCGAGCTGCTCGCCGAGGGCCGGCCGACGTGGTCCTTCGAGTTCTTCCCGCCCAAGAGCCCCGAGGGCGCCACCCAGCTGTGGACGGCGCTGCGCCAGCTCGAGCGGCTGCAGCCCTCGTTCGTGTCGGTCACCTACGGCGCCGGCGGGTCGACCCGCGAGGGCACCGTGTCGGTCACCGAGCGCATCGCCACCGAGACGACGATGACCCCGCTGGCGCACCTGACCGCCGTCGACCACAGCGTCGCGGAGCTGCGGCACGTGGTCAGCCGGCTGGCGGCCGCTGGGGTGCGCAACCTGCTGGCGCTGCGCGGCGACCCGCCCGGCGCGGACCCGCAGGCGGAGTGGGTGGCCCACCCCGAGGGGCTGAGCTACGCCGCCGAGCTGGTCGAGCTGATCCGCTCGATGGGCGACTTCTCCGTCGGCGTGGCCGCGTTCCCGGAGCGGCACCCGCGCTCGCCGGACTTCGACACCGACGTCGAGATGTTCGTGCGCAAGTGCCGGGCCGGCGCCGACTTCGCCATCACGCAGATGTTCTTCCGCGCCGAGGACTACCTGCGGATGCGCGACCGGGTGGCCGCCACCGGCTGCGCGGTGCCGATCATCGCCGGGGTCATGCCGGTGACCAACGCCCGGCAGATCACCCGGATCGTGCAGCTGTCGGGGCAGGCCTTCCCCGAGCACCTGGCCGCCCGCTTCGCCGAACTGGACGGCGACACCCCCGAGGCGCGGGCGGCGGTGCGGGCCTACGGCGTCGAGGTGGCCACCGAGCTGTGCCGGACGCTGCTCGACGAGGGCGTCCCGGGCATCCACTTCATCACCATGAACCGGTCGACGGCGACCCGTGAGGTCCACGCCAACCTCGCGGCGGTCCCCACGGCTCACTGAGCCGGGTCGGCCGTGGGGGTCCGGGCGGCGCGGCCGGCCAGCAGCGCCGCCGTCTCGGCCGCCGCGCGGCGCAGCCCCTCCCGCTCGGCCGCGTAGCCGCCGAGCGTGCCCACCACCGGCAGGTTGGACAGGGCGCGGTGCCGCAGCCTGCCCTTGGGCCGGGCGTCGAGGGTGTCGTCGATGCGGCCGAGCAGCCGGGCGACCCGCCACACGGTGCGGCCGACGCCTCGGTCCTCCTCGTCGCCGAGGACCTCGTCGGCGTAGGCGCCGGGGGCGCGCTGCAGCAGCGGCCGCACCCGCTCGGCGGGCAGGTCACGGTCGAGCAGCACCTGCGCCAGCAGCGACACCCGCTCGGCCTCGTCCTCGACGCCGTGCTCGGAGGCCACCCCGCCGACCACCACGGCCTGCACCGCCGACCCGACCGTGTTCTGCAGCGGCAGCAGGTCGGCGAGCTTGCCGGCGAAGCGGGGGACGGCGCTGACGCCGGCGGCGACCCGGCTGACCCGGTCGGCCCACCACTGCTCCCGCTCGGCCTGCGGCAGCTCCGGGGGGCGGCCGAGCCGGCGGACCAGCGGGGCGGTCAGCCGGTCGACCCGGCGGAGGACGTCGACGACGACCGCGTCACTGAGAGGAGGCGCCATGGAGTCGCTCTACCCGGCCGGGTGCGCGTCTCATGCGCCGGTGCCGGGTCCGCCGGCCACGAGCGGATCCATGATCGCGACCCTGACCGTGTCGTTGCCGACCTCGTGCTCGACCGGGAGGGCGGCAAGCACGACGCCGAGGACGATGGCCCGTGGTCAGCGCGGGCTGGGGGGCGGGCCTACAGACACGCCCTGCGACATTCCGATCCGGGTGGACTGGTGGACGGGAGGTGTAGACTTCCACCATGAGTCTGAACATCAAGAACGATGAGACGGAACGCCTTGCTCGAGAGCTCGCCGTACTGACCGGCGAATCCCTCACGACAGCGGTGACTGTTGCCGTGCGGGAGCGACTCGACCGGCTCGGAACCGATCGGCCAGCCCCAGAAGAACGGGCGGCGCGGCTCATGGCCTTGGCTCGGGACATCGCGCCCAGGCTGAAGGGAGAGTTCGCCGTTCGGGACCACGGGGACCTGCTGTACGACGACGCCGGCCTCCCGGCGTGATCGTCGATTCATCGGCACTCGTCGCGATCCTCCGACTGGAGCCCGACGCCGGCCGGTACAACGACGCGATCGCCGGCACCGAGCGGCCGAAGATCTCGGCGGTGAACTACGTCGAAGCGGCGATCGTGGTCGAGAGCGCCCGTGACCCGGTCGCGACACGGCGATTCGACCAGTTCGTGACCGAGAGCGGACTGTCCATCGTGCCGGTGACCGCGTCGCATGCCCTGGCCGCGC
The DNA here is from genome assembly GCF_002802985.1 of Geodermatophilus chilensis. GTDB lineage: Bacteria > Actinomycetota > Actinomycetes > Mycobacteriales > Geodermatophilaceae > Geodermatophilus > Geodermatophilus chilensis. Next base: position 15,068 of record NZ_NVPT01000023.1, on the reverse strand, counting down.
GTGCGGCCTACCGGGACTTCGGGAAAGGGAGTGGCCATCCGGCTCGGCTGAACTTCGGAGACTGCTTCGCCTATGCCTTGGCCGCCGAGAGTGGGGAGCCACTGCTGTTCAAGGGTGACGACTTCGGCCACACGGACGTGACGCCGGCCTTGCCACCCGCCGGGTGACGACCGTTCGACCGGCGCCGGTGCTTCAGCTGGCCTCGTAGCTCAGATCGATCAACGACTGGGCCCTGGAAAGTGCCTCCAGGCTGCCGATGGTGATCTCCAGGTCGCCGGTCCCGAAATGCCCCAGCTTTCGCACGTCACGGGTGAAGTCGTCGTCCAGGGAGACCTCATCCGGGTTCACCTTGACGTAGACCAGCAGCTTCTTCGTCCGGGGATGGACCTCCACGCAGGCGAAGTTCTTCAGCCGCCGGAAAGCAATGTAGTTTCGGTTGACGATCTTCGTGACGTCGTCACCGAGGCTGACGAGGTACTGCTCGAGGGCGTCGTACAGGTCCTTCACTTGCTGGTCCGCGTCGTCGTAGTACTGGGTCACCGTCTTCGACGTTCCGCCACCGGAGGTGCCGTTCCCAGAGGCCGCGCCGCTCGGCTGGCCGGCCGCCGTCGCATTCGCAGTCGTCGACGCGACGAGTTCGAGAGCGAGGAGCTGTCCGCCGTAGTAGCGGTACCGGACCAGCTCGATGCTGCGGTTCATCTGGGCCACGGCGTACTGGTCGTATCTCGTGAAGTCGCCGGCCACGCAGACCAGGCGCGGGTTGGACCAGTCGACGACCACGTTCGCCCCGAGTCGCTCTTGCACGAGCAACTTGAAGTCGCCGCGGTGGTCCATGAGCCAGTCCAGGTAGAACAAACCCTGCGTGATCACGTTCTCGTTGACCGCGCGCTTGTGCTCGAAGATGACGGGGTTGCCGTTCTCGTCGATGCCGAGCGAGTCCATCCGGCCGCCGTGCCTGGTGCCGGTGGAGTACTCGCTGGCGACGAAGCGGACACCGAAGAGCGTCTCCATGTTGTGCTCGATGAGCGTCTGAAGGGACTTCTCCAGTGCCATCGCCGTACTTGTGACGCAGGAGAGTCGATGGGCGTTCCCGCGGGAACGTCGGCTGTCGAGGACCGTCGTACCCGTACGGCCCGTTTCGTGCGGCGGAGTGGATCCCTGGGGTACAGCGCTCTCAGTCCGGCGGCACGGCCAGCGGCGCGCGGGTGCGGGTCATGAGCTCGACCAGCTCGCTCACCGCGCTGCGCACGGCGGCGATCTCGTCGGCCACCGCGCGCAGGTCGCCGTCCCCACGGCCGGGCAGCGCCGACGTCGCGGCGGTGATCCCGTCGACCTCCGCGGCGCTGCGCTCGAGCCGCTCGAGGTCGGCCAGCTGGCGCAGCTCGGCCGAGAGCAGCGCGGCCTGGTCGCGGTAGCGGATCAGCGCGTCGGCGCGGTGCCCGAGCCGCAGCGCGGCGGCCTCCAGCGCGGCGGACTGGCGGTCCCAGTACTCCGCCGCCGTCCCGACCGGGCGCACGCCGAGGGAGACGCGGGCGGAGCGGATGCGCAGTGCGAGGTCGACGATGCGGTCGACCTCGGCCCGGCCGTCGAAGCGGCTGGCCGCCAGCAGCGGTGAGGACCAGGACGGCTCGCGCACCGTCTCCGCCCACGCCCGTCCGGCTGCCGCGGCGACCCGTGCCTCGGTGGTGTCCCAGGCCGCGAAGGACGCGTCCGGGGAAGGCGGCGGCGCCTCCGGAGGGGGAGACGGCAGTCCCAGTCGGGCGCGGGCGGCCCGGTCCAGCCGGACGGCGGCCGCGCGCAGCCGCGCCCACCGCGACACGGGCCCGGGCCGCGGCGACCGGACGACGACCAGCCGGCCCTCGGTCAGGTACCGGCCGGGCCACAGCGCCGCGCCCTCGTCGTCCGCCGTCCGCATGGTCCTGCCCTCCTGCCGCCCCCGGTGGGCAGCCGTCGCCCCAGGGTGCCGGTCGCGGCCACCGGAGGACGTCCCCTCCGAACGGTGCGTTCGGCGTGTCCCCGGCCGGGTAGTCCTGCCCGGAATGCCGAACGGGAGTCGCCCGGTGCGGCCGGACGGACCACGATCACCGAGACTGCACACGAGTGCTGACCAACTGGGAGGACGTCACGTGGCCGGTGGACTCGTAGCCCTGCTCGACGACGTGGCGACGCTGGCGCGCGCCGCCGCCGCGTCCGTCGACGACATCGGGCTCGCTGCTGGACGGGCCAGCGCGAAGGCCGCCGGCGTCGTCGTCGACGACACCGCCGTCACGCCGCAGTACGTGCACGGCCTGGCCGCCGAGCGCGAGATTCCGATCATCAAGCGCATCGCCAAGGGCTCGCTGCGCAACAAGCTGCTCATCCTGCTGCCCGCGGTGCTGCTGCTCAGCCAGTTCCTGCCGTGGCTGCTCACCCCGATCCTCATGATCGGCGGTGCCTACCTCTGCTACGAGGGCGCCGAGAAGGTGTGGCACAAGCTCCGCGGCGGCCACGACGACCACGCCGCGGGCGAGGAGACGCTGCCGGACGAGGACACCATCGTGTCCGGGGCCGTGCGCACCGACTTCATCCTGTCCGCCGAGATCATGGTGATCTCGCTGAACGAGGTGGTCGACGAGGGCTTCTGGTCCCGGGCGGTGATCCTCGCCGTCGTCGCGGTCGGCATCACGATCCTCGTCTACGGCGTCGTCGGCCTCATCGTGAAGATGGACGACGTCGGACTCCGCCTGTCCGAGCGGCCCGGGAAGGTCGTGGCCCGGCTCGGCCACGGGATGGTGAAGGCGATGCCGCGGCTGCTCGCGATCATCACCGTGATCGGGACCGCCGCGATGCTCTGGGTCGGTGGGCACATCCTGCTGGTGGGCTCCGACGAGCTGGGCCTGCACGTCGTGTACGGCGCCGTGCACCAGCTGGAGGAGGCGGCGCACGAGGCCACCGGGGCCCTCGGCGGGGTCGTGAGGTGGCTCGTCAACACCCTGGCCAGCGCGCTGGTCGGGCTCGTCGTCGGGGCGCTGATCGTGCTCGTCATGAACCTCACGGTGCACCGGCGCAAGGCCTCCGCGTCCCACTGAGGCCCGGCGGTTCGCCCTCCGCTCGTACCGTGGGGCGCATGGCGGCACGGGGGCGGGGCGCGCTGGCCCGGTGGGCGGCGGTCGGCCTGCTCGTCGCGGCGCTGGTGGCGCTGCCCTCGGTGGTGGCCGCCCTGCCCGCGGACGACGCGGACGTGCCCGCGGCCGGGCTCCGGGACGCGGTGCTGGCCAGTGCGGACGTCGGCTTCTCCGGCTACGCGGTCTCTGCCGGCGGGCTGGCGCTGCCGGTGTCCGACCGGCTCACCGACGTCGCCGACCTGTTCAGCGACCGGACCCTGATGCGGGTGTGGTGGCGTGGACCGGAGGACTCCCGGGTCGACGTGGTGACCGCGGCGGGGGAGACCGGCGTGCACCGCGACCCCGGCGGCACCTGGACCTGGGACTTCGAGGCCGCCACCGCCACCCGCGGCGCTCCGGCGGCCCTCGCGCTGCCCACCCCGCCGGACCTGCTGCCCGCCGCGCTCGGCCGGCGGCTGCTGTCCGAGGCCACCGACGACGAGCTCGCCCGCGCCGGCGCCCGCCGGGTCGCCGGCCGGGATGCGCTCGGACTGCGGCTCACGCCGGCGGACGCCGCCTCGTCCGTCGGCCGGGTCGACGTCTGGGTCGACCCCGCCAGCGGGCTGCCGCTGCAGGTCGAGGTCTTCGCCGAGGCCGCCGACCGCCCGGCGCTGGACACCCGGTTCCTCGACCTGGACCTCGCCGTCCCCCCGGCCGACGTCGTCGCGTTCACCCCGCCGCCGGACGCCACCGTGCTCCCCGCCCCCGACACCGAGGAGCTGATCGCGCAGGCCGAGGAGCGGGCGCCGGACGTGCGGCTGCCCGGGGAGCTGGCCGGCCTGCCGCGGCGGACCTTCGAGGGGGTGCCCGACGCGGTCGGCATGTACGGCCGCGGCGTCACCCTGTTGGCGGCCGCGCCGGTGCCGGGCCGGCTGGCCGGGGGACTGCGTGAGGCGCTGACCGCCAGCCCGGACGCGGTGACCGACGAGCTGGGCACCCGGGTCGCGGCGGGCCCGCTCGGGCTGATGCTGGTGACCCCGCCCGACGGCCCGGCTTACGTGCTCACCGGCACCGTCACCCTCGACGCGCTCGCCGACGCGGCCCGCCGGCTGCCCGGAGCCGTCTCGTGAACGCGGTCATCCGTACCCGGGGGCTGGTCAAGCGCTACGGCCGGCTGCGCGCGGTCGACGGCATCGACCTCGACGTCCGCGCCGGCGACGTCTACGGCTTCCTCGGCGCCAACGGCTCGGGCAAGACGACCACGGTGCGGATGCTGCTGGGCCTGGTGCTGCCCACCGCCGGCGAGGTCGAGCTGCTGGGCGAGCGGATGCCCCGCGCCGGCCGCCGGGTGCTGCCCCGGGTCGGCGCGCTGGTCGAGGGCCCGGCGCACCACGGGCACCTGTCCGGCCGAGCCAACCTGTCGCTGATCGACGCGGCCGGGCCGGGCGGCGCCCGACGCAGCCGCCGTGCCCGCATCGAGGAGGTGCTCGAGCAGGTGGGCCTCGGCGGCATCGACCGCCGGCCGGTGCGCGCCTACTCCCTCGGCATGCGGCAGCGGCTCGGGCTGGCCGCCGCGCTGCTGCGCCGTCCCGAGCTGCTGGTGCTCGACGAGCCGACCAACGGGCTGGACCCGCAGGGCATCACCGAGATCCGGGAGCTGCTGCTCGAGCTCAACCGCGGCGGGACGACGGTGTTCCTCTCCAGCCACCTGCTGGCCGAGGTCGAGCAGCTGTGCACCCGCGTCGGCGTGCTGGACCGGGGCCGCCTGGTGCTGCAGGACGAGCTGGCCCGGCTGACCGCGCCCACCGGCGCGACCGTGGTCGACACCCCCGCCGCCGACCGGGTGCGGGCCGTGCTCGACGGCCGGGTGCTGGCCGCCGAGGGCAGGCGGGTGGTGGTGCGCGGCGACGACCCGGCCGAGGTCAACGCACTGCTCGTGGGCGCGGGTGTGCCGGTGACGGGGCTGGCGCTGCAGCGGCCCACCCTCGAGGAGGTCGTGCTCGCCGCGGCCGGCACCAGCGCCGACCGGGTGGAGGTGGCCCGGTGATCGGCGTCGAACTGCGCAAGCTGTTCGGCCGCCCGCGGACCTGGGTGACGATCGCCGTCCTCAACGCGCTGCCGGTGCTGGTCGCCGTCCTGCTGCAGCTGACCGACCTGGCGCCGCGGCCGGGGGAGGGCCCGCCGTTCCTGTCCGCCGTCCTCACCAACGGCGCGCTGTTCCCGCTGGCGGCGCTGGCGATCGTGCTGCCGCTGTTCCTGCCGATCGCGGTCGCCGTCGTCGCCGGGGACGCCGTCGCCGGGGAGGCCCAGGCCGGCACGCTGCGCTACCTGCTGGCCCGCCCGGCCGGGCGCACCCGGCTGCTGGTGGCCAAGCTGGTCGCCGTCATCGCGTTCGTGCTGGTCACCGTGCTGGTGGTCGCGGGTGTGGGCTACGTCGTCGGGACGACGCTGTTCGACGCCCAGCCCGTCGGCGGCGGGACGTCGGTGTCGGGCACCTCGCTCAGCCAGCAGGAGCTGGCCGGCCGCAGCCTGATGGCCATCGGCTACGTGACCGTCTCCATGCTCGGCGTCGCCGCCTTCGGGCTGTTCTTCTCCACGCTCACCGACTCACCGCTGGCCGCCGCGCTCGGCGCGCTGGCCGTGCTGGTGACCTCCTCGCTGCTGTTCACCCTGGACGCCGCCTCGCCGATCGCGCCCTACCTGCCGACGCGGTACTGGCTGGCGTTCGTCGACCTGTTCCGCGACCCGATCCTGTGGCGGGACGTCGTCCGCGGGCTGGCGCTGCAGGGCGTCTACGTCGGCGTGCTGCTGGCGGCGGCCTGGGCCAACTTCACCACCAAGGACGTCACCAGCTAGCGGCGCACCAGGCGGATGTGCGCCACGGCCGGCGACGCGACGACCTCGGCGCACTCCAGCGGCGGTGCTCCCTGCAGGTCGTCGAGGAGCCGCTCGCCCCCGCCGAGCAGCACCGGCACGACGGCGACGTGCAGCTCGTCGACCAGGCCCGCGCGCAGGTACTGCTGCACGGTGGCCGGTCCGCCGCCCAACCGGACGTCCAGGCCACCGGCCGCAGCGAACGCCTGCTCCAGCGCGGACTCGATGCCGTCGGTGACGAAGTGAACGTCGTCCCGCCGGCCATCTCCACCGGGTCGCGCGCGTGGTGGGTCAGGACGAAGACGGGGTGGTGGTAGGGCGGCTCCGGGCCCCACCAGCCGGTCCAGTCGTCGCCGTCCCACGGGCCGCGGACCGGGCCGAACATGTTGCGGCCCATGATCGTCGCGCCGATGCCCTCCTCGCCGCGGCGCAGCATCTCGTCGTCCACGCCCGTGGTGCCACCGGCCCGGCCCAGCATCCGGTGGAACGTCGCCGTGGCGAACGCCCAGGTGTGCAGTGCCTCGCCGCCGACCCCCAGCGGGTGGTCGGGGCCCTGGTCCGGGCCGGCGGCACAGCCGTCGAGGGACACGGACATCGCGTGTACGCGCAGCTTCGGCACGGGTGGCCTCCTCGGGTCTCGGGGTGCAGACCGGCGCGGGCACGCGGACTCATCGGCGCAGGCATCAGCTCCCGCGGTGGGGACCCGCCGCGGGGCGACGGCCGAGGAAGGCGACCAGGCGGTCCTCCGGGCCCGCGTCCGGCGGCGGGGCCACGGGCGCGGCGAACAGCCCCGGCCGGGCGCCGTCCTCGACCAGCGACGTCGCCGCCTGCAGCAGCGCGGTGGCGAGCCGGGGTGCCATGACGTGTCCCGAGCCGCAGGCCGTGGCGACGTCCCAGCCGTGGACGGCGAGTTCGATCGCGCCGCCGCGGGCGGCCGCCTGGGCGAGCGCGGCGTGGTCCGTGGTGCCCCGTCCGTCGTCCGCGGCGGCCGACGTCAGGACGTCGAGCAGGCGCAGCAGGCGGTCCCGGGCGACGGCGGCGGGGTCGGCGTCCCCCGTGCGCGGTGGGGACGGCAGGGCGAGCTCGCCGGTGCGGGCCAGGCCGGAGAGGCCGTCGGCCGCGTCGGCCAGGTGCAGCAGCAGGGTCCGCACGGGCCAGTCGGCGCACGGGGTCGGCCGGTCGAGGTCGGCGTCGGTGACCTCCGCCAGGCTCTCCAGCGCGTAGCCGGCGGCGCGCGCGAAGAGAGCGACCTGCGCGGGGAGCTCGGGGGAGACCGTGCCCGTCACGACGACCGCCCGACGGGCGCCATCTCCCACGGGGCCTCGGGCAGCACCTCGCCGGTCTCCAGCAGCGACTTGAGGTTGGCCAGCACCGCGGGCCAGCCGTGCGAGATCTCCCCGAGCGCGGTCTCGTCGGCCAGGTTCTCGTGGGTGACGGTGAGCCGCACGATGTCGCCGTTGGGCTCGACCCGGAACGTCACCACCGAGTCGCCGTCCGGCGGCTGCTCGCCGCCGGGGGAGCCGAAGGTGATGACCAGGCGCCGTGGCGGGTCGGCCTCGATGACGCGGCCGGCCACGTCGACGGTGCCGGAGCCGTCGGCGCGCCGGTGCTCCCAGCGCGAGCCCGGCTGCCAGTCCGAGACGTTGGCGTGGCCCCAGTAGCGGGCGGTGAGGTCGGCGTCGGTGAGCGTGCGCCACACCTGCTCGGCGCTGGCACGGATGTAGGTGACGTACACGTACGTCGGGACGGACTCGGACACGGCGAGCTCCTCTGCTCGGGACCGGATGGCGGAGAGCGCCGCCAGGCGGGGTCGGTCGAACGACGAGATCCAGCGCTCCCCGATGTCGTGCAGGGGCGCGGGGTTGAGGAAGTGCAGCCGCTCCCGGCCGCGGCGGACGACGGTGACCAGGCCCGCGCGGACGAGGACGTCGAGGTGCTGTGTGGCCGACTGGCGGGTCATGCCGAGCCGGGCGCAGAGCTCACCCAGCGTCTGCCCGTCCTGCTCGCGCAGCCGGTCGAGGAACAGCCGCCGCGTGCCGTCGGCCAGGGCCTTGAAGACCTGGTCGACATCGCGGATGTCCCTGCCCACGACCAGCAGCATGCAGGTATCCACCTGCATGTGTCAACGGCCCCGTCCCGGGCCCCGCCCCGAGCCTGCGAGGGGTGGGGAGGACGGGGTCCTCTTTCAGCCGCCGAGGCGGGCGCAATCCTCGGGGCCCAGCGCGGCCGGCGGCGCGGCACCCAGCTGCTCGAGCACCATCGCCTGCACCAGCGGGTCGCGCGGCAGCTCGCCGTGGGTCACGCGCGCGTCGGCGCAGACCGACTGCACCGGCAGCTCCAGCGCACCCTCCAGCCGGGCGGACTCCGGCGGGGTCACCGTCTGGTCCTGCGTCGTCCAGATCGAGATCCAGGCCGGACCCTCCGGCGTCTCGTCGTCCGCGTTCAGCCCGGCGAGCAGCGGGCTGCCGGTGGCCAGCTGCCGGCAGGCCTCGGGGCACTGCTCCAGCGCCAGCTGCCCGGCCAGGTCGGCCAGGGACGTGCCGTGGTGCGGAGAGCCGAGGGTGACGACCCGCCGGGTGACGGCCGCGCCGCCGTCCGCGGCCCACAGCCGGGCCACCACGCCGCCCGCGGAGTAGCCGACGACGTCCACGCTCTCCGCGCCGGTGCGCGCCAGGGCCGCGTCGGCGGCCTCGGCCAGCGTGGCGGCGGCGGCGGTCAGGTCACCGGTGCCGTCGCCGGGGACGTCGACCAGCGTGGTGTCGCGCCCCTCGGCGGCGAGCCGGTCGGCCAGCGACCGCAGCGCTCCGGTCGAGCCGCCGTAGCCAGGCACGAGCAGCACCGGGCCGGGGGTCTCCTGGGACACCGGCTCGCGGCCAGCGGCGCCCGACGGCCGGCCCAGCAGCAGCGTCGCGCCGGTGACCAGGACGGCGACGACCACGAGGGCCAGGACGGTGAGGACGAGGCGGCGGCGGGCGGGGGAGAGACCGGCGAGCACCCCTCCACTGTCCCCGTCGTGCGGAGCCTGGTGGACTGCGGACGTGGAGCAGGCGCCGTGCTGAGCCGCGAGGAGTACCTCGCCGCCTGGTCGACCTGGCACGGCGGCGCGGACCCCGCGGCCAGCCGGATGGTGCACGGCTGGCTGTCCGGGGTCTACGCCCTGGCCCGCCGGGTCTCCGGGCTGCCGCCGGTCGCGGTGACCGCCGCAGGGCTGCTCGTCGCGGCGGCCGCCGTCGTCCCGGCCGCGGTCGGCGGTGCGTGGCTCGTGCTCGCCGGGGTGCTGGTCGGGCTCTCCGCGGTCCTCGACGGGCTCGACGGCGCGCTGGCGATCGCCACCGGGCGGGCCTCGCGCCGCGGCTTCGTCCTCGACTCGACCGTCGACCGGCTCAGCGAGGGCGCCTTCGCCGCCGCGCTCTGGGTCGCCGGCGCCCCCGGCTGGCTGGCCGCGGCGTTCGGTGCGCTGTGCTGGCTGCCGGACTACCTGCGCGCCCGCGCCGGGCAGGCCGGCGTCGCCGAGACCGGGCAGCTGTCGGTCTGGGAGCGCCCCACCCGGGTCGCCATGACCGGCTGCACCCTCGGCGGGGCGGGGGTCGTGGCCGGCCTCGGCTGGGACGCGGCGGTGGTCACCTGCGGGACGGCGGTGGGCTGCCTGCTCGGCGTCGTCGGCGTCGCCCAGCTGGGGACGTCGCTGCGGCGGGCGCTGGCCGAGTAAGGACCCCCTGCCCCCACCGCTCGCGAGCTCGCGGCGGGACCCTGCAGGGGGCGCCGTCCTGCCCACCCCTCGCGAGCTCGGGGGCGGGATCCGGGACGGGCCGGCGGGACCCCGGAGCCTGGCGCGGCGGGGTGCCCGGGCGGCTCCTATGGTGTTGGGGTCGTCCACCGACGTCCACCGGGCGTCCCGCCGCACGCCGTCCCCAGGGAGCGTCCCCGTGCCCGTCGCCGTCACCGGCTCCATCGCCACCGACCACCTGATGACCTTCCCGGGGAAGTTCACCGAGCAGTTCGTCGAGGGGCAGATGGAGAACGTGTCGCTGTCGTTCCTGGTCGACGACCTGGTGCAGCACCGCGGCGGCGCCGGCGCCAACATGGCCTACGGGCTGGGGCTGCTCGGCCTCGGGCCGGTGCTCGTCGGGGCCGTCGGCAGCGACTTCGCCGACTACGACGCCTGGCTCACCCGGCACGGCGTGGACACCGCGAGCGTGCACTGGTCGGAGCTCAAGCACACCGCCCGGTTCGTCTGCACCACCGATGCGGTGAACAACCAGATCGCCTCGTTCTACTCGGGCGCGATGTCGGAGGCGTCGTCCATCGAGCTGGCCCCGGTCGCCGGCCGCGTGGGCACCCTGGACCTGGTCGTCGTCGGCCCCAACGACCCGACGGCCATGGTGCGGCACACCCGGGAGTGCCGGGACCGCGGCTACGCCTTCGCCGCCGACCCCAGCCAGCAGCTGGCCTGGGCCGACGGCGAGATGATCCGCGACCTCGTCGACGGCGCCGACCTGCTGTTCACCAACGAGTACGAGGCCGCGCTGCTGCTGCAGAAGACCGGCTGGAGCGAGGCCGAGGTGCTCGACCGGGTGGACACCTGGGTCACCACGCGCGCGGCCGACGGCGTGCTCGTGCGGCAGGCCGGCGCCGAGCCGATCGAGGTCATCGCCGTCCCGGAGACCAAGCCGGTCGAGCCCACCGGCGGTGGCGACGCGCTGCGCGCCGGGTTCATCGCCGGCCGGATGTGGGGGCTGGGCCTGGAGCGGGCCACCCAGCTGGGGTCGGCGGTCGCCACCGAGGCCGTCGAGGTCATCGGCACCCAGGAGTACGAGTTGCAGCGCGAGCCGTTCCTCGAGCGCTTCGCCGACGCCTTCGGCACCGACGCCGCCGACGAGATCGCCGCCCACCTGCCGTGACATGGTCGGCCTACCGGCCGACACCGCGGCCAACGGCCGTCCCCGGCTCCAGCTGCTCCGCTCGCAACTCCGGGGAACATGCGCCCTGATCTCCGATCTGGGCAGCACGTTCCCGGGAGTCGCTACTGCCGACGCAGGTTCTCGCCGATGGTCGGGTCCTCGGCCCAGCGGCGGTAGGAGATCCGCTTGATCTCGCGGACCTCGCCGAGCGCCGTCCACTCGTTGCCGCCCAGTCGGGCCAGCGGCCGCAGGCGCTCGATGCGCGGCCGCCCGTCCTCGACCGCGCTCTCCCACACGCTGATCAGCTCCACCCGGCCGAACACCACCGTGCTGTCACCCAGCCGCACCGTCGAGTGCAGCGTGCACTCCACCGCGACCGGTGACTCCGCCACCCGGGGGACCCCCACCCGCTCGCTCGGCTCCAGCGCGACGCCGACCTGCTCGGCCTCGCTGACGCCGTGCGGGAAGTCGGTGCCCGTGGCGTTCACCTGCTCGAACAGCCACTCCGGGGTCAGGCTGACGGTGAACTCACCGGTCGCCTCGACGTTGTCCAGGGTGTCCTTGCGGCCGACCGAGGTGAACTGCACGACCGGCGGGGACACGCACGCCACCGTGTAGAAGGAGTGCGGCGCCAGGTTCACCACGCCCTCGGCCGAGCGGGTGGCCACCCAGGCGATCGGCCGGGGCACCACGACCGAGTTGAGCACCCGGTAGAAGGCGCCGCCGTCCATGGCCGCCGGGTCGAAGTGCACGCGCGCGTTCGGGCTGGTCACCCGGCCATCGTCTCCCGGACCGCCGGCGCCCCGCCGACCGGGCGGCCGCGCCACGACAGCGTGCCCCGCCGCCGCCCGGCCACCGACCCGGCCAGCAGGACGTCGAACAGCAGCATCGACACCGGGTGCGCCAGCGAGTCCGGCCACACCCGACTGCCCGTCGCCGCGGCCGACACCGCCCGCCCGGCCACGCCCGCCGCATAGCCGACCAGCCCGGCCCGCGACCCGCGCAGCGCGGCCAGCGCGGGGAGCACCCATACGGCGGTCAGCCCGGCCGCCACCGCGACGCTCGCCCCCGGTGACCCGCCGACCGAGGCCCACAGCGACTTGGCGTAGCCGGCCCGCAGCGCCGGCCAGCCGTCGTACATCCGGCAGGCGGCCAGCCGCGACCCGTCGACCGGGACCGCCCGGCCGCCGGCCCGCTTGACCGCCCGGGCCAGCGCGACGTCCTCGATCACCTCGCCGCGCACCGCGGCGTGCCCGCCGGCCCGCGCGTACGCCGGCCGCCGGACGACGAGGAACTGCCCGTTGGCCGCGGTCAGCGACGGCTCCCGGGACCGTTCGGCCAGCCGCACCGGCAGCGTGGTGATCCACAGCCACGGGCCCAGCGGCTGCACGAGGCGCTCGGCCGCGGTGGCGGTGACCGGCCGCGGCCACGGCGAGACCAGGTCCAGGCCGTGCTCCTCGAGGACGGCGACCGCGCCGGCCACCGCGTCGGGGAAGAGCCGGACGTCGGCGTCGAGGAACACCAGCACGCCGTCGTCGCCGGGATCGCCCGCGTCCGCCCCGGTGGCGCAGGCGTGCGGCTTGCCCAGCCAGCCCGGCGGCGGGTCGGCGGCGGTCACCAGGTGCACCCGGGGGTCGGCGACCGCGCGTACGACGTCGGCGGTGCCGTCGGTCGAGCCGTCGTCCACCACCACCACCCGGAGGTCCGGCACGCCCGCCTGCGCCAGCACCGCGGCCAGGCAGCTCCCGACCTGCGCCTCCTCGTCGCGCACCGGCAGGACGACGGTCACCGGCCGGCGTACCGGCGACGGTCCTGCCGGTGGACGGCGCAGCAGCGCCACGTTGACCGCCGCGTGCAGCGCCCCGGCGACCGCGGTGCCGGACAGCACCCGCAGCAGCCGGCCGCTCACGGGTCCTCCTCGCGGTACTCGTCGGCCGCATCCGCGGAGTCCGCCCTGCCCGTGGGCGAGCTCGCTCACCTCCGTGCCTGGATCGCCAGCGCCACCAGCACCGGGACGGCGAGCAGCACGCCCCACACCGCGGACCCGGGCAGCCCCAGCCAGCCGGCGTGCGCCAGCGCGCCGCCGAGGGTCATCCAGCCCAGCACCAGCAGGGCAGCGCCGTCGCCGGTGCGCGGCGGCTCGGTCGCGGTGCGGGCCACCAGCAGGTCGAGCAGCGTCATGAGCACGAGCCCGGCGAGCAGCCAGCCGGCCAGGTTGGTCAGCGGCACGGTGTCGATGCCCGGCAGCGAGGGCCGCGGGTGCGCCCACGTCCAGTAGCCGGCCTGCACCATCTGCGGGTCGAGGACGACGTCCCACGCGGCGAACACCGCAGCGGCCACGACCACGCGGGCCGCGCGTCGCCCGCCCCGGGTGAGCCGGTGGGCCAGCAGCCAGCTCGGCCAGGCCATCATCAGCCAGGCCAGCGGCACGAGGAACGGGACGCCGAGCAGCGTGGGGCCGAGGTCGTCGCTGTAGGTGTACTCGCCGTACGGGAACCCGGTGGCCAGCCCGACCGCCTCGAACACCACCGCGGTGGCCGCGGTGACCAGCAGGACGCCGGCTCCGGTCCGGACTCCCCGGCTCACCCCCGCGTGCACCACCGACACCGTCGAGCCGAGCAGCACGATCGCCCAGCTCACCGCGTCGCGGGCGGCGCCCGGGTCGAGCAGCGGATAGGCGATGGCGGTGAGCACGAGCGGCGCCGCCGGCACCCACGGCAGCGCGGCCGGCCGGCTGTCCGGCCGCGCGACGACCAGACCGCTCACCGGCGGACCCGGGCCAGCCCGCGCCGGAGGGCCTCGCGGGCGCGGGCGGGCACGCCGCGGTCGCCGAGCACGACGCGGGCCGCCGTCCGCCCGGAGTTGCCCGACACCCCGCCGCCGGGGTGGGTGGAGGCGCCGGCGAGGTAGAGCCCGGCCAGGCCGGGCACCCGGTAGCCCGACAGCGCCGGCGTCGGCCGGAAGGCGAACATGCTGGCCAGCCCCATCTCCACGTGCATGACGTTGCCACGCAGCAGCGACAGTTCCCGTTCCAGCAGCAGCGGGGTCTGCACGTACGTCCGCTGCACCGAGGCGGCGAAGCCGGGTGCGAAGCGGTCGACGGCGCCGATCAGCCGGTCGGCCTCGGCCTCGGCGAGCGCGTCCCAGTCCCCGCCGTCGGCGAGTGCGTAGGGGTACCACTGGCCCCACACGGTGACCACGTGCTGTCCGGGTGGGGCGAGGGTGTCGTCGGTGGCCGAGAAGCACATCGCCAGGGGCACCGGCTCCCGGGGCAGCCGGCCGGCCAGCCAGTCGCCGTGCGCGGCGGCCAGCTGCGCACGGTCGGTGCACAGCAGCTGCAGCCCGCCCAGCGCCGCAGCCGGGTCCACCCCGGGGTAGGACGGCGGGGCGTCGGTCAGCGCCCGGACCACCAGGCCGAAGCCGTTGCCCACCGGCGGGGCGGCGTCGGCCAGCGACGGCGGGGCGTGCTCCCCGGCCAGGTCGCGGGTGGCCAGCACGTGGCAGGCGGCGACGACGACCGGGGCCGCGACGCGTCGTCCCGACGCCGTCTCGACGCCGGTCACCCGGCCGTCCTCGACCAGCAGCCGGGCCGCGGCGTCCCCGAGGGCCACGTGCCCGCCGTCGGCCTCGAGCCGGCGGCGCAGCGCCTGGGTGAGCCCGCCCGAGCCGCCCACCGGGTGGCCGGGCGGGACGTCGTGCAGCAGCGTGGCCCAGGCGACCATCGCCGCGGTGCCCGGCTCGGACATGGGCGGGCCGGACTGCGCACCGAACCAGGCCAGCGCCGCCTTGAGCCGCTCGCTGGTGAACCAGCGGTCCAGCAGCGCGTCACCGGAGCCGAGGAAGTCGACGGCGAGGTCGCCGCCGGGGGTCCGCGGCCGGCCGTCGGCCGGGGCGCCGAGCGGCCAGAACGAGCGGGCCAGCCCGCCCACCGTCGGCCGCCGCGCGAAGGAGTCGACGACGGCGCGGCTGCGCGGGGCCCACACCCCGACGAAGCGGCGGTAGGCGGCGGCGTCCTCCGGCCCGCAGGCGGCGGCGATGGAGGCACAGGTGGCGTCGAGGTCGACGGCGGTCTCTTATACACATATGACGCCGCCGACGACACTCTACCTGTGGATTTCGGTGTTCGTCAGGTCAGTAAAAAAATAAAAACAGTATCTATCCAAGATCCACACTTTCGCACACACGTTCCCTACACTGAACTCAACCTATT
>NZ_NVPT01000229.1 GCF_002802985.1 Geodermatophilus chilensis | reverse complement strand
GCCCCCTCCTACCGGAGCTCCGTTGCCCTCTTCGACATCGACACGCCCACTCCGCCGCGTCCTTGACACCCGGCCGCCGCAGCTAACTACATGGCTTTGGGGCTAGACCACCGAGCGGAACAGCTGCACCACGCGGTCGGCGTGCGCGTCGAAGGTGTGCTGCTCGCGCACCGCCAGCGCCGCCGCGGCACCCCGCCGCGAGGACAGCTCCCCGGCCAGGACGTCGGCCACGTCGTCGGCGGACCGGTAGAACAGTCCGGTCCCGTCGCGGCGCAGCACCCGCTCCACCGACACCCGCGACCCCGGGTTGGCCTGCTGCAGCAGTGGCAGCCCGGCGGCGAGGTAGACCGGCAGCCGGGCGGGGGAGTTGAGGTCGTCCCACGTCGCCAGCCGCAGGTCCCCGCCGTTGGCGCTGTCGAAGCGGTGCAGCCACCCGGCGTCGTAGCGCGACAGCTCGCGCACCCAGTCCTCCGGCCCGACCGGCGGGTGCACGTGCACGAACCCCGGCGCGGCGGCGAGCGCGGCGTCGAGCCAGCCGGTCCACGAACCCTTCGGCCCCGGCGCCTGCACCTGCCCGTAGAGGTGGGTGTGCACACCGCGCGTGGCCAGCCCGAGCACCCAGTCGAGGTCCAGCCCCGACGGCCGGCCGGCGACGACGGTGTGCGGCTGCCCGTCGGCGTCCGACAGCTTCGGCGTCGGTGGCGCGTCCAGCCAGTCCCGCTTGGGCAGGTCGCCGTCCAGCACCCCGAACCGGGCGGGGTCGACCCGGCCGGACAGCGCCAGGGCGAACCAGTCGCGCTCCTCCTCGGTGGCGAAGAGGGACGCCGAGGCCCGCGTCACCAGGTCGGCCAGCAGCGGCCACTCGCCGCGGACGACGCTGCGCTGCGGCGCCTCCTTGAACGTCCACACGAACGGCAGCTCCGGGAACGCCGACCGCACCCCGTGCGCGAACGGCACCGCCCGCCAGTTCAGCTGCGCCCACACCACGTCGGGCGCCAGCTCCTGCACGGCGGAGCGCCACTCGTCGCGGTCGAGGTCGGGCACGTGCCCGAACGGCAGCGGCCCCACGGTGGCGTCGCCCAGGCCGTCGGTCGTCCAGAGCCCGGTCAGCCGGTGCCCGCGCTCGGCCAGGGCCAGGACCCGCTCGGGGTTGAGCGCCAGCTCGCCGACCAGCAGCACGGAGAGCCCGTCCGGTGCCTGGGGATACGTCCGCGACCGGAACCGCGCGTACCGGCCGACCTCGTCGACGTCCCCGCCGTCGGTGGAGGCGAAGCGCAGCGGCTCACGCACCCGGTAGCGGCTGCGGAAGACGTTCAGCCCGCCGTCCCGCGACTCGCGCAGCGCCGCCGAGCGCTGGCCGGGGTGGCGGGTCCAGGAGCAGGTGACCCGGCCGGTGTCCGCCGTCCGCTCGGGCAGCCGGTCCCACAGCAGCCGGCCGAGGTCGTCGCTCTCCAGTTCCGCCCGCTCGGTCCACCGCTCGGCGGTGACCCGGTGCGCGACCTGCACCAGCTGCGCGTACGGGGTGTCCGACGGCTCGGCCAGGCGGGACACCGCGATCCCGACGTCCGGGTCGACCAGCCGGTCGAGCAGCGCATCCAGGTGGTCGGGGGACCAGACGTCGTCGGCCGGCAGGTAGGCGACCAGCGGGGTGTCCAGCGCGTCGAGCCCGGCGTTCAGCGTCGCGCCGAGCCCCCGGTTGTCCGCCCACCGCACCAGCCGCACCCGCGGGTCGCCCAGCCCGCGCACCACGTCGGCCACCGCGGCGGCGTCCGGTGAGCCGTCGTCGAGCACCAGCGCCGTCCAGTCGGCGTGGGACTGGGCGGTCAGCCCCTCGAGCGCGCGGGGCAGGAAGGCGGCCTGGTCGTGCACCGGCACAAGCACGCCGACCGCCGTCACGCCGCGACCTCCAGCGCCGTCCCTCCCCGCACCCCCGCGTAGACCGCCGCGACCCGCGCGGCCAGCCGCGGCCACGCGTATCCCGCGGCCCGGGCACGGGCACCCGCCGACAGCCGGGCCCGCAGAGCGGGGTCGGCGGCCAGCCGGTCCAGGGCCGCGGCCAGCGCGTCGACGTCCCCCGGCGGCACGAGCAGCCCGGTCTCGCCGTGCCGCACCACCTCGGGGATGCCGCCGACGTCGCTGGCGACCACCGGCAGCCCCGAGGCCAGGGCCTCGGTCAGCACCGAGCCCATCTCCTCATAGGCCGACGGCAGCACCAGCACGTCGAGCGAGGCCAGCACGGCCGGGACGGCGGTGTGCTCGACGAACCCGGTGAGGTGCACCCGCGGGAGGCCGGCCGCCAGCGCGTGCACCCGCGCCCGGTCCGGGCCGTCGCCGACCACGACCAGGGACGCCGGCTCGCGCATCCGCCCGAAGGCCTCGACCAGCCGGTCGGCCCGCTTCTGCGCGGCCAGCCGGCCGACGTAGCCGATCCGCGGCCGCGCCACGTGCGGGAAGACGTCGGGGGAGTCGCCCGCGAAGAGGGCCGGGTCGAAGCCGGAGGGGATGGTGTGCACCCGGGCGGCCGGCACGCCGTCGGCGGCCAGCGCGGCGGCGGTCCGGTCGGTGAGGACGACGACCGCGTCGGCCCGGGCAAGCGCCGACCGCTCGACCCACCCGCCGAGCGCCCGCAGCAGCCGGGTGCGCGGGCCTCGGCCGGTCAGCGTGTGCCCGACGCTGCAGTGCACGGTGACCACCAGCGGGCAGCGGTGCCGCCGCGCGGCGAGCCGGGCCAGCGGCAGGGTGGCGAGGTCCTCGCCCTGGTGCGCGTGCACGACGTCCACCGGCCGCGCCGGCCGCCGCAGGACGACGCGCAGCGCG
The DNA here is from genome assembly GCF_002802985.1 of Geodermatophilus chilensis. Classification (GTDB taxonomy): domain Bacteria; phylum Actinomycetota; class Actinomycetes; order Mycobacteriales; family Geodermatophilaceae; genus Geodermatophilus; species Geodermatophilus chilensis. Next base: position 4,052 of record NZ_NVPT01000229.1, on the reverse strand, counting down.
TCCAGCGCCCACAGCTGGCGCAGCCGCGGCAGCGGCAGCCCGGTGCGGTGGACGACGGCGGAGCGGCCGAGCCGGGTGGCGCCGCGCCGGCCGGCCAGGCGCGAGGTGACCACCGTCTGCGCGTGTCCCTGCGCGTCCAGGCAGCGGGTCAGCGTGGCGGTGTGGTTCTGCATGCCGCCGATCGGGTCGTAGCGCGCGGCCCGTCCGTCGACGCGCACGGGCTCGAACACGCTGCACAACCGCAGCACGTGCGGCGTGCCGGGGTCGATCACTAGGCCTCCCGCACGCATGGGACCTGCCGGTTCTGGACAGGACCCGCAGTACAGCAGACCCGGCGGGCTCCCGCCGGGGGAGAGGAGCGGGCAGGTGGGCGGACCCCTCGCCGACCCGGCGGTGCGCCGGGTGGCCCTCGTGCGGCTGCGCGTGGGTCTCGGTGACCTGCTCTGCTCGCTGCCCGCGCTGCGCCGGTTGCGCGCCGCGCGGCCCGACCTGCACGTCAGCCTCGTCACCTGGCCGGAGACCGCCGCGGTCGTCGAGCGGATGGCGGACGCCGTCGACGAGTTGCTGCCCTTCCCCGGGGCGGACGACGTCCCCGACCGTCCGCCGGGACGCGTGCCGGACCCGGCGGCGTGGGCGGCGTTCACCGCGGCGGCGGCGGGACGGCGCTTCGACCTGGCGCTGCAGGCCTACGGCGACCGGCCCGCGGCCAACCGGGTCACCGCGGCGCTGGGCGCCCGGCTCGTGGGCGGCTTCGCCCCGACCGGCTGGGAGCCGCCGCCGGGCACCGGGCACCTGCACCTGCGCTACCCGGAGCACCTGCACGAGGCCGAGCGGCACACCCGGCTGCTCGAGCACCTCGGCCTGCCGCCGGCCGGCCCGCCCGAGATGGCCTTCCCGCTGACGCCGGCCGACGAGGCCGAGCACGCGGGGACGCTGACCCGCGCCGGCCTGGTGCCCGGCGGCTACGCCGTCCTGCACCCGGGCGCCTCCTCGCCGACGCGGCGCTGGCCGGCCGAGCGGTACGCCGCCGTGGGCGACGCGCTGGCCGCCGACGGGCTGGCCGTCGTCCTGACCGGCGGGCCGGGGGAGCGGGCGGTCGGCGCGGCGGTGGCCGCCGCGATGCGCGCCCCGGCGGTCGACCTCACCGGTGCCACCGGCCTCGGCGGGCTGGCCGCGCTGCTGCGCGACGCCGCGGTACTGGTCGGCAACGACACCGGCACCGCGCACCTGGCCGCCGCGGTGGGGGCCCGCAGCGTCACGGTCTTCCTGCCGGGCGACCCGGTCCGCTGGGCGCACCGTGGTCCGCGGCACCGCGCGCTGGTCGCGGACGTCCCGTGCGCGCCCTGCCCGCACCTGGTCTGCCCGATCGACTTCCGCTGCGCCGACTCGGTGCGGCCCCGGGACGTGCTCGCCGCCGCCCGCGAGCTCGCTGCCGGCCATTTCCGCGGAAATCGCCGGGAGGGGGTCGCGTGAACCGGGTCTCGCTGGTCTGCGACTCCGAGAACTGGGGCGGCGCCGAGGTCTACCTGACCCACCTGCTGCGCCGCGCCGGCGACTGCGGCTGGGCGACGTCGCTGGTCTGCGCCGAGCCGCTGGTCGGCCGCTTCACGCCGCTGCTGCCGCCCGACCGGCTGGCTGTCGTCCCGCTGGTCCGGCACTCCACCGCCGCACCCGCGGTCCGGGCCGCGCTGTCCGCGCAGCGCCCGGACGTCGTGCTGGTCAACCTCGTGGACCCGGGGTCCAACGCGGCGGCGGTGGCGGCGGCGCTCGCGGTCGCGCCCACCGTCGGCGTCCTGCACCTGCCCGGCGACACCGGGACGGGGGAGGAGCGGGCGCACCTGGCCGGGCTCCACCGCGCGATGGCCGCCGTCCTGACCCCCGCCTCCGGGGCCCGCGACCAGCTCGTCGGCGACCTCGGCGTGCCCGCGGACCGGGTGCACGTCGTCCCGAACGGCGTCGACGTGCCCGCCGACCCGACCGGGCCGGCCGGGCGGGCGGTGCCGCGGATCGGCGCGCTGGGCCGGCTGACCGCGCAGAAGGGCTTCGACGTGCTGCTCGACGCCGTCCGCGCGTTGACCGGGGCGGGGGTGCCGGTCGAGGTGGTGGTCGGCGGCGAGGGGCGGGACGGCGACCGGCTGCGCGCCGCGGCGGCCGGCCTGCCGGTCACCTTCTGCGGCTTCGTCGACGACGTCCGTGGCTTCCTCGCCGGCCTCGACGTCTTCTGCATCTCCTCCCGCCGCGAGGCGCTGCCGCTCGTGCTGCTGGAGGCCATGGCCGAGGGGCTGCCGTGCGTGGCCACCGACGTGGGGGACGTCGCGCTCGCGGTCGGCGCCGACGCCGTCGTCGTCCCCCCGGAGGACGCCGGGGCGCTGGCCGCGGCGCTGGCGGGCCTGCTCGCCGACCCGGCGGCGCGGGCCGAGCTGGGCCGGCGGGCGCGGGCCCGGGCGGTCGCCGACTTCGACGCCGGGCTCATGGCCCGCCGGACGTTCGCCCTCCTGGACCGGTGCCGGTCGACTCCAGGCGGTCGAGCCAGCCGACCACCAGGACGTGCGGGAGCGTGAGCGCGGCAAGCACCGGCACGTCGGTGGCCACGAACGCGCGCCACCCGCCGGCGGCCTCCCACAGCAGCGCGAGGACGACGAGGACCGCCGCGGTGGGCAGCGCCGCCTGGACGGCGAAGCGCCGCAGCGGCCGGGCCAGCCGGCCGGCGACGAGGTCGGCGCGGGCGCCGGGGTCCTCGGCGACGACCCGGGCCACGTGCCGGACGGCGTGCCAGCAGCCGAACCACACCCCGAACGCCGCCAGCGGCGGGACCACCAGCACCAGCGCGGTCAGGACGCCCAGCTCGGCGGCGTCCAGCCACCGGCGGGCGGCCAGCAGCGACGCGGCGAGCGCGGCGGTGGCCGGGAGGACGGCGCCGAGGACGACGGCCGTCAGCTCCGGCGGCAGCCGTCCGTCCGACCCGGGGACGACCGCGGCGACGACGGCGGCGGTCTCCTCAGCGCCGCGGACCAGCGGGACGAGCAGCACCAGGGCCCCGACGACGAGCGCCGCGGCGAGCCGGCGCCGCACCGGGTGGCCGGCGCGCAGGTCGGCGAAGGCGGTCTCCCCACTGCCGAAGTGCCACACGGAGACGGCGACGAACGCCAGCAGGGCCGCGCCGGGGGCGGCGCGGAACGCCAGCCACCCGACCGCGGCGAGCACGGCGTAGCCGGCGGCGAACCCGGCGAGCACCGCCGGCCGCCGCCCCGACCGGAAGCCGGGGACCAGGTGGTCCACCGCCCCGTGCGGCAGGCCCAGCAGCAGCCCGGCCACCAGCACGACCGGCGCCGCGTCCCCCCAGCCGCCCGGGAGCGTCAGCTCGACCAGGCACGCCGCTCCCGCCGCCCCCAGCGAGACCCCGGTCGCGGCGCGGACGGGGCGGGCGAGGGCCTGCCCGGGCGGCAGCCCCTCGGGCGCCGGGGCGGACGCGCCCCGGCGCCCGAGGGCCGGCGAGGCCACGGCTCAGCCGTCCCGGGACGCCGTGCGGGTCGCGCCGGACCGCGCACCGTTGCGGCGCCCGGCGCGCTCGTGCTCGTGGTGCTCCATACCGCGCGGCCGGTACCCCTGCGTGGAGTGCCTGCGTGGAGTGCCCCACCCATCGCCATCAGGCAGCCGAGGGCGTCCGCTCCGGCGGGTGTGCGGGCCCCCGCCGCGGGGAACCGGACACCCATGAGCAAGAAGACCAACCAGCAGGAGCAGCAGGCCGCCGCACGCCAGGCGAAGAAGGAGGGGATGTCGCCCAGCGAGGCCGGTGTGACCACCGGTGCCAGCAAGCAGATGCGGCACGTCAGCAAGGGGGACAACCGGCACGAGAACTCGAGCGCGCAGGGCAAGAGCAAGACCTGATCCCGGGCTCCAGCCGAGACCGAGCGCCCCGAGAGAGGACACCCATGGCCATCGCCACGATCAATCCCGCCACCGGTGAGACGCTGCAGACCTTCGAGCCGCTCTCGGAGGAGGCCGTGCAGGAGCGGATCGCCCGTGCGGCTGCCGCGTTCGAGGGCTACCGG
>NZ_NVPT01000228.1 GCF_002802985.1 Geodermatophilus chilensis | reverse complement strand
AGATGTGTATACGCGACAGCGGAGACCACATCGGTAGTGCACAACCGGATTCGTACCGATCCGGTGATCCGGCGGCTCGAGGCGTCGCTGCGCGGGGCCCTCGTCCGGCCCCCGCGACGCACCACCCGTTGTCGGCTGTGCGAAGCTCCATCGCGGGCCATCTTGTGGTTTACCTGAGAAACCGGATGGGGAGAGGTCGGGCGTTCCCCGAAGCGAGACGAGAGAGGTCCTGATCGATGACCCAGTCGACGAGCACGACGACCGGCAGCAGCACCACCAGCTCGACCGCCCTGAGCCAGGCCTCGCCCTCCGCGCTGCAGACCAGCCAGGGCAACACGACCATCGCCGACGGCGTGGTGCAGAAGATCGCCGGGCTCGCCGCCCGGGAGGTCTCCGGCGTGTACTCCCTCGGGGGCGGCGCCGCGCGTGCCTTCGGTGCCCTCCGTGAGCGCATCCCCGGCGCCTCGCAGACCGCCGGTCAGGGCGTGGCGGTCGAGGTCGGCGAGAAGCAGGCCGCCGTCGACCTGGACGTCGTCACCGAGTACGGCGCGCCGATCTCCGAGATCGCCCGGTCCGTGCGGCGCAACGTGATCAACGCGGTCGAGGGCATGACCGGGCTGCAGGTCACCGAGGTGAACATCGCCGTCAACGACATCCACCTGCCGACCGACGACGAGGGTCAGCAGGAGCCTGCGCGGGTCCAGTGACCTCCGGTGCCAGCACCGCGGCCGACCCGGACGCGGAGGCCATCGCCGCTGCGGTGCGCACCGCGCCGGCGGTGGCCGCCCTGCACGCCGGGGGCCTGCGCCTGGTGGTCACGCTCCTGCCCGGCCGCCGGGTCGAGGGCGTCCAGGTGACCGACGAGCGGGTGACGGTCAGCGTGGTCGTCGCCCAGGGCGTCCCCATCGCGGCCCTGACCGACCAGGTCCGCCGGCGGGTCGCCCCGCTGGCCGGTGGCCGGCCGGTCGACGTGCACGTCGCCGACCTGCAGCTGGCCGACGAGGAGCAGCTGGCCCTGCCGCCGGGGCCCTCGGCCTGACCCACCCCGGAGGAGTCCACGCCGTGCCGTCGTCCCTGTCCCCCGAGGAGCGGCGCCGGCGGCGCGCGGCCCTCCGCCGGCACCACCCCGACCTCGGCGGGAACGCCGAGGAGTTCATGCGCACGCTGCGGGTCTGGGAGTCCCGGTCGAGCACCGGGACCCCCGGCCCGCCCGGCGCCGAGGTCCGCTTCGTGCACCGTCCCCGCGGCCTGCGCCGGCTGCTCGCCTGGTGGCAGCGCCGGTCGCGCCGCTCCTCCGCTCCACGCCGCGTCGTGTGAGCCGCTCCCCTCTCCCTGGAGGTACCGCCATGCCCCCCACCGTGGTGGGTCTGTTCACCGGTCTGCTGCTCGGCCTCGCCTGGGTGATCGGCGGGTTCGACGCCTTCGTCGGCACGGCCGTCCTCGGCGTGATCGGCATCCTCATCGGCAAGGTCGTCTCCGGCCAGCTCGACCTGACGCCCTACCTGGGCGGCCGGGGGCAGGGCCGGTGACGGCGCTGGCCGCCGACGCCGGGACCGCCGGTAGCGCCCCCGACGCGACGGCGCCCGAGGAGCGCGGCCGGCTGACCATCGCCGACCGCGTCGTCGAGCGGGTCGCGGGCTACGCCGCCACGCAGGTCGACGGCGCGGCCGCCGCGCCGCGCCGGCTGCTGGGCATCTCCGTCGGCGAGGCCCACCCGGACGCCGAGGCCGCCGTCCGCGCCACCGTCGACGGGCACGTCGCCACCGTGGCGGCGACCATCGCCGTCGCCTGGCCGCAGTCGGTGCGCCGGGTGACCGAGGCGCTGCGTGCCCACATCCGCGAGGACGTCCGCCGGATCACCGACGTCGAGGTCGCCCACGTCGACGTCGACGTCGTCCACTTCGCCACCGACACCGCGCCCGCGCGGCGCGTGCACTGAGGGAGGGACGCGATGACCGTGGTGAACCGGGTCCTGGCCACCCTCCTGGCCCTGGCCCTCCTGCTCGGCGGCCTGCTGGCCCTCGTCGAGATCGTCCTCGCGGCGCTCGGCCGGCAGCCCTGGCTCGTGCCGCACCCGGAGTGGACCTCGTGGCTCGGCGACCAGACGCTCGCCTCGGGCGTCGTGCGCGCCGTGCTGATCGGCGCGGCCGTCCTCGGGCTGGTGCTGCTGGTCCTCGCGCTGCGCCGCGGGCGCCCTGGCGCGCTGCCGCTGCCCGCGCGGGTCGAGGCGGTGCGGACGACGGCGTCGCGGCGCGGGCTGGAGCGCACGCTGCGCGCCGCCGCGACCCGCCCCGACGGCGTCCGGGACGCCCAGGTCAGGGCGCGCCGCCGGACCGTGCGGGTGAAGGCGGCCACCGCGCTGCGCGACCCCGCCGACCTGCAGTCCCAGGTGACCCGGGCCGTCACGGAGCGGCTGGAGGAGCTCGGCCTCGCCGGCCAGGTGCGGCCCCGCGTCACCGTCTCGAAGGGGGCCGGCCGATGAGCCGCCGGGTGGACACCGCCAACCGCACCGTCCTGGCCCTGCTCGGCCTGCTGCTGCTCGGCGGCGCCGCCGTCGGGCTGGCCGCGAGCTTCGGCGCCTTCGGCGACCCGCCGCCGGTGCTGCCGGAGTCGGCCCGCCGCTTCGAGGACCAGCAGCCCTGGTTCTGGTGGGCCGTGGCCGGCGCGTGCCTGCTGATCGCGCTGCTGGCACTGCGCTGGCTGCTCGCCCAGCTGCACACCGACCGGGTCAGCCGACTGGACCTGACCCGCGACGACCGCGAGGGACGCACCGTCGTCCACGCCGGCGCCCTCACCGACGCCGTCGAGGAGGAGGCGCAGTCGCTGCGCGGGGTCGTCGGCGCCTCCGCCCGCCTGGTCGAGGACCGTGCCCGGAAGCTCACCGTCGCGGTGGAGCTGGCCGACTACGCCGACGTCGCCGAGGTCCGCCGGGTACTGGAGGACCGGGTGGTCGCCCACGCCCGGCAGGCCGTCGACGACCCGGACCTGCCGGTCGACATCGAGCTGCGGCCCGGCCGCCGCGCGGGGAGCCGCGGCCTGCGCTGAAGGAGGACCCCGGCCTCCCCGCCCTCGAGCCGGCTCGTCGACATTGCCGGGGTTCCTCGTCCATCGCGGGTCCTGGAGGACCGGCAGTGCACGAGGAACACCGGCAATGGGGCCGGTGGGTGTTCGGACCGGGTCGGGCTCGCACGTGGGCCCGGCCTCCGCGGGCCGGGCCGGTCGTGCGGGTCAGCGGGTGGAGCGCGGTCGCTGGGACTCGCGCAGCACCCGCTGCAGACGCTCGAGCAGGTTCTCCAGCGACTCCTCGAACTCCGCGGCGGACTCGTCCTCGGCCAGCAGCGGCGACAGCCGGCGCACGAGTGGGAACTCGGTCAGCGACCGCTCGTCCGCGTCCGGCGCGCCCTCCGGGTCGTCCAGCGCGGTGATCGGCACCCCGCGCTGTGCGACCTCGAGCAGCAGGTGCCCGAGCAGGAAGCTGGTGTAGGCCCGGTAGGCGGCGACCGCGGCCCCGTCGCTGAAGCCGTGACTGGTCAGCGCGTCGAGGAAGGACTCCAGCCAGCGCAGGCTGCGCAGCGGCGGCCGCACCCACGGCGCGGCCGGCGGCCGGGTGGCGATCAGCGGGAAGACCGCCGGGTGGGTGAGGGCGATCTGCCGGACCCCGTGCGCCAGCCGCTGCAGGTAGTCCTGCCAGCCGTGCTTGGGCGCGAGGTACACCTCCGGGTCGCCGTAGAGCTCGTCGACGACCAGCTCCACCACTCCGTCGAGCAGGTCCTCCCGGCCCGTCACGTGCCGGTACAGCGCCATCCCCTCGACGCCCAGGTGCGCGCCCATGCGCCGCATGGTGAGGGCCTCGAGCCCGTGCTGGTCGATGAACTCGAGGGCCGCGGCGAGCACCCGGCGCCGGTCGAGCGGCGTGCGGGCCGTCCCGGGCGGGGACGCGCGGAGCGCCCGCGTGTGCGGCTGCCCGTCCGTGGGCACTCCAGAGAGAGGAGCAGCGTCGTCTGCCACACCCGCCTCCCGTCGTCGTCGGTCACGACCGTTGTACGCCGCCGGGGCCGGACCGCGGACAGTCACCGTCGCGCCGCCCCCGTGCAGCGGGTGTTTACGCCGTAAGCACGACGGGCACCGTAGCTCCAGCGCCTGCACGACGGTGCGCCAACGGACGGCGCTGCGGACCCGCAGCCCTCCCCTCGACACTGCACAGGAGCAGCATGATCAACGAGACGCAGATCCAGCAGGTCATCGGCACCACCGCGGTCGACGCCGACGGCGACAAGCTCGGCAAGGTCGGCGAGATCTACCTCGACGACGAGACCGGCCGCCCCGAGTGGGCGACCGTGCACACCGGCCTGTTCGGCACCAAGGAGACCTTCGTGCCGCTGGCGCAGGCCGAGCTCTCCGGCGAGCAGCTCCGCTTCCCCTACGACAAGTCGAAGGTGAAGGACGCCCCGAAGATCGACACCGAGGGTCACCTGTCGCCGCAGGAGGAGCAGGAGCTCTACCGCTACTACGGCCTCGGCACGGGCACGACCACCGAGACCACCGCGCAGACGACCACCGGGACCGCCGGCATGGCGGGCGTGGCCGGGACCAGCGGTCGCACCGACCGCGACGGTGACGGCGTCCACGACGACGTGCAGGGCCGCGCCGTGGGCCACGACACCTCCGGCCCCACCACCGACGAGGCGATGACCCGCTCCGAGGAGCGGCTCAACGTGGGCACCCGCAGCGAGGAGGTCGGCCGGGCCCGGCTGCGCAAGTACGTCGTCACCGAGAACGTGACCGAGACCGTCCCGGTCTTCCGCGAGGAGGTCAGGGTCGAGCGCGAGCCGATCACCGACGCCAACATCGGCAACGCCATGGACGGCCCGGCGATCTCCGAGGAGGAGCACGAGGTCACCCTCCACGCCGAGCGCCCGGTGGTGGAGAAGGAGGCCGTGCCGGTCGAGCGGGTCCGCCTGGACAAGGAGACCGTGACCGAGCAGGAGCGGGTGGCGGCCGACGTCCGCAAGGAGGAGATCGAGGTCGACGGGCCGGGTACCACCGACCGTCGCATCTGACCCCTCACTCACGACGAGGCCCCGCCGGCGCGCTGCGCCGACGGGGCCTCGTGGCGTCCCGAGCCCGTCAGCTCCCGGTGGGGGTGACGCCGAACATCAGGACCCGGCGCTCGATGTCGTAGTGCACGGTCGCGGTGTTGGCGAGCAGGTCCTGCAGGTTGTCCGCGTCGTCGGGGTCCAGGGTGAGGACCTCCTCCCAGGCGCCCTGGTCGAGGACCAGCTGCAGGGTGTAGGTGCCCGGCTTCCCGGGCTCCCCGGCCACCCAGCTGAACTGGTAGTGGCTGAGCTGGCGGACCTTGACGCTGTTGTCGGTGACCGGCTGCGGTACCTCGGGCACGGCATCTCCCTCCGTCGGGGCCGCACGGGACTGCGCGAGCCCTCGACCTGCACCTACCCGCTGCCGCGGTCGGCACCCCCTCGCCCGGCGTGTCCGGACTGACCCGGCCGTCCGCCGTGCGGTCTAGTGCCGGGTCAGACAACCTTCGCCCGCTTGATGGTGGAGGCTCGCTTGATGACCTTGCGGAGCTTCGGGTCGGTGGTGTGCCGGTTTCGCCAGGCGATGTAGCGGCGGATCATCCGGGCCTGCTCGCGGTGGGTGTCGTGGTCGGTGCCGTCGAGGGTGAAGTAGCGCAGCGCGGTGAACTGCGGCTCGATCCGGTTGAGCCAGGAGCCGTAGAACGGGGTGTAGGCGATCTCGACGTTGTTCGCCGTCGCCCAGGTCCCGACCCGCGCTCAGAACCCCCGCCGGACCCGCCCCTGGATCGTCCTCGCCGTGCTGCCGGCCGTCGTCGGCGTGGTGGCCCTGGTCGTCGGCGTGACCGGGCAGCAGAGCCCACCGCAGCCGGCCGCCGCCGCCGAGGAGCCCGCCCCAGCGTCCTCACCCGCGCCGTCCGCCGATCCGTCGTCCGCAGCCGTCCCCGCTCCGCCGTCGTCCGCCGACGGGTCGGACGTCGCCGAGCCGGTGGACCTGCGCGTCCCGGCCATCGACGTCCGCACCGAGCTGATGCAGCTCGGCCTCAACGGCGACGGCACCGTGGAGGTGCCGCCGCTGGGGCCGGACGACCTGGCCGGCTGGTACCGCAACTCCCCCGCACCCGGCGCCGTCGGCCCGGCGGTGCTGCTCGGCCACGTCGACTCCGCCGAGTGGGGACCGGGCGTCTTCTTCGACCTGGGTGCGCTGAGCCCGGGCGACGAGGTCGAGGTGGCCCGTGCCGACGGCAGCGTCGCCGTGTTCGCCGTGGACCGCGTGGAGCGCTACGCCAAGGCGGAGTTCCCCACGCTCGAGGTCTACGGCAACACCGCGGAGCCGCAGCTGCGGCTGATCACCTGCGGCGGCGCGTTCGACCCCGAGGCGCGCAGCTACGAGGACAACGTGGTCGCGTACGCGACGCTGGTCACCACCCGGGCGGCCTGACCGCGCTCACCCGCACGGCACTGCGACGGTCGCCGGTCGGCTCAGCCGGTCCGGGAACGCGAGCCGCACGAGCAAGTGGACGACGCCGGTGGCGAGAAGAACGCTGACGAGGACCAGCCGGATCTGCGAGGTGCCCCGCTGCTGAGCCTTGCCGTGCGTGTGGTGGACGGCGGCACGAGGCTCCGTTCCGGGCCGCGGGTCGCTCAGACGGTATGGGGGCTGGGGCCCCGCCACGAATGATCGTGGGTTGCCGTGCGGGGGTGGGCCCTGGCGGTAGAGCCACAGGCGTGGGAGGCCCCAGT
>NZ_NVPT01000227.1 GCF_002802985.1 Geodermatophilus chilensis | reverse complement strand
ATGGACTGTAGGGTAGGGACTACGTGTATATGCGTGGAAGTATGAGTCAGTGAGTACTGGTCTACACAGAAGTATAGTGTCATTGATGGAGCTGTGACCGCGAAGATGTACACGTAAGGAGCCGTCGGCAGCGTCAGATGTGTATAAGGGGCAGCCCCACCCCTCGCAGGCTCGCGGTGGGACCCTGCAGGAGGCCAGGCCCGGCACGGGGCCGTGGACCGGCGTCAGACCACGGTGGCGCGGAAGCAGGACGCCACGTGGTCGTCGACCATCCCGGTGGCCTGCATGAGGGCGTAGGCCGTCGTCGGGCCGACGAAGACGAACCCGCGGCGCTTGAGCTCGCGGGCCATCGCGGTCGACTCCGGGCTGGTCGCCGGGACGTCGGCGAGGGTGGCCGGGCGGGGCCGCGGAGCCGTGGGCGCGAAGGACCACAGCAGCGCCGAGAGCCCCTCCGGGACCCGCTGCGCGGCGCGGGCGTTGGCGATGGCGGCGGCGATCTTGGCGCGGTTGCGGACGATGCCCGCGTCGGCGAGCAGCCGCGCCTCGTCGTCCGGGCCGAACTCCGCCACCGCGTCGATCGAGAAGCCGGCGAAGGCGGCCCGGAACGCCGGGCGCTTGCGCAGGATGGTGATCCAGGACAGCCCCGACTGGAACGCCTCGAGGCAGAGCCGCTCGAAGAGGACGTCGTCGCCGTGCAGCGGCGTCCCCCACTCCTCGTCGTGGTAGGCGACGTACTCGGGGGCGCTGTCCCCCCAGGCACAGCGGATCCGGTCCACGGGCAGGCACGGTAACCGGGGCCGCCGACTGTCCCGGCTCAGTCCAGGCCCACGGCGCCGGTTAGCAGGTCCTTGGTGTAGAGGTCGCGCAGCCGGTTGCCGTCGGTCGCGGTCAGCGGCTGCGACGTCGTCACCAGCACCCAGTCGCCGGTGATCGCGAGCAGCCGCCCGTACTCGGCCGGCGTGACCGCTCCGGTGGGGCCGGTGGTGGCCCGCCCGGAGGCGTCCGCGGTGACCAACACGAGCGGCCCGGGGACGCCGCCGTCGAGGTCGCGCCGGTAGTGGTCAGTGTGCCCGTTCGTGTCGGCCGGCAGCGCCGCCGCGGCGGTGGAGTAGAAGGCGTGGCGGCCGGTGGGGTCCAGCTCCACCCGGTGCTCCCACACCGTCGTCTGCCCGGTCCCCAGGGGACGACGGCGCCGGTGACGGTGTCCACGCGGTAGGCCAGGCCCGTCGACCAGGTCTGTGAGGGGAAGGCGGTGGTGACGCGGTTGCTGGTGACCAGGGCGACGTAGCGGCCGTCGTCGCTGACCGCCCAGGTCGCCGACGTCGCGGTAGACCGCGAACGGCAGCGTCCGCCCGGTGGAGGTGGGCAACCGACCCCTGCTCCTTGAGGCGGGACGGGCCCGGCTCCCCGGACGGGTGACTCAGGGGACGGCGGCGTCCACGTCGCCCAGCTCGGCGCGGTCGCGGCGCACCGGGCTGCGGCGGGTGGCCAGCACGCAGCCGAGCACCACGACCGGCAGGCCGACCGCGAGGCCGAGGGTGAACGGCTCGTCCAGCAGGAGGACCCCGAGCAGCACCGCCACCGCCGGGTTGAGGAAGGTGATCACCAGCGCGCGCTGGGGGCCGACCTCGCGGATGAGCGCGAAGAACAGTGCCAACGCCACGGCGGTGCAGACGACCCCGAGGAGGAGCACAGCCAGCAGCGCGTCGGCGGGCGCCCGCGCGGCCTCGCCCAGCCGGGGGACGGCGAACGGCGCGTAGACCAGCGAGGTGACGGTGAGCGCCACCGCGCCGGCGGCCACGCCCGGCACGTCGGGCAGCGCCCGGCTGACGATCAGCGGCGCGGTCGCGTACCCGACGACGACCAGCGCGACCGCGAGCAGCGGCAGCGGCGCGAGGCCCTCGACGTCCAGACCGAGCAGCACCGCGATGCCGACCACGCCGAGACCCATGCCGAGCAGCCGGACGCGGCCCAGGCGCTCCTCCTCGCCGGTCAGCCGGCCGGCCAGCGCGGCCACGAACGGCACCCCGGCGACGAGCAGGCCGGTGAGCGAGCTCGACAGCGTCTGCTCGGCGTAGGCCAGCAGCAGCCAGGGGCCGGTCATCTCCAGCACGGTGAAGGCCAGCAGCGGCCGCCAGCGCCGCAGCGCCGGCCGCAGCTGGCCGCGGGCGACCGTCCACGGCAGCAGCAGCGCCGCGCCCAGCACGCACCGGCCGAAGACGACGACCACCGGCGGCAGCTCCTCGACGGCCACCTTGATGAGCAGGTACGGCACGCCCCAGATCAGCGACATCGCCAGGAACAGCGCCCAGCCACGACGGCTCACCGCCGTCCCCCGCCGTACTCCCGCACCCCGCCATCCTGCCCGGGCGTTTCCCGGACCTCCCACCGGGCACCGCCCGACGGTGCGCGCTGCCCCTCCCCCGTCCGGACGGCGGCTGGCGGCCTCGGGGCTGCTGTTCGGCGCCGGCCTCATGGGGTCGGTCGACGAGATCGTCTTCCACCAGCTGCTGGCCTGGCACTCCTTCTACGACCGGGCGAGCGGGACGGTGGGCCTGGTCTCCGACGGCCTGCTGCACGCGGCCACGCTCTCGGCCGTCGTGGCCGGGCTGGCGCTGCTGGCCGACCTGCGCCGCCGCGGTGTGTTCCAGGCCCTCCGCTGGTGGGCCTTCGTGCTGCTCGGTGCCGGGGCCTTCCAGCTGTGGGACGGCGTGGTCGACCACAAGCTGCTGCGGGTGCACCAGGTCCGCTACGGCGTCGACCTCACCGGCTACGACCTGGCCTGGAACGCCTCCGCCGTCGTGCTGCTGGCCGCCGGCACGGCGCTCCTGCTGCGGGCCCGCCGCCGCCCCGTCCGGTGACCGCGCCGGCCGTCCTCACGCTGGTGGGCGCCGGCGCGCTGTACGTGGCAGCCGGCCGGCGCACGCCCTGGCGGCTCCGCCGGACGGCGTCCTGGCTGGCCGGCCTGGCCGCGGCCGCGGTCGGCGTCGTCCTCTCGGCCGCGCACGGCGACCTGCGCCTGCACATGGCCGGCCACCTGCTGCTGGGGATGGTGGCACCGCTGCTGCTGGTGCTGGCCGCCCCGGTCACCCTGGCGCTGCGGGCACTCCCGGTCACGGCGGGCCGGCGGCTGGTCCGCCTGCTGCGCACCCCGCCGCTGCGCTGGGCGACCGACCCGCTGGTCGCCGTCCCGGCCAACGCGGTCGGATTGTGGCTGCTGTACGGCACGGGGCTGCACGCGGCCGCCGTCCACCGCCCGGCCCTGGGTGCGGCGGTGGCGCTGCACGTGCTGGTCAGCGGGTACCTCGCGACCGCCGCGGTGCTGGCCGTGGACCCGGCGCCGCACCGCCGCGGCGTCGGGGTGCGCGCCGGCGCCCTGGCCGCGGGCGCGGCCTCCCACGACGTCCTGGCGACGTGGCTGTACGCCGCTCCCCTGCCCGGGATGGCGCACGCCGCGGAGGGCGCGCGGCTGATGTGGGACGGCGGGAGCGTCGTCACGCCGGTCGTCGCCGCCGTGCTGTGGCGGCGCTGGTACACCAGCCGCGCCGCCGTCCGTGCCGCCGGACCACCTCCCGCGGCCGCCGTCGGGGCAGCATGAGCGGGTGGACGCCGCCGCCCGCCTCGCCGCCCTCGTCGACACCCTCGCCGTCGAGCCCGACGTGACCCCGCCCGATCCGACCGGCCCCCGCCGCTTCGGCTCGCGGGCGCTGAAGGTCGACGGAGCGGCCTTCGCGATGGTGGTGCGTGGCGCGCTGGTGGTGCGTGGCGCGCTGGTGCCAAGCTGCCCGAGGACCGCGTCGCCGCGCTGCTCGCCGACGGGCGAGGCGGGCCCTTCGGCGGGCGCGGGCGGCCCTACCGCGAGTGGGTGGCGCTGGCCGACGGCGAGCCGGCGACCGACCTGCCCCTGGCCCGGGAGGCGCTGGCGTTCGCCCGCTCCCGGCGCGACGCCGTCACCCCCGATCGCCTTCCGCGCGCGGAAGGCGATCGGGGTCAGCCGGTGTAGCGGCGGGCGAAGTCGGCGAACCGCTTCAACGAGAGGCGGATGCCGGCCACCGCGGCCGGCTTCACCAGCGGCCAGCCGAGCTGCCCGAGCAGGCCGAAGGGCAGCCACAGCTGCTCGGTCCAGGTGACGCGGGAGCCCGCGCCCTGGGGCGTGACCTCGAAGACCCCGGGCCCGCGCACGATGCGGCCGGTGTGCTGGACCACGGCGCGCCGCGGCGGGTCCCACTCGGTGATGACCATCGTGTCCAGCACGCCGCGGCGCCGTCGTCCCACGGGCAGGCCGGTGCGCGCCGCCAGCCGGCCGCCGACCGCGTGCGGGTCGCCGCCGGTGACCTCGACGTCGGTCAGCAGCATCCACTCCCCCTGGCGGGTCCAGTGGGTGAGGGCGGCCCACACCTGCTGCGGCGGGGCGTCCACGACCACCGTCTCCACCAGCTCACGCATCGCTCCGTGCTCCGTTCCCGCCCGCTGGGGCGTCGTCCGCACCGGGCGCCGTCCGCCCGGCCTCGTCCAGCCGGGCGCGCAGCGCCGCGACCTCCGCGTCGCGCTCCTCGAGCGCCTGGGCCAACTGCTCGACCAGCCAGTCGACCTCGGTCATCCGGTAGCCCCGGACGGTCACCGACATGCGCACCCCGCGGACGTCGTCCGCGGTGACCGGCCGGTCCTCGGGCAGCTCCAGCGGCGAGCGGTCCGGATCGGCCGGCGGCTGGGTCTCCCCCCGGCCGAGCAGCACCGAGCCGCCGAGGAACAGCAGCCCGCCGACCACCGCGACGGTGAGGACGAAGACGACCGCCTCGAGCACCCCGGCCTCAGGCGTCGCTCGGCGCGTCGTCCACCGGGAAGGCCCGCATCCCGCCGCCGTTGTCGCCGGCCTGCCGCGCCTTCTCGGCCTCCTGGACGATCCGCACGACCTCGTCGACGTCGTCGGTCACCGTGAAAAGGTCCAGGTCGGTGTCCTTGATGGTCGCCGCGGGCACCATCGTCGTCCGCAGCCAGTCGACCAGCCCGGACCAGTACTCCGACCCGAACAGCACCACCGGGAAGCGGGTCACCTTGCGGGTCTGCACCAGGGTGAGGGCCTCGAACAGCTCGTCGAGGGTGCCGAAGCCGCCGGGGAGGATGACGAAGGCCTGCGCGTACTTCACGAACATCGTCTTGCGGACGAAGAAGTAGCGGAACGCGATGCCGACGTCGACCCACTCGTTGAGCTCCTGCTCGAACGGCAGCTCGATGCCCAGGCCGACGGAGAGCCCGCCGGCCTCCGACGCGCCGCGGTTGGCCGCCTCCATCGCGCCCGGACCGCCGCCGGTGATGACCGCGTACCCGGCGTCGGCCAGCGCCGCGCCGATCGCCACGCCCGAGGCGTAGTGCGGCGAGTCCTGTGGCGTGCGGGCGCTGCCGAAGACGCTGACGGCCTTGGGCAGCTCCGCCAGCAGCCCGAAGCCCTCGACGAACTCGCTCTGGATGCGCAGTACGCGCCAGGGGTCGGTGTGCACCCAGTCGGTGGGTCCGCGGCGGTCGAGCAGCCGCGCGTCGGTCGTCGTCCCCTGCAGGCGGGGGTCCGGCTCCCCGCCGCGCAGCATCACCGGGCCGCGGTGGCGGGTGGGCCGGGGCTTGCGGGCGTTGGCGGGCTCCGGGGTGGTCGTCATGCGCGCTCCTGGTCCGTGGGCGTCGACAGGTAGGCGGCGAGCGCGTCCTCGGCCGGCTGCAGCCGGTCGACGAGGACGTGCTCCTCGCGGGTGTGGGCCAGCTGCGGGTCGCCGGGGCCGTAGTTGACGGCCGGGATGCCGAACGCGGCGAAGCGGGCGACGTCGGTCCAGCCGAGCTTGGCCCGCGCCGGGCGGCCGACGGCGGCGACGAAGGCCGCGGCCGCGGGCTCGGACAGGCCCGGCAGCGCCCCGCCGGCGTTGTCGGTGACCGTGAGGGTCGCCCCGGCCGCGATCGCCTCGGCGAACACCTCTCGGACGTGCGCCTCGGCGGCGTCCTCGTCCCGGTCGGGTGCGTAGCGGAAGTTCACCGTCAGCGCGGCCTCGTCCGGGATGACGTTGCCGGCCACGCCGCCGGAGATGCCGACCGCGTTGAGGCCCTCGCGGTACAGGCAGCCGTCGATCTCCACCTCCCGCGGCCGGTACGCGGCCAGCGTGGCGAGCGCCCCGGCGAGCCCGTGGACGGCGTTGACGCCCAGCCAGCTGCGGGCGCTGTGCGCACGCCGGCCCTTCGTCTCCAGCCGGGCCCGGAGGGTGCCCTGGCACCCGGCCTCGATCTCGCCGTCGGTGGGCTCGAGCAGGATCGCCAGGTCGCCGTACAGCCAGCCGCGGCGCTCCCGCGCCACCCGGCCGAGGCCGTTCTTCACGGCCTCGACCTCCTCGTTGTCGTAGAAGACGAAGGTGAGGTCGTGCGCGGGCTCCGCGCCGGGGACGCCGAAGCGCCCGGCCAGCCGCAGCATCACCGCGTCGCCGGCCTTCATGTCGCTGGTGCCGCAGCCGTAGAGCCGGCCGGTGGCCTCGTCGAGCCGGCTGGGCACGTTGTCGGCGATCGGCACGGTGTCCAGGTGCCCGGCGAGGACCACCCGGGTCGGGCGGCCGAGGTCGGTCCGGGCGAGGACGGCGTCGCCGACCCGCTCGACCTCGAGACCGCCGAGCGCCCGCAGCGCCGCCTCGACGGCGTCGGCCAGAGCGCCCTCGCTGCCCGACACCGACGGGGCGTCGACCAGCGCGCGGGTGAGCGTCAGGACGTCGGCGGCGGGGTCCAGCGGGGGCAGGTCGGTCACGACTCCCGAGCCTACGGGCGGCGCCATGGCCGAGCCGCCGCAGCGCGCCAGCGGCACCGGCCCGTTGCGCACCGTTCACCCCACCGGCCGATCCGGCTGGTCTGTCTCCTGGAACTCCATCCCCTGCCCCCTCCTGGAACCTCAACCCCTGCCCCGCATGGTGGGCAGGGGTGGAGCGACGGGAGGGGGA
>NZ_NVPT01000226.1 GCF_002802985.1 Geodermatophilus chilensis | reverse complement strand
CGGGTGGGACGGGTGCGACCGGCTCGGCAGGACCTGCCCGAGGTCGCGCCGGACTCCGGTGCAGTTCCGCCACGTGACACGGAACGGCCCTGTGCCTACGTTCAGTACATGCTCACGACGTTCCTGGTGATCGCTGGTGTCCTCCTCGGACTCGTCGGCCTGCTCGCCCTGATCGTGAGCCTGAGCGCCCGCCCGGCCACCCGCCCCAGCAGCGGGTGGGTCGCCG
Organism: Geodermatophilus chilensis; assembly: GCF_002802985.1. Classification (GTDB taxonomy): domain Bacteria; phylum Actinomycetota; class Actinomycetes; order Mycobacteriales; family Geodermatophilaceae; genus Geodermatophilus; species Geodermatophilus chilensis. Next base: position 6,760 of record NZ_NVPT01000226.1, on the reverse strand, counting down.
ACACCGGCCGCCGGCACCCCGACGCCTGGTCCGTGCCGACGAGCCCCGCGACCTCGGAGCTCCCCACCGCCCGCTGAGGGCCCCGATCCGCCGTCCCGGCGGCTGCGCACGGCGCGCCGCCGGGACGCGCCGTCGACCGCGCCCGTCCGGGTGTCCCCGACGGGCGTCGTGCGCGATGCTCGCTGCACGGCGTGGTGCTCCCCCGCACGCCGTGGGCTCGAGCGCGGCGAGGACGACATGGCGCAGTCGCACAGGTCAGGTTCCCCCCACCCCCGGCTGCACGCGCTCGGCGGGCTGCTGCTGGCCCTCCCCCTGACCGGGGCGCTGCTCGCGGCACTGCTGGTCCCGTGGGTCGTCGGGCCCGGCCTGGCCGCCAGCACCTCGGCCACGCTGCTCTCCCCGCTCCCCGTCGAGCTGACCGACGCCACGCCACCGGGGAACACCGTCGTCCTGGCCTCCGACGGGTCGGTGGTCACGTACTTCTACCGGAACAACCGCACGCCGGTGGGCGCCGACGAGATCGCCGACGTCATGGAGCAGGCGCTGGTCGACATCGAGGACGAGCGCTTCTACGAGCACAACGGCCTGGACGTCCAGGGCACGTTGCGGGCGCTGGCGCGCAACCTGAGCTCCGGCGGTGTGGAGGAGGGCGGCTCCACCATCACCCAGCAGCTGGTCAAGCAGACGCTGCTGCAGACCGCCGTCACCCCCGAGGACCGGCAGGCGGCCACCGAGCAGACGCTGGGCCGCAAGCTGCGCGAGGCCCGGCTGGCCCTGGCGCTGGAGGAGACGTATCCCAAGGAGGAGATCCTCACCCGGTACCTGAACACCGTGTACTTCGGCGAGGGCGCCTACGGCGTGCAGGCCGCGGCCCAGGCCTACTTCGGCGTCGACGCCGCCGACCTCACCCTCCCGCAGGCGGCGATGCTGGCCGGCCTGGTGCAGACGCCGACGTCGGACAGCCCGCTGGTCGACCCCGAGCGCGCCCGGCAGCGGCGCAACGTGGTGCTCGAGCGGATGCACGCACTGGGCCACGTCTCCGACGCGCAGCTGGCCGAGGTCTCGGCGCAGCCGGTCGAGGTCGACCCGGCGCCCGCCCCGCCCAACGGCTGCGCCGGCGCAGGTGTCCTCGGCGGCTTCTTCTGCGACTTCCTGCAGGACCACCTCACCGGCCCCCTGGGGATGACCCAGGAGCAGCTCGAGGACGGCGGGCTGACGATCCGCACCACCCTGCGGGCCGACCTGCAGCGCTCCGCCGACGCCGCCGTGCTGGCCACCCAGCCGATGGGCGACCCGGTGGCCGCCGTGTTCACGGCGGTCGAGCCGGGCACGGGCAACGTGCTGGCGATGAGCGCGAATCGGGTCTTCGGCTTCGACGCCGACGACCCGGCGCAGTCCTCGGTCAACCTCAACGTGGTCGCCAGCAAGGGCTCCGGCTCCACCTACAAGGTTTTCGTGGCCACCGCGGCCCTGGAACGCGGCTTCCCGCCCACCCACACGATCACCACGAGCGACCCCTACACCTCGCGCGTGTACCGCAACGGGTCCGAGCCCTACACGGTCGGCAACGTCGGGGACGGGTTCCCGCCGCGGCTCACCATGCACGAGGCGCTGGTGCGGTCCTCCAACACCTACTTCGTGGCCCTGGAGGACGACCTGGGCAGCGTGGAGGGGCCGGTGCGGGTGGCGCAGCGGCTGGGGCTGACCTCCCTCGACCCCGTCGCCGACCAGATCATCGCCGAGAACCGCGGCTCGTTCACCCTCGGCCCGGAGGCGACCAGCCCGCTCGCGCTGGCCGGCGCCTACTCCACGCTCGCCGCCAACGGCACCCGGTGCACTCCGATCCCGGTCGTGGAGGTGCTGGACCGGGACGGGCGGCCGCTGACCCGCGAAGACGGCGCGCCGCTGGGCACCGGCGCCTCCTGCATGCCGGAGGTGGTGTCGCCGCAGATCGCCACGACGATGAACCAGATGATGGTCGGCGGCTCGTCGCTGCCCTACGGCACCGGCAGGCGGGCCGCGATCCCCGGTCATCAGATCGCCACCAAGACCGGCACCGCCCAGGACCGCGCGTCGGTGTCGTTCGTCGGCTCCACGCCGCGCTACACCGCTAGCGTGATGTTGTTCAACCCGACGGCGAACGTGGACGTCGGCGGCTTCGGCGGCAGCCGCGGCGGCCAGATCTGGCACGACGCGTTCCTGCCGGTCCTGTCGGCCGAGGCGCCGGTCCCCTTCCCGCCGCCGGGCATCCCGCTCCCGCCGCTGCCGGGCGGGTGAGGGTCAGCCCCCGGTCACCAGCTCCGCGGCGCGCTCGCCGATCGCCACCGCGGTCGCGGCCGGCCCGCGCGAGGTCACCGTGGGCATGACCGAGGTGTCGACCACCCGCAGCCCCTCGACTCCGCGGACCCGCAGGTGCTGGTCGACCACGGCGCCGGGATCGGAGTCCGGCCCCATCCGCGCCGTCCCGGCGAGGTGGACGGCGGTGGCCAGCGAGCGCCGGATCCAGCGGTCCAGCTCCCGGTCCGACGCCAGGACGTCGTCGGGCAGCCCGGTCCGCTCGGCGACCAGCGGGGCCATCGCCGCCGTCCGCAGCAGCTCGGCCGCCAGCCGCACGCCCTGCCGCATCCGCCGCCGGTCGGACTCGGTGGAGAGGTACCGGTACTCCAGGCGCGGCTGCACGTGCGGGTCGGCGCTGGTGAGCGTGAGCCGGCCGCGGCTGTCCTCGCGCTGCAGCCCGACCCCGAGGAAGAGGTCGTCGCGGCGCCGGGCGGTGTCCAGCAGCCGGTGCAGCGAGGCGCCGCGCAGCGCCCGCAGCGTGGCCCCCGGCCGGCGCAGCACCCGGGCCACGCCCACCGACGTGCGGGGCACCATCACCCGGCTGAACGGCTTGAGCCAGGGCAGCACCTCGAGGTCGTCAGGGGTGTTCAGGACGCCGGACAGCGGGTGCAGGTCCCGCGGCATCGGCAGCCGGCGGGCCGGCCGCCAGGTGACGTAGACGTCGGGGTGGTCGGTGTAGTCCGCGCCCACCCCGGGGACGTCGGCCACCACGTCGATGCCGAGCCTGCGCAGGTCGTCGGCCGGGCCGATGCCGGAGAGCAGCAGCAGCTGCGGCGACCCGACGGCGCCGGCGGCGAGCACGACCTCGCCGGCCCGCACCACGCCGTCCACCGTCTCGACGCCCACCGCGCGGCCGCCCTCGACGACCACCCGGCGGACGTGCACGCCGCCGCGCACGGTCAGCCCCGGGTGCCCGCGGTGCGGCGCGAGGTAGGCCATGGCGGTGTTGACCCGCACCCCGTCGGCCACGTTGAGCGGCACCGGACCCCAGCCGGGCGGCCCGTCGGCGTTCTTGTCCGGCTCGTCGGGCGCGCCGAGCTCGGCGGCCCCCGCCCCGAGCGCGTCGGCCAGCGGGTGCCCGTCCTGCGGTCGCCGCACCGGCACCGGGCCGTCGGCGCCGTGGCCGGGCCGGTCGCCGTACTCGCGGTCGGCCTCCAACCGCACGAACGAGGGCAGGACGGCGTCGTAGGACCACAGGCCGTTGCCCGCGGCGGCCCAGCCGTCCAGGTCGGCCCGGGTGCCGCGGACGAAGTAGCCGCCGTTGAGTGCGCTGGACCCGCCGGCCACCCGCCCGCGCGGCACCGGGAAGGTCAGCTCCTCGGTCAGCACCCCGGTGAGGTCCCAGTTCGCCGGGTGCCCGGGAACGGCGGCGGCCATCCGCGCGGCGTCCCGCAGGTCGGACGGGAACTCGGCGTGGTCGGCGCCGGCCTCGAGCACCAGCACCCGCCGGCCGGCGTCGGCCAACCGCGCCGCGAGCGGGGCGCCGGACGTGCCCGCCCCCACCACGACGACGTCCCACTCCGGCGTCACAGCCCGAGCGCCTCCGGCAGGTCCAGCCGGCGGACCTTGCCGGTCGAGGTGCGCGGCAGCTCGCCGACGGGGTGCAGGCTCTTGGGTCGCTTGGCCGGGGCCAGCCGCTCGCGCGCCCAGGCGGCGAGGTCGGCCGGGTCGGCGTCGCCCACGTAGGCGGCGACCACCCGCTGGCCCCACTCGGCGTCCGGCACGCCCACGACCGCGCTCTCCACGACGCCGGGGTGCGCGTCGAGCACCGCCTCGACCTCAGCCGGGTAGACGTTGACCCCGCCGGAGATGACCAGGTCCTCGCGGCGGCCGTCCAGCCACACCGTGCCGTCGTCGTCCACCCGGCCGAGGTCGCCCACCGTGACCCGGTCGCCGCGCCAGGCCGCCGCGGTCTTCTCCGGCGCCCGCCAGTACTCGAAGCGCGCCCAGCGCGGCACGGCGCACCACAGCTGGCCGCGCTCGTCGGTCTCCAGCCGCCGTCCCGGGCGGGCCCGGCCGACGCTGCCCGGGTGCGCCAGCCAGTCCTCCGGCGAGCAGACGGTGAACTGCGCCTCGGTGGAGCCGTAGAACTCCCACACGCTGCCCTGGGGCGCCGCGGCCAGCACCGCCCGCTTCAGCGGCTCCGGGCAGGGTGCGCCGGCGTGCACCAGCCGGCGGAAGGAGGACCAGTCGACGTCGGCGCGGGTCACCAGCCGCTGCAGGTGGGTGGGCACGCAGAAGGTGGTGGTGGGCCGCAGGGAGGTGATCACCTCGGCGGCCCGCGCGACGTCGAACGGGCCGGGCAGCAGCACCTCACCGCCGGCCAGCAGCGTGTGCACGGCGAAGCGCAGCGGCGCGGAGTGGTGCAGCGGGGACAGCACCAGGTGCCGGTCGGCCGGCTCGAAGCCCCAGAGGTCGATCTCCTCGGCGGCCAGCGCGCGGGCGTCGTCCTCGGCCAGCACGCCGGACCACACGCCCTTGCGGCGGCCGGTCGTCCCGGACGTGTAGTGCATCGGCCGGGCCAGCGGGACGTCGGCGAGCTCGGCCTCGTCGTCCCCGGCGAGCAGCCGCTCGGGCGCGGCGCCGACGTCCAGCCCCGGGTCGGCGTCGGCGGCCAGCGCGGCCCGCTCGGTCGCGGGCAGCGCGGGGTCGAGCACGACGGGGACGACGCCGGAGCGCAGCGCGCCCAGGACGACGGCCAGCAGCGCCGGCGAGGCGGCCGCGGACACCAGCAGCCGGTCACCCGGCCCGAGCCCCGCCGCCCGCAGCGCGGCCGCGGCGCGGCGCTGGTCGTGCTCGCTCTCGGCGGCGCGGACGACGGGCACGTCGGTCACGGCGTCCACAGTTCGCTCCCGCCCGGCGGAGCCGGCCGGGTCACAGAGCCGCTCACGGCAGCCGCACCCGGTCGCCCTCGACGACGACGTGCCCCTCCGCGGCGAGCTTGGCCAGCGTCGCCCGGGTCGACTGGGCCGCGGCCGGCCACACCTCCCGCGGGACCTCGGCGTAGACGTCGGCCACCAGCTCGTCGACCGTCCGGGCGCCGCGCACCATCGCCGCCAGCAGCTGGCTCTCCCGGAACGCCCGGTGGGCCAGGTAGAAGTCCAGGACCGCACCGGGGTCCTCGGTCAGCTCCGGCCCGTGCCCGCAGTACAGCGCGCTCGGGCCGAGGTCGTGCACCCGGCGCAGCGAGTCCAGGTAGGCCAGCACGTCACCCTCCGGGTGGGTCACCACCGACGTCCCCCGGCCCAGCACGTGGTCGCCGACGAGGACCGCGCCGGACTCCAGCCGGAAGGCCAGGTGGTCGGCGGTGTGCCCGGGCGTCGGGACGACGTCGAGCATCGTCGCGGCCAGCGCCAGCCGCACGCCCGGCTCCAGCACCCGCCCGTCGGGCCCGGCGACGCGGACGTCGGCGGCCGCCACCTGCGCGCCGAACCGTGCGCCCCACGGCAGCGCCGCCTCCGCGTGGTCGCCGTGGTGGTGGGTGACCAGGACGGCGACGCAGCGGGCGTCCCGCGCGGCCAGCGCCGCCTCGACCGCGGCCAGGTGCGCCGGGTCGTCGGGCCCGGGATCGACCAGCACGGCCTGTCCGCTGCCCGGGCCGCCCACCAGGTAGGTGTTGGTGCCGTCGAGGGTCATCGGCGAGGGGTTGGGCGCGAGCACCCGGGTGACCAGCGGCTCGAGGTCCGCCGTCCGCGGCATCGCCCCCGGTGCCGGGAGGTCCCAGGTGGTCCGCGGGTCGGCCGGGGTGCTCACGTCGGGCACGGTAGCCGCGGCCGGGGAGCGCGGCGCGGGCGGTCGATACCGTCGGGTCCATGCGCTCCTCCGCCCTGCTGCTCCGCTCGGCCCTCGCCGGTGCCGCCGCCGTCGTCCTGCTCACCGCCTGCGGCGGGTCGGGGGACGACGAGCCGGCCGCCGCGTCGAGCACCTCGGCCCCGGCGTCCTCGTCGTCCGCCCCAGCCGACGGGACGGCCGCACCCGACCCGGCCGCCCAGGAGTTCTGCGGGCAGATCACCAGCGCCTTCATCGAGCTGCAGGGCAGCCTCGCGGCGGCCTCGCCCGAGGAGGTGGCCGGCCGGCTGCCGGAGACCGTCGCCCGGCTGGAGCAGGTGCAGGCCCCTGCCGAGATCGCCGGCGACTGGACCGCGCTGCTCGACGGCCTGCGCCGGCTCTCCGACACCGCCGGCACGCTCGACCTCGCCACCCCCGAGGGCCGGCGGGCCTACGCCGACGCGTCCGATCAGACCGGTCAGGAGCTCGGTCCGGCGCAGACGGCGCTCACCGACTACGTCGGCGCGAACTGCGACCTGACCTCGGCGTCCCCCACCAGCTAGCAGCCCCGGCGCGGCCCCCTACAGGGTCCCGCCGGCCCCGTCCCGGGCCCCGCCCTGAGCCTGTGAAGGGTGGGGAGGACGGGGTCCTTCGA
>NZ_NVPT01000225.1 GCF_002802985.1 Geodermatophilus chilensis | reverse complement strand
CTCACCCAGGCGCTGCGCCGCCGGCTCGAGGCCGACGGCGGGCACGTGGCCCTCGGGGACGCCGCGGCCCGGCTGCTGGTCGAGGACGGCCGGGTGACCCGCACGCCCGGCCAGCGTTCGACGGTCGAGACCGCGCCGCCGAGCACCTCGTCGCGTTCGACGACCTCCACCCGCAGCCCGGCGCGGGCCAGGTAGCAGGCCGCGACCAGCCCGTTGTGCCCCGCGCCGACGACGACGGCGTCGACGGCGCTCACGCCCGGTCGGACCGCGGCGCCGGGGGCGGCAGCGGCAGGCGGGCGCCGAGGATGGCGAAGGGGCGCGAGTCGCCGGGGAAGCGGTGGTTGCGGGCCAGGTCGACGAAGCCGTCGGCGTGGTACAGCCGGAAGGCCTTGGTGTCGTTGTCCGGGGTCGACAGCAGCGCCGCCGGGTAGGGCAGACCGGCCACCAGGGCGTGCAGCAGCTGCCGGCCCAGCCCCCGGCTCTGGTGGGCGGGGTGCACGTGCAGCTCGCACACCTCGAACGCGTCCGGCAGCCAGCGCTTCGCCGTCCGCCGGTCGAGCGCGGCGCGCACCTGGTCGTGCCACCACTGGCCGGGCGCGACCAGATAGCCGTAGCCGAACCCGACGAGGACCTCCCCGTCGGGGGTCTCCACGAAGGCGCCGACCGCGCGGAACCCGGGGCGCTCGGTGTGCTGGATGGCGTAGCCGTACCGGCCGGCGACCACCGAGGGGCTGTAGCCCATCGCCTCGCCGTAGATGGCCAGCGCCTCGTGCATGTGGTCGCGCAGCCAGCCGGTGGGCAGCTCGGTGACCCGCGCCGCGGGCGTCGTGCCCGTCACGACGACACCTCCTCGGGCAGCGCCGCGGGATGGGTCGGTGCCGGGCCGTCGCCGACCTCGGCCGCGGTTCCGCCGGTCAGCCGCAGCAGCTCCTCGTAGCTGGTCGGGAAGACCGCGTGCGGGTGGCCGGCGGCGGCCCAGACCCGGTCGTGCCGGGCCAGTTCGATGTCGACCAGCGTGCCGATCGGCTCCGGGTGGCCGATCGGGGCGACGCCGCCGATGGGCTGGCCGGTGTGCCGGCGCACGAAGTCGGCCGACGCCGGGCGCACGTCACGGACACCGAGCAGCGCGGCGACCTTCGCGACGTCGACCCGGTGGGCGCCGCTGGTGAGGACCAGCAGCGGCGCGCCGTCGACGTCGAACAGCAGGCTGTTGGCGATGGCCCCGAGCGGGACGCCGAGCTCTCCGGCCGCCCCGGCGGCGGTGCGGGCGCTGCCGCTCAGCTCGAGCACCTGCCCGGTCGCACCGGACTCGGCCAGCAGGGAGGAGATGGCGGCCACCCGGGGGTGCTCGGGTCGGCTCATGCGTCGATCCTGCCATCGGCCGGAGCGGTGTGCTCCGGGCCCGGGCACCCCGTCCGGCCGGGTCGCCGGCGCACCCGGTCGCGCGTCCCGCTTGACGTCGTCGGCGCCGTCGGGTGTACTCGACGTCGTTCGAACACGCGTTCGAACGACGTCGGCCTCCCGCTGCACCCGGGTCCTTCCCCACCCGGTGTGGTGGGCCGGGGCCGGTGGGGCGGCGGAGCTGTGGGGAGTCTGTCATGAGCCGGGTGCTGAGCGGGGTCGGCGAGCGGATCGGCGAGGAGGTGCAGGTCGAGCGCGGGCCGCTCGGTCCGGCGCAGTTCTGGCGCGGGCAGTCGCGGTACGTCGTCGGCGAGCTGCTCGACTCGTGGGTGGAGACCGCCCCGTGGTGGCAGCGCGGTGCCGCGGGAGCCGGTGGCGCCTCCGCCGAGCTGGTCGCCGGCCGTGAGGTGTGGCGGGTCGAGGCGGTCCGAGCCGGCCGGTCGCGGATGAGCTTCGCCGGCGTCTTCGACCTCAGCTGGGAGTCGGCGGACGACCGCTGGTCGCTCGTGCGGGTGCACGACTGATGGGGGCCGTCCGCGTCATGGCCGACCAGCTGCCCCTGCCCCCGCCGCTGCCCTCGGCTGCCCGCCAGCTGCTCGACCAGGCCTCCCGGGCGCTGGCCGAGGCGGCGGCGAGCACCGACGCCCGGCAGCGCTACGCCACCGCCCACCTGGGCGCGCTGCGCGCCGCGGCCGCGGTGCTGGCCGCCCGCACCCGGCCGGAGTCCGGGCGGCGCCGCCCGCGCAGCGCCTGGGTGCTGCTCGGCCAGGTCGCGCCCGAGCTGGGAGAGTGGGCCACCTTCTTCGCCGCCGGCGCGGCCAAGCGGGCCGCCGCCGAGGCCGGGCTGTCCCACGCCGTCACCGACCGCGAGGCCGACGACCTGGTCCGCGACGTGCGCGCCTTCCTCGCCGTCGTGGAGAACGCCCTGGGCAGCACGCCGCCGCCGGAGTCGCCCCGGCGCGCGCGTCCCCGGGTGGTCGGCGGGTCCGAGCACCGGAACGGGAGGTGAGGACCGACCCCTTCGTCCACCTCCACGTCGCCTCGGGCTACTCCATGCAGTACGGGGCCAACCACCCGGCCGACCTGGTCGAGCGGGCGGCCGAGCACGGCATGCGGGCCCTGGCGCTCACCGACCGCGACGGGCTCTACGGCGCGGTGAAGTTCGCGCTGGCCTGCCGGGCGGTCGACGTGCGGCCGCTGTTCGGGGTGGACCTGGCGGTGAGGCCCTCGGTGGACTCGACCGTCCCGCCGGCCCTGGCCCCGGTGGTCGGCGGTGCGCACTCGGCGCAGCGGGCACGGGCCCGCCGGCCGGTCGCGCCGGACGACGCCCCCGGCCGCGCCGGACGACGCTCACCGGCCCGCGGCGGGGCCAGCGTCGACCCGCGGCTGCCCCGGGTCACCTTCCTCGCCCGGGACGGCGCAGGCTGGCGCTCGCTGTGCCGGCTGACCAGCGCCACCCACCTGCGTGGCACGCGCGGGGAACCGGTGAGCTCGCTGGCGCTGGCCGCGGAGCACGCGCCCGGACTGGTGGCCCTGCTGGGCCCGGACTCCCCGGTGGGCCGGGCGCTGGCCGCCGGGCGGGCCGACGTGGCCTCCGCCCGGCTGGCCGCCTGGCGCGCGGTGTTCGGCCCCGGCTCGCTGGTGCTCGAGGTCGTGCACCACCGCGGCCGCGGTGACCGCTCGCGGGCCCAGGCGCTGCTGCGCTTCGCCGCCGCGGAGGGGGTGCCGGCGGTGCTGACCAACGCGGTCCGCTACGTCGACGCCCTGGACGCGCCCACCGCCGACGTCCTGGACGCGGCGCGCCGACTGGTCCCGCTGGACACCCGGCACGTCGACCGGCGCACCGCCGAGGGCTACCTGAAGTCGGGCGAGGAGATGGCCGCGGTCGCCGAGGACCTCGTCGGCCCCGACCGCGACGCGGCGCTCCGGCTGCTGGAGCGCACCGCCCGGCTGGCCGAGCAGTGCACGGTCGACGTCCGGGCCGACCTCGGCGTCGGCACCGTGCGCTACCCCGAGCTCGACGTGGTCACCACCCCGGCCGAGCAGGGGATGGGCCCGTCGGCGGTGCTGCGCGCCCGCTGCGAGGCCGGGCTGGGCCGGCGGGGGATGGCCCGGACGGCGGAGGTGGCCCGGCGGCTGGACGACGAGCTGGCGGTCATCGACACCCTCGGCTACCCGTCCTACTTCCTCACCGTCGCCGACGTGGTCGACCTCATCCGGAGCCTGAGGGTCCGGGCGGCGGCGCGGGGGTCGGGCGCCGGCAGCCTGGTCACCTACCTGCTGGGCATCTCCGACGTCGACCCGATCCGGTACGGCCTGCTGATGGAGCGCTTCCTCTCCCCGCTGCGCCACCAGCTGCCCGACGTCGACATCGACGTGGAGTCCGCCCGCCGGATGGAGGTGTACGACGCGGTCCTCGACCGCTTCGGCGCCCACCGGGTCAGCTGCATCTCAATGATGGACACCTACCGGGTGCGGCACGCGATCCGCGACGTCGGCGCCGCGCTCGGCCTGCCGCCGGCCGAGGTCGACGCGGTCGCCAAGGCCTTCCCGCACATCCGGGCCAACCAGGTGCACGCCGCGCTCAAGGACCTCCCGGAGCTGCGGGCCAGCCGGCTGGGCTCGCGGCGCGGCGGTGGCACCGGAGACCTCGACCTGCTCTTCGACCTGGTGGCCCGGCTCGACGGGCTGCCCCGGCACATCGCGCTGCACCCGTGCGGCGTGCTGCTGTCCGACGCCACGCTGCTCGACCGCACCCCTGTGGAGAACAGCTACCTGGGCTACCCGATGAGCCAGTTCGACAAGGACGACGTCGAGGAGCTCGGGCTGCTCAAGCTCGACCTGCTCGGCATCCGGATGCAGTCGGCGATCGCGCACGCCCTCGACGAGGTGGCCCGGGTCGACGGCGAGACCGTCGACATCGACGCCGTCCCGCGCGACGACCCGACGACGTTCGAGCTGATCCGCAGCACCCGGACCCTCGGCATGTTCCAGATCGAGTCGCCGGGGCAGCGGGAGCTGGTCGGCAAGTTCGGGCCGGAGACGTTCGAGGACATCGTCATCGACATCTCGCTGTTCCGGCCCGGCCCGGTGAAGAGCGACATGGTCACCCCGTTCCTGCTGGCCCGGAACGGCTGGCAGGACCCGGTCTACCCGCACCCCGACCTCGCCCCGTTCCTCGAGCAGACCGCCGGCGTCGTGGTCTTCCACGAACAGGTGCTGCAGATCGTGGCGCAGATGACCGGCTGCGACCTGGCCCAGGCCGACGAGGCCCGCCGGGCGCTGGGGAACCGGGAACTGCACGCCGAGGTGCGGACCTGGTTCGTGCCCGAGGCGCTGCGGCGCTACCCGGTCGAGGTGGTCGAGAAGGTGTGGGAGGTGCTGGTCGCCTTCGGTTCCTTCGGCTTCTGCAAGGCCCACGCGGCGGCGTTCGCCCTGCCCACCTACCAGTCGGCGTGGCTGAAGACCCACCACCCGGCGGCCTTCCTCGCCGGGGTGCTCACCCACGACCCGGGCATGTACCCGAAGCGGCTGATCCTCGACGACGCCCGCAACTTCGGTGTCCGGGTGCTGGGCCTGGACGTCAACGCCTCGGCCGGCACCTACCGGGTCGAGCGGCTCGGGTCCGCCACCGACCCTGAGGCTGCACCTGAGGTCGAGGTCGGGGGCTGGACGCGGCCGGAGTGGATGCCCGCGGCGATGCCCGACCCGTCCCGCTACGGCATCAGGCTGTCCCTGGCCGACGTGAAGGGCATCTCCGACGACGAGGTGGCGCGGGTCGTCGCCGGGCAGCCCTACCGCTCGCTCACCGACTTCTGGCACCGGACGTCGGTGTCCCGGCCGGTGGTGGAGCGACTGGTGCTGGCCGGCGGCTTCGACTCCCTCTACGGCTTCGGGATCCGCGACCGCGAGGCCGGCCGCCCCACCCGCAGCCGCCGGCAGGTCACCCGCCGCGACCTGCTGCTGCAGATCGGCGAGCTGGACCGGTGGAGCCGCAGCGGCGCCAAGGCCGCCACGACCGGACAGCTCAGCCTCGACCTCATGGGCCTCGACACGGGCACCGAACTGCCCGGCGAGGAGGCGACGGAGGAGTCGGGGCTCGGCTGGGCCGAGGGCAGCGGGCTGCCGGAGTTCACCGACGCCGAGCTGGTGCGCGCCGAGCTGGAGGTCCTCGGCCTGGACGCCAGCCGGCACGTCGTCGACTTCTACCGGCCGTTCCTCGCCGCGATCGGCGCGGTGCCGGCCGGAGAGCTGCTGGGCAGCCGCAGCGGCGCCGAGGTGCTGGTCGCCGGGGTCAAGGTGGCCACCCAGACGCCGCCGATCCGCTCCGGCCGCCGGGTGGTCTTCGTGACCCTCGACGACGGCACCGGCTGCACCGACTCGACCTTCTTCGAGGACGCCCAGGGCCCCTACGCCTCGACGGTCTTCCACTCGTGGCTGCTGGTGGTCCGCGGGGTGCTGCGGCGCACCGGGCCGCGCGGGGTCTCGCTGCGGGCCACCGGCGCGTGGGAGCTGCCGGCGCTGCACGAGGCGTGGGAGACCGGCGGGCTGGAGGCGGTGGCCGAGCAGATGGCTGCACCGGGTGGGTACACCGAGGAGGCGATCGCCGGTGCGGCGGCCTCGCGCGGCTCGCGGCCGGTGGTGGTCAAGCCGGTGCTGGTGCACCCCACGGGCTTCCGGATGTCGCCCTACGCCGACATCAAGCCGGCGGGGGAGGACGCGATGACCGTGGCGCGCCGCGACGCCACCCGCCGGGGGACGTCGTCGGCGCCGCGCAAGCTGTGGCACTCCAGCCCGGGCAGCTCCGGCCACTGAAGAAGGACCCCGCTGCGGTGCCAGGACCGCTGTACCCCCGTGGCCCGTCACCGGCCTGGGTGTGGGCCGCCGAGGTACAGCAGTCGGCTCCGGGGGTCCGAGCCCACGCAGCCGAACCCGCGCGCCGGCGACCGATGACCTGCCGCCGGGACGGCGGTCTACTCCTCGACACCCGAGCAACCGCTCCGCCCACCCGAGAGGACACCCCGATGCCCAAGCAGATCCCGTGCCTGTGGTTCGACGGCGCGGCCGAGCAGGCCGCCGCGCACTACACCTCGATCTTCCCTAACTCCTCGATCGGCGAGGTCACCCGCTACGGCCCCGACATGCCGCTGCCCGAGGGCACCGCGATGACCGTCTCCTTCACCCTCGACGGCCAGGAGTACGTCGGCCTCAACGGCGGCCCGCAGTTCCCGTTCACCGAGGCGGTCTCCTTCCAGATCATGTGCGCCGACCAGGAGGAGGCCGACCACTACTGGAGCCGGCTGACCGACGGCGGCGAGGAGAGCATGTGCGGCTGGCTCAAGGACCGCTTCGGCGTCTCCTGGCAGGTCGTGCCCACCGAGCTGACCACCCTGCTCAACGACCCCGACCCCGGCCGCGCCCGGCGGGCCACCGAGGCGATGCTGCAGATGCGCCGCATCGACATCGAGGAGATCAAGCGGGCGGCCGACGGCGTCTCGGCCTGAGGTAAGGACCCCGTCCTCCCCACCCTTCGCAGGCTCAGGGCGGGACCCGGGACGGGGCCGCCCGTCCTGCCTACCCTTCGCGGGCCCAGGGCGGGGCCGGGGCGGGGCCGGGACGGGGCCGGGCGTCAGCCGGCGCGCACCTGCGCAGGCGACGACCCCGCGAGCGGACCGGTGGCCGGCAC
>NZ_NVPT01000224.1 GCF_002802985.1 Geodermatophilus chilensis | reverse complement strand
GCTCCAGTCGCGCCCACTCCGCGTCGGTCAGGTCATGACGATCGAACACGACCCAGGCCTACCGGACCCACACGTCAAGATCTGCGAGACACGCCCTAGCTGCGTACTGGACGCCGAGGTGCGGAGCCGTTCGGGACCGCCTCGCTGTGCTGATCGATACAGAGCGGCTGCGCCCGTCATCCGTCAACGTAGGCCGCCGGTGACGGGCCCCGCCTGGCGGTAGGGAAGGATGGCGGTCATTGTATCCGCTTAGGCGGATAGTATGGGTGGGCGTGCTGGCAGCAGAGGTCGAGACTGTCGCGGCGATGCCGGGAAACGAACGCACGAGAGGTGAGTCATGAGCGATTCTTACGACCTGGTGGTCATCGGTACCGGCGGTGCGGCGATGGCGGCCGGCATCGAAGCGCGCTCGCGCGGGAAGTCGGTGCTGCTGATCGAGCACAGGGTGCTCGGGGGGACGTGCGTCAACATCGGCTGCGTGCCGAGCAAGAACCTCCTCGCGGCGGCGGGCCAGCGGCACCGGGCCCTGAGCAATCCGTTTCCGATGGTGTCGACCAGCGCCGACGGCGTCGACATGCCTGCGTTGATGGCGCAGAAGCAGGAACTGATCGACCGCCTGGTGGAGCACAAGTACGCGGCCGTCGCCGAGGCGCACGGCTTCCCGATCCGCTACGGTCACGCGCGCTTCGTCGACGAGCAGACGCTGCATGTCGACGGGGACCCGGTCACCGCACCGGCGTACGTGGTTGCGACCGGGGTCGCCCCGGCGATCCCCGACGTGCCCGGGATCGACGAGGTCGACTACCTGACGTCGACGACCGCGATGGAACAGCAGAGCCTGCCCGAGTCGATGGTGGTGCTCGGTGGGGGATACGTCGGCCTGGAGCAGGCCCAGCTGTTCGCGCACGTCGGCGTCCGGGTGACCCTCGTCGGCCGCTTCGCTCCGCACACCGAGCCTGAGATCGCCGGGGTGCTGCGCTCGGCCTTCGCCGAGGAGGGCATCGCCGTGATCGAGGAGCGCGGCGTCGCGGTGTCCAAGACCGACGACGGGGTGCTCGTGCGGACCTCCAGCGGCGCGGAGGTGACAGGCCAACGGCTGCTGGTGGCGACCGGGCGGTTCGCCGACACCGGGGACCTGGGCCTGGACGCCGCAGGAGTGAAGGCTGACGAGCGCGGCTTCATCCTCGTCGACGACAACCAGCGCACCACCAACCCGCGGATCTTCGCCGCCGGCGACGTCTCCGGCGCACCGCAGTACGTCTACGTCGCCGCCCAGACCGGCCACGTCGCCGCAGCCGGTGCTCTCGGGCAGCCCTCGACCGTGGACTACCGGGGCCTGCCCGGGGTCACCTTCACCACCCCGCAGATCGCCGGCGCCGGCCTCACCGAACGTGATGCGCTGGCCCGGGGCCACCGCTGCGACTGCCGGGTGCTCGGGGCCCAGGACATCCCGCGGGCGCTGGCCAACCGGGACCCCCACGCCGCCCTGAAGATCGTCATCGACGCCGACACCCGCAAGGTCCTCGGCGTCCACGCCGCGCTTGACGGCGCCGGCGACGTCATGCTCGCCGCGACCTACGCCATCAAGTTCGGGCTCACCGTCGACGACATCGCCGACACCTGGGCCCCCTACCTGACCATGGCCGAATCGCTGCGCATCGCCGCCGGGCTGTTCCGCTCGACGATGCCGACCAGCTGCTGCGCATGAGTCAGCAGCACCCCCACGGCATGGGCGACGACGCGCAGCAACGTGCCACGTTGCTGCGCGTCGCCGGGCTCGACGGCCCCCCGGTCGGTGGGGGGTGCTGTGCCCTCAGCCCCGAGGACCTGGTTCTTGACGAACTCGACTCCTGGCCGGGACTGCTGACATTGGAGCTGGACCCGGACGCGGGCACGGTATCGGTCCTGGTCAGCGACGAGCAGGACCTCGCGCACGCGCTCGAGGCGCTGGCCGACCGTGGATTTCCGGCCCGGGTGGCCGACGAAGACTCCCTTCGTTAGGACGTCCCGCTCGTGGACGGGTGGCGCGACCGCCCGCGTGCTCAGCTGGGCGCGGGGCACCTTTCGGCTAGGCGACAGCGGCTCTGCGCCGCCCGCAGATGGGCGGTATGGCCGCCGGACGTACCCGGCGGCGGATCAGACGTCTCGGGCGGGAGTGCTGAGCACAGCTGGATCGGCGGACCTCGCCGCGTCCGCCGGTGTGCAGCAGGCCGCCCGACGGCGGCGGCGCACCATCCTCAGCGATCCGACGGCCAGCGCGCCGAGGCCACCCGCGATCAGCAGAGGACTACCCAGCAGTGTCCCCGCCGAACTGAGTACGCCTGCCCCGAGAAGCAGCACGAGCCCGCAGCAGACCACGTGCAGCGCGAGGAACCCGGCCAGAAGCTTGCCGCCGCGTCCCTGATCCATCAGTCCCGCTCCTCGGCGGACGAAGGGACGCCGGGACTGTCGATGCGGATGCAGTCGGTGAGTGCGGCAGCGTTGTCCGCCGACAACGACCGGGCGAGCATGACGAGCTCGGCCACCCGTGGGTCGACCACTCGGTAGTAGGAGTAGCGCCCCTCGCGGCGGACCTGCACGAACCCGCAGTCAGCCAGGCAACCCAGATGCGTGGACACCCGGGACTGTGCCAGTCCAACATGCTCGACGCACTCGGTCACGGTCTTCTCGTCATGCAGGACGAACTCCAGTAGGCGCAGTCGCGTGGAATCACCAAGGGCACGGAAGAACTTCGCGATTACGGCTACACCAGCGGGTTGGGACGGCAGGAGTGTTGCAGTGCGTCGCGTCGTACTCATGTCACCTCTCGCCTAAGGGTGACCTCGACCCTACCATCCGGCGTTCCGGATGAGTCCGGCACGGATCCGGAAAGGACACGGCCAATCATCCTGGCCCCAGAACTTCACCGGGGTCCGCACGGCGGCAACTGGTTCTCGGGGCCGGTGGCGGTTGCATAGACGGCGGGTGCACCCAGGTCCGCGGCCGACGTCCGCGTAGACGGCGACGCGCGCGCTTCCGGATGCTGATGGGGCTCGGATCCACGCGACAGTGACCGGAGGTGGAAGGCGGAGCGAGGCCGAGGGCGATCGGGCAGCTGGGCGGGCCGTCGTCGCGTCAGGGCTACCTGCAGGTCGGTCGTCAGGCCAGCGCCGGGTCCATGGTCGGTAGCGGCTTGAGGAAGCCCTTCTCCGTGGCGATCGCGTGGTAGGCCACGTGCCAGCGGTTGGCCCGGTGGTAGTTGCGGATGAAGGCGTCCCGCACGTCCGCATGGTCGCTGGCCATCGCCCCGGTGTGCCAGAGCTCCATGAACGCCCGGGTGGCGAACCACTGGCCCAGCGCGATCGTCGTGTCGTCGATGGCGTCGATCTGGACCGGGTCGGTCGACGTAGGAGCCTGGTCGAGCTCGATGGGCACCGGATAGCCGCCCCGTTCCAGCAGGACGCGCATCTCCTCGACGTTGGGGTCGCACACGTCCTTCAAGTACAGGCTGATGAGGTCCTTCAGGTCCTGGTCCTGTGCTGTCGCGATGTAGATGTTGCACTGACCCATGCACACCCATTCCCGCAGGTAGCCGTTCACGACCTGCGCGTACTCGGCGATCGACAAGGCGCCGTCCTGCGTCACCTGCTCCTGATAGATGGATGCCGGCTTGTCGGTGTAGTCGGTACGGCCTTCCGGCTGCCCGATCTGGACTCCGCTCACGATGCCTCCTGTGCCGCTGCGCCTCCGGGGATACCCCCGTCTACCCCTGACGGAACCGGATATGCGGATACGCTCGGAAAGACAGGTCGGTGCCGGGGTAGGGGCAGATCGGCCTCTACACATCCGCATATCGCGATCCCAGGCGGGTATGCGGCCTCAGGTAGTGAGGCAAGCCCGACATGACCTCCGGGCCAGACCGAGGAGATCCGATGAAGGCCGTCGTCATCGCACCCGGGGAACGCGACAGTGACCGGCTCGTGGAGCTGCCGGATCCAGTTCCCGCCGAGGGAGAGCTGCTGGTCGAGGTCCTCTCGGTGGGGGTGGACGGAACCGACGACGAGTTGGTCGCCGGTGAGTACGGCGAGGCGCCGGCAGGGGAGGAGCACTTGGTCATCGGCCACGAGTCTCTGGGCCGGGTCCGCGAACCGGCCGGGGGGCTGTCTGCCGGACAGCTGGTGGCGGCGATCGTGCGCAGACCCGATCCGGTGCCGTGCCTCAACTGCGCCCACGACGAGTGGGACTACTGCCTCAACGGCCGCTACACCGAACGCGGCATCAAGGGGCGCCACGGCTTTCTGGCCGAGTACTACACCGAGCGCCCGGAGTACGTCGTCGCCGTCCCGGATGAGCTGGCTTCCGTCGGCATGGTGGTCGAACCAACGACGATCGGGGAGAAGGCACTCGAGCAGGTCGAGACGATCCAGCGGCGGCTGACCTGGCGGCCTCAGCGGGCGCTCGTGACCGGCGCGGGCCCGATCGGTCTGCTGGCCGCCGCGCTGCTCGCGCTCCGCGACCTGGAGGTCGTGGTCTACGACAAGGCGGAGTCCGGTCCCAAGCTGGACCTCGTCGGCGAGCTGGGCGCCCGCTACGTCCAAGCCGATAGCCTGCCGCTGGGTCACGATCTGGCCGGTGAGGTGGGGCCGATCGACATCGCGATCGAGGCGACCGGGTTCAGCCCGTTGGGCTTCGGGCTGCTGGACACGATCGGGCCCAACGGGGTCGCCGTGCTCACCGGTGTCTCGGGCGGTGGTCGGCGCAGTGAGCTGCCGGTGGATCACCTGAACCTCGAGGCGGTGCTGCACAACAAGGTCCTGGTCGGCACCGTCAACGCCGACCGGGCCAACTTCGAGGCCGCCGTTCGGGATCTCGCCGCCGTGCAGGAGCGCTGGCCGGGTTGGCTGGATCGGATGATCACTCGGCGGGTCCCGTTGGAGCGCTACTCCGAGGCGCTGAGTCGGGGTCCGCAGGATGTGAAGGTCGTTGTCGATGTCGCCGCGTCATAGCGCAGCGGTGAGCGAGCCGGACGTGTTCCCGAGGCTGGAGGCGCTGGCAGCAATCGGTGATGGCCGGTCGCTGGCGCTGCTGGGGCCAGACTGCCGAGTGGAGTGGTTCTGCCCGGAGCGGCTCGACGCCGCGCCGGCGGTATGGCCGCTGTTGGACCGAGGCCGGGGCGGGCACCTGCACATCGCGCCGGTGAGCTGCGTGTGCACCGCGGTCACCTATCTGCCCAGCACCGCGGTGCTGCGTTACGAGTGGCAAGGGCGCCTCGGGCGTGGGCGGACGAGCGTTGCGATGCTCTGGCCGCCACGTGAGGGCGTGCAGGAGCTTCTGTGGCTCATCGAGGGCCTCGAGGGCCAGATCGACGTCGAGATCCGGGCCGACCTGCAACCCGGCTGGGGTGACCAGGACTGTCACCTGGCGCTGGACCGCGAGATGGCGACTTGGACGAGTCAGGGCCTCGCCCTGCAGTTGGTTGGCCCCGTGACCCTCCAGGAGTCCGACGGTGCCGCGGTCGGCGGCGGCACCTTGTCCGCGGGGGAGCAGTGGGGGTTTCGGTTGCGGATCGGCTCTGCCGCGCAAAGCCCCTCCTACGCCACCAGCGCGGGTGAGGTGGCCGAGGACCTGCAAGCCACCGTTCAGGCCTGGCAGGACTGGGCGGCGGGACTGCGCTACGACGGCCCGTGGCGGGAGGCTGTGATCCGCAGCGCGATCACCCTCAAGATGCTGATCTTCGAGCCGACCGGAGCCGTCGTCGCCGCGGGGACCACCTCACTCCCTGAGGAGATCGGAGGCATTCGGAACTGGGACTACCGCTACACCTGGTTGCGCGATGCCGGGTTCGCTCTCAACGCCCTCTACAGCCTCGGCTGCACACAGGAGGCGCGGGCCTACGCGAGGTGGCTGTGCCGAACCACCGGTGTCTATGGGCTGCCGCTGCGCGTTCTCTACGGCATCGACGGGGGCACCGACTTCCCCGAGCAGGAACTGTGGGACCTGACCGGCTACCGGGGGTCACGCCCCGTCCGCGCCGGCAACGACGCTGAGAACCAGCTCCAGCTCGACAGCTACGGAGAGCTGCTGGACTGCCTGCTGATCTGCGAGATCCTCGGCGAGGACGTGATGCGGCAGGAGTGGGCGCACTTCCGGCGCCTCGTCGACTTCGTCGCTGACCACTGGCGTGAACCGGACAGTGGAATCTGGGAGGTGCGTGACGACCCGCGCCACTTCGTGCACTCCAAGGCCATGGCCTGGATCGCGCTGGACCGCGGATGCTGCCTGGTCGAGACCTACGGTCTCGACGGTGACCTCGGCCGCTGGCGTAGCGAGGCCGACGCGTTGCGCGAGGAGATCCTCGACCGCGGCGTCGTCGACGGCCGGTTCCGCCGCGCCTATGACGACGACGCCCTCGATGCCAGCCTGCTCATGCTGTCCATCACCGGCTTCGTCGACGGCACCGATCCCCTCGCCGTGGCGACTCTTGACGCGATCCGCCGTGATTTGAGCGTCAACCACGCCGCCAACGAGGCCCTCCTGCTGCGTTATCCCCCTGCGTCCGGCGACGGGCTGCCTGGGCGAGAAGGCGCCTTCGGCATCACAAGTTTCTGGCTGGTCGAGGCGCTAGCGCTCGCCGGTCGCCGAAGCGACGCACTGGCCGCCGGGGACGCGCTCATCGCACTGCAGGGCAAGGTCGGGCTCTACGCCGAGGAGTTCGACCCGACAACCGGCGCACACCTGGGCAACACGCCTCAGGCGTTCACCCACATCGGCCTGATCAACGCCGCCCTGCGACTGGCCAACCAGTCGCTGCGCGGCACGCCGACGGCCGGCAGCAGCGGGACTGATCGAGGTCAGGAACAGGAACCGCGGTGAACGAAACAGCCTGACCTACCGGGGCGGAAGGGAGGACGAGCCGAAACAGCCGGACAGCCAGAAAGTCCTGCGGGCGGCTCGGACCGGCCCAGCTTCGCGGACCGCAGTCGATTCATCAGAGTCGATTCATCAGAGGAGGAGTGATGGGTTGTGACTGTTCAGGTCGTTGCTGGGATCCAGACGTTTCCGCTGGTGAGTTCGGTCAGGACGTCGAAGGGTCGGCGACCGTGCTTGGCCGCGGTTGACAGA
>NZ_NVPT01000223.1 GCF_002802985.1 Geodermatophilus chilensis | reverse complement strand
TTTTGATGTTTGTATATTTTTTATATGTAGCGAGAGGCCAGTGTGTGCACGCGGGAAGGGGGCGTCGGCTGCGGCAGATGTGTAGAAGAGGCAGCGCGGGGGCGGGTCGGCGGGTGGCCGGCAGGGCCTGGACGCGCTCATCACCGACCGTGGGGACGCCAGCGGCACCGGCTACTGGTCGCCCCTCACCGGCGACTACCGCCTCGACCTGCTCCAGCGGGCGTTCGGCCGCATCCCCGTCGTCCCGCGGGTGCTCGGCCCCGCCGAGCAGGCCGGGACGGTCGCCGCCGGCGCGGTGACCGCCGACGGGGGAGCGGTGCTCGGACCGGGCACGGGCGACAACGCCGCCGCGGCGCTCGGCATCAACGCCGAGCCCGGCGACGTGGTGGTCTCCATCGGCACCTCGGGGGTGGTCTCCACCGTGTCCACCACGCCGATGGCCGACCCGACCGGCACCGTCGCCGGCTTCGCCGACGCCACTGGACACTTCCTCCCGCTGGTCACCACGCTCAACGCCGCCCGCGTGCTGGACGCGACGGCCCGGCTGCTGGGGGTCGACCACGCGGAGCTGTCCCGGCTGGCGCTGTCCGCGCCGGCCGGCGCCGGTGGTCTGGTGCTCGTGCCCTACCTGGAGGGCGAGCGGACGCCGAACCGGCCGTACGCCACCGGGGCGCTGCACGGCCTCACCCTCTCCACCGCCGACCCTGCGCACCTGGCGCGGGCTGCCGTCGAGGGCCTGCTGTGCGGGCTGGCCGACGGGCTCGCGGCCGTGGCCGCCGGGGGCACGCCGGTGCGCCGGGTCTTCCTCGTCGGTGGCGGCGCCCGGTCCGAGGCGGTCCGCCGGATCGCCCCCGCCGTCCTCGGCGTGCCGGTGCTCGTGCCGCCGCCCGGGGAGTACGTGGCCGACGGCGCCGCGCGGCAGGCCGCCTGGGTGCTCGCCGGCGGCGACACCCCGCCGGTCTGGCCGGGCGCCGCCACCGAGGTCTACGAGGCCGACCCCCTCCCGGCCGTCCGCGAGCGCTACGCCGAGGTCCGCGACCTCACCGCCGACCGCACCTGACCGCCCCCGAACCCACGGCGACGCCGGCCCCCGGCGCACGAGAGGAACACCCCCATGGCCACAGTCACCTACGACGCCGCGACGCGGGTCTACACCGGCGCGGACCGGCCCGCGGTCGACGCCCTGGACCTGCAGGTCGAGGACGGCGAGTTCCTCGTCCTGGTCGGCCCGTCCGGCTGCGGCAAGTCCACGTCGCTGCGGATGCTGGCCGGGCTCGAGGACGTCGACGCCGGCCGCATCCTCATCGGCGACCGCGACGTCACCGACGTGCCGGCCAAGGACCGCGACATCGCGATGGTGTTCCAGAACTACGCGCTCTACCCGCACATGACCGTCGCGGAGAACATGGGCTTCGCGCTGCGGATGGCCAAGGTGGGCAAGGAGGAGACCGGCACCCGGGTGCGTGAGGCCGCCCGGCTGCTGGACCTGGAGCCCTACCTCGACCGCAAGCCGCGGGCGCTGTCCGGCGGCCAGCGGCAGCGGGTGGCGATGGGCCGGGCGATCGTCCGCCAGCCGCAGGTGTTCCTCATGGACGAGCCGCTGTCCAACCTCGACGCCAAGCTGCGGGTGCAGACCCGCACCCAGATCGCCCAGCTGCAGCGGCGTCTGGGCATCACCACGGTCTACGTGACCCACGACCAGACCGAGGCCATGACGATGGGCGACCGGGTCTGCGTGCTCAAGGACGGCGTCCTCATGCAGATCGGCCGGCCCCGCGAGCTCTACGACCGGCCCGCCAACGTCTTCGTCGCCGGCTTCATCGGGTCACCGGCGATGAACCTCGTCGAGCTCCCGGTCGTCGACGGCGGCGTGTCCCTCGGCGACGACGTCCACCCGGTGACGCGGGACGTGCTCAGCCGCGCCGGCGACGAGCGGGTGGTCCTCGGCGTCCGTCCCGAGGACCTCGAGCCAGCCGGCTCCGGGCTGGCGATGGAAGTCGACGTCGTGGAGGAGCTGGGCGCCGACGCCTACGTCTACGGGCACACCACCCTGGACGGGCAGCAGCACACACTCACCGCCCGGGTGGACGGCCGGCGTCCCCCGGGGAAGGGGGAGCGGCTGCACCTGCGGCCGCGACCGGGCCACGTGCACCTCTTCGACGTGGGCGGCGGGGCCCGGCTGGGATGAGCCTGCCGCCGACCGGGTCACCGTCGTCGAGGTCGGCGGTGGGCTGCGCACCTACCGCTGCGGCGACCGCGACGTCCTCGACGGCCACCGCGTGGGGGAGATGGCCCTCCTGCGTGCCGGATGGCGGGTCGGGGACCTGGTCGTCGACCACTGCTCCACCGACCTCGAGCGGGACCCTGACGGGCCGGCGCGCGTCCCGGTTCACCGGCCCGGACGGCGGCGGCGCCGTCGTCCGGCTGGACGAGGGCCACCCGTACCTCAGCTGTTCACCGGGGACGTGCTGCCCGAGCCGCGCCGGCGCCGCGGGCCGGCGGTCGAGCCGGTGACCTGCCCGCCGGACCCCTTCCGGACCGGCGAGGCGGTCCGCCGGCTCGAGCCCGGCGAGTCGACGACGGCGCGCTGGGGGCTGCAGGCGATCGGCTGAGAGCAGGGTGCCGGTCGGGTGGCGGTGGCTCCCTAGACTCGACCGAGGGGCTCCGGCGATCCGGGGCCCCGCACCGATCGAGGAGAGTGGTAGTGGCCGTCCGAGCCATCCGGGGCGCGACGCAAGTGGACGCCGACGAGCGGGAGCTGGTCCTCGACGCGACCCGCGAGCTGGTGAGTGCGGTGATGGAGCGCAACCAGCTGGAGCACGACGACGTCATCAGCATCCTGTTCACCGCCACGCCCGACCTCGTCTCGGAGTTCCCGGCGCTGGCTGCCCGCGAGCTCGGCTTCGGGGACGTGCCGCTGATGTGCGCCACCGAGATCGGCGTCCCGCACGCGCTGCCACGGGTGCTGCGGCTGATGGCACACGTGGAGACCGAGAGGCCGCGCGCGGACGTGCAGCACGTGTACCTGCGGGGTGCGGCGGCGCTGCGACGGGACATCGCCCAGTGACCGACTTCCTGGGGCAGATCGCGCTGGACGGCCCCTCGGGGACGGGCAAGTCCAGCGTCGCGCGGGCCGTCGCGGCCCGGCTGGGGGCGGCCTACCTGGACACCGGCGCGATGTACCGCGCCGCGACCGTCGCCGTCCTGGACGCCGGGGTGGACCCGGAGGACGCCGAGGCCGTGGCCGCCGCCGTCGCCGCGGCCCGCATCGAGGTGGGGACGGCGGCCGACACCGAGCTGGTGGAAGTCGACGGCGTGGACGTCGCGGTGCGCATCCGCGGCCCGGAGGTCACCCGCGCGGTGTCGGCGGTGTCGGCGGTGCCCTCGGTGCGCCGGCGGCTGGTCGACCAGCAGCGCGCGCTGGTCTCCGCGGCCGACGCGGTCGTCGTCGAGGGGCGCGACATCGGCACCGTCGTCCTGCCCGACGCGACGCTCAAGGTCTACCTGACCGCCGCCCCCGAGGCCCGCGCCCAGCGGCGGGCCGCCCAGCTCGGCCTCAGCACGCCGGACGAGGTCGCCGAGCTCGCCGCCGACCTGCGCCGCCGCGACGAGTACGACAGCAGCCGCGCCGACAGCCCGCTGCGCCCGGCGGAGGACGCCGTGGTCGTCGACAGCACGCACCTGGACCGCGAGGGCGTCGTCGACCGGGTGGTCGAGCTGGCGCTCACGACGGTGGGGGCCTCGCGATGACGGAGCAGACCGGGCCGCTGCCGGTCGTCGCGATCGTCGGCCGGCCCAACGTCGGCAAGTCCACGCTGGTCAACCGGATCCTGGGTCGCCGCGCCGCGGTCGTCCAGGACACCCCCGGCGTCACCCGCGACCGGATCGCCTACGAGGCGCTGTGGAACGGCAAGCGCTTCACCGCCGTCGACACCGGCGGCTGGGACCCCAAGGCCAGCGGGCTGGGCGCGTCGATCACCCGCCAGGCCGAGTACGCGATGAAGACCGCCGACGTCATCGTCTTCGTCGTCGACAGCCAGGTCGGGGCCACCGAGACCGACCTGGCCGCCGCGCGGATCCTGCGCCGCAGCGACCGCCCGGTGATCCTGGTGGCCAACAAGGTCGACGACGAGCGCAGCGAGTCCAACGCCGCCGAGCTGTGGTCGCTGGGCCTGGGCGAGCCGCAGCCGGTCAGCGCGCTGCACGGCCGCGGCAGCGGTGACCTGCTCGACCTGGTGCTCGACGCGCTGCCCGAGGCCCCGCGCGAGCAGGAGGAGGAGGGCGGCCCGCGCCGGGTGGCGCTGGTCGGCCGGCCCAACGTCGGCAAGTCCAGCCTGCTCAACCGGCTGGCCAGGGACGAGCGCTCGGTGGTCGACTCGGTCGCCGGCACCACGGTCGACCCGGTCGACTCGATCGTCACCCTGGGCGGCGAGGAGTGGCGGTTCGTCGACACCGCCGGGCTGCGCCGCAAGGTCAACACCGCCAGCGGCATGGAGTACTACGCCAGCCTGCGCACCGAGGCCGCCATCCAGGCCGCCGAGGTCGCCGTCGTCCTGCTCGCCGCCGACGAGGTGGTCAGCGAGCAGGACCAGCGGGTCATCACCCAGGTGATCGAGGCCGGCCGCGCGCTGGTCATCGCCTTCAACAAGTGGGACACCCTCGACGAGGACCGCCGCCTGCAGCTGGAGCGCGAGATCGAGCGCGACCTGGCCCGGGTGAAGTGGGCCTCGCGGGTCAACATCTCCGCCAAGACCGGCCGCGGCGTGGACAAGCTGGCCCAGCACCTGCGCGAGGCGCTGGCCTCGTGGGAGACCCGGGTGCCGACGGCGGAGCTGAACACCTACGTCCGCGCGCTGGTGCAGGAGACGCCGCCACCGGCCCGTGGTGGCCGCGCGCCGAAGATCAAGTACCTGACGCAGGCCGACGTCCGCCCGCCGCGGTTCGTCGTCTTCTCGACCGGGTTCCTCGAGGCCGGCTACCGGCGGTTCCTGGAGCGCAAGCTGCGCGAGCGCTTCGGCTTCCACGGGACGCCGATCGAGATCTCGGTCAAGGTCCGCGAGGGCCGGGGGGGCGAGCGGCCGAAGCGCTGAACGATGAGTTCGGCCTCCGGCGCAGGTCTCCACCGCGAGAACTGACGACCCGCACTGGAGGCAGCCATGACCGCACCGCAGACGCAGACGCTGGAGACCCCCGGCGCCGTCCTCGCCTACGACGTCCGGCCCGGGAGCGGCACGGAGCCGCCGCTGCTGCTCATCGGTTCGCCGATGGGCGCGGCGGGTTTCGGCACGCTGGCCGCGCACTTCCGCGACCGCACCGTCGTCACGTACGACCCGCGCGGCGTGGAGCGCAGCCGGCGCACCGACGGCGCGACCGAGACCACGCCCGAGGAGCACGCCGAGGATCTGTCCCGGCTGATCGCGACGGTGGACGCCGGTCCGGTCGACGTCTTCGCCAGCAGTGGGGGAGCGGTCAACGCACTCGTGCTCGTCGCCCGCCACCCCGAGCAGGTGCGCACCCTCGTCGCGCATGAGCCGCCGGCGCTGCAGCTGCTGCCCGACCGCGAGCAGGCGCTCGCCGCCACCCGGCAGGTGCGGGACGCCTACCGAGCGCGCGGGTTCGGCGCCGGGATGGCGGGGTTCATCCGGCTGGTCGGCCACCGCGGGCCGGTGCCCGACGACCTCGGCGACCTGCCGGTCCCCGCCGTCTTCGGGCTGCCGGCCGAGGACGACGGCTCGCGGGAGGACGCCTTGCTCGGGCACAACCTGATCAGCTGCACGCACCACGAGCACGACCTGGAGGCGCTGCGGAGCGCCTCGACGCGGATCGTGGTCGCGGTCGGTGAGGGATCGCAGGAGGAGCTGGCGCACCGGTGCGGGCTGGCGCTGGCCGAGCGGCTGGGGACGCCGCCGGTCGTGTTCCCCGGCGACCACGGCGGCTTCCTCGGCGGCGAGTACGGCCAGACAGGGGAGCCGGAGGCGTTCGCCGCGACGCTGCGCGAGGTGCTGGCCGCCGACCGGGACGCGGTTCCGGCGCGGGGCTGACCACCAGGCAGGGCGTCTCAGCCGGTGCGGTAACCTGCTATACGCAGCGATCGGACGGTGCGAGCCGCCCGGCGCTCGGGCTGTAGCGCAGCTTGGTAGCGCACTTGACTGGGGGTCAAGGGGTCGCAGGTTCAAATCCTGTCAGCCCGACAGTGGGAAACCGCAGCTCAGGGGCCGTTTCGGAGAGATCCGCAACGGCCCCTGAGCGCATTCCAGGGGCGTTTGACCACCTTCTTGACCACCTTTAGGTCGCCCTTACCGACCTAGGACCTCTCCGAGGATGGTGAGGGCATCGCGGGAGATTTCGGGCGCCACGTGCCCGTAGACGTCGCCGGTGATCGCGATAGAGGAGTGGCCGAGGATCTCGGAGACCACCTTGAGCGGCACACCGTTGGTGAGCATCACGCTGGCTGCCGAGTGCCGGAGGGTGTGTAGCCCGGCCGGCGGCAGGCCAGCCCTGGCGGCCGCGACTTGAGCGCCCGGAGGGCGTTGCGCGGATCGCAGGGTTCACCGAACTCGGTGGTGAACACGAACCCCGTCTCGCGCCAGGCCGAGCCCGCCCGCTGTCGCTCGTCGGCCTGCGTGGCCTGAACTTCGCGGAGCAGTTCCTCGGCGGGCGCGGAAATCGGCACAAACCTCTTCGACTTCGCCGTCTTGGGTTCGCTGACGGCGAGTCGGCCATCGATCCGAGAGAGGGTCCCGCGGATGCGCACGGTGCCCCCGTCCAGGTCGACGTCGGACCACCGGAGGGCCAGCGCTTCTCCTCGGCGCAACCCGGTGTGCACGAGGAGCGCGAACAGCGGCGCGTACCTGGTGCCGGCCGCCGCGCGGAGCAGGTCGACGATCTGCGCGGGTGTCAGGTGCGCCGCTTCCTTGGCGGTCACCCTCGGCCGCCGGATCACCGCGGCTGGGTTGGCCGCCAGCGCACCGTCGCGAACGGCCGTGTCTAAAGATCATTAACGGCAGGAGTTACGGGCTCGGTTGGCCGCCGGCCGGACCCTGCTGACAGTCGGCGCGGCCTGCGCTATGCCCACACCATGAGGTATCCCCAGGGTGGCGGGCTGACCGCGGACGAG
>NZ_NVPT01000222.1 GCF_002802985.1 Geodermatophilus chilensis | reverse complement strand
AGATGTGTATAAGGGACATAGCTGGGCGTGGTCGCTGGTCGGGGTGCTGGGGGGCCTGCTGCTGTGCTGGCTGGTGCTGATGGCGGTGTTGTGGGTGACCCGCCCGGACGAGCTGCGACTGCGGGAGTTGCTGCGGCTGCTGCCCGACGTGCTCCGGCTCGTGCGCCGGCTGGCCGGCGACGGCACGCTGCCGCGCGGCGTCCGGGTGCGGCTGTGGCTGCTGCTGGCCTACCTGGCCATGCCGATCGACCTCGTGCCCGACTTCGTGCCCGTGCTCGGCCACGCCGACGACGCGATCGTGGTCGCCCTGGTGCTGCGCTCGGTGGTCCGCCGCGCCGGCCCGGCAGCGATCGACCGGCACTGGCCGGGCACACCCGACGGCCTGGCCGCGCTGCGCCGGGCGAGCCGGCTGCCCGTGTAGGTGTGCCCTCGCCCGCGCCACCCGGTCGCGCGCCCGGGCCCCAGAGCAGGATCTCCCCGGCGGGGTACCGGGCGGTGTCCGACGCCGGCGAGAGGGGGAGGGCCCGGGATGGCGATCAGCGAGGCCGACCTGCGGCGGAGGTGGTCCGCCGGGCAGCCGTGTCACGGCCTGTGGAGCCTGCTGCCCGGTGCCGTGACCGGTGAGGTGCTGGCGCGGACGGGCCCGGACTTCGTCGTCGTCGACCTGCAGCACGGCGCCACCGCCGAGGCCGGGCTGCCCGGCGTGGCGGCGGCGGTCACCGCGGCGGGCTCGGTGCCGCTCGTCCGGACCCGCAGCCCCGCCTTCGCCGACGTCGGCCGTCCGCTGGACCTGGGCGCCCGCGGCGTTCTCGTGCCCAACGTGCGCGACGCCGACCACCCCCGGGAGGTCGTCGCCGCCTGCCGGTACGCCCCGGCCGGGAGGCGGTCGATCGGACGCCTCTCCGGCGGGGCCGAGCAGCCCCTGGTGGTCGTGATGGTCGAGTCCGCGACCGCGCTGGACGACCTCGACGCCGTCCTCGCCGTCGAGGGGCTCGACGGCGTGTACGTCGGTCCGGGCGACCTGTCCCTGGCGCTGGGGCTGACCGGCGAGGACCACCGTGAGGAGCTGCGCGGCGTGCTGTCCTCGATCGTCGCCCGGGCCGTCGCCGCCGGGGTGCCCGTCGGCGTCCACGCGTACAGCGGGGAGCAGGCCGCCGACTACGCCGCCGAGGGGGCGACGATCGTCACGGTCGCCGTCGACGCCGCCGCGCTGGGCGAGGTCCTGACGCACCACCTCGGCGCCGCCCGGGCCCGGTCGGGGCCGGAGCCGCGGTGACCGGTCGCGAGGCCCGTCCGGCCCGCCGGGATACTCGTCTGGTCCACCATTCCGGACCGGTGCACGCCCGCGCCTCGACCTGACCGGCACGTGCGTCGTCCGCCGTGCCCGCCGGGGGACCGAGGCTGTCGGCGGGTGTCGGCGGTCCCGCGGTCGAGGAGGCCCCTGCACGTGCCGAGAGCCCTGCTCCTGGAAAACATCGACCCGGTGGCGGCCGACCTGCTCGGCTCGGCCGGTTACGAGGTCGAGTCGCTGCGGGGAGCGCTGGACGAGGCCGACCTGGTCGCCGCGCTCGACGGCGTCGAGGTGCTGGGCATCCGGTCCAAGACCCAGGTGACCGGCGAGGTCCTGCGCCGTCGTCCCGGCCTGGCCGCGGTCGGGGCCTTCTGCATCGGCACCAACCAGATCGACCTGGCCGCGGCCGCCACGGCCGGGGTGGCGGTGTTCAACGCGCCGTACTCCAACACCCGCAGCGTGGTGGAGATGGCGATCGCGGAGATCATCTGCCTGGCCCGGCGGCTGGTCGACCGGGACCGCGCGCTGCACGCCGGGACCTGGGACAAGTCGGCGGCCGGCAGCCACGAGGTCCGCGGGCGGACCCTGGGCATCGTCGGCTACGGCAACATCGGCAGCCAGCTGTCGGTGCTGGCCGAGGCGCTGGGCATGCGGGTGCTGTTCTACGACCTGGAGGACAAGCTCGCGCTGGGCAACGCGCAGGCCTGCGGCAGCCTGGAGGAGCTGCTCGAGCGCGCGGAGACCGTGACGCTGCACGTCGACGGGCGGGCGGGCAACGCGGGGCTGTTCGGCGCCGAGCAGTTCGCCCGGATGCGCCGGCGCAGCCTGTTCCTCAACCTCTCCCGCGGGTTCGTCGTCGACCACGAGGCGCTGCGCGACCACATCCTCAGCGGCCACATCGCCGGTGCGGCGGTCGACGTGTTCCCCGACGAGCCGCGCGAGCAGGGCGACGCGTTCGGCTCGGTGCTGCGCGGGCTGCCCAACGTCATCCTCACGCCGCACGTGGGCGGGTCGACCCAGGAGGCCCAGCACGACATCGGGCGGTTCGTCGCCGGCAAGCTGGTCGACTACACCCGCACCGGGACGACGACGCTGAGCGTCAACCTGCCCACCGTGGCCCTGCACGGCTCCTCGGCGGCCCGGTTCGCGCTGCTGCACCGCAACGTGCCCGGCGTCCTGGCGCGCGTCGACGCACTGGTCGGCGAGCACGGCCTCAACGTGGACGGCCAGGTGCTGGCCACCCGCGGCGAGCTGGGGTACGCGGTCACCGACGTCAGCGCGGCGCTGCCCCCGGACCTGCTGGCCGCGCTCGAGGCGCTCCCGGAGAGCGTCCGCCTGACGACCTTCGGGCACCGGGCCGGCTGACCCCACGGCCGGCGTCCGCCGGGGCGGTGACCTCCCGCGGGGAGGTCGAGCCGGGTCGGTCGGCGGTGGGTACGGTCCGTCCGTGACCAGCGACGAGCGTCGTGAGGGAGCGGTGCGCCACCCGGGTGGTCGGCGCCGGGACCCGTCCCTGGACGAGGTGATCCGACGGACGACCCTCCAGGTCATCGAGGACATGGGCTACCACCGGATGACCATGGACGTCGTCGCCGGCACCGCCGGGGTCGGCAAGGCCACGATCTACCGGCGCTGGCGCAGCAAGGAGGAGCTGTTGGTCAGTCTCATCGAGGACGCCAGCCAGGACCTCCTCGCGGTGCCGGACACCGGCTCCCTCCGCAGCGACCTGCACCTGCTGCTGAGGGCGCTGGTGGAGGTGCTGAACAGTGCCGGTGGGCGGGCCAGCCGTGCCCTGCTGGGTGTGCTGCCGAGCGAGCCGGCATTGGCCGCGGCGTACGAGCGCGGCCCGCTCGCCCGGTGGCGGGCGGCGTTCGCCGAGGTGTTCGATCGGGCGGTCGCCCGCGGCGAGGTGGCGCCCGGCGCCGGGGCGTCCCTGGGCGCCGAGGCCGGGCCGGGCGTGCTGATCCAGCGGTGGCTGTTCACCACCCGGGCCCTCGATGCGGCCGAGGTGGACGCGGTGGTCGACGGCGTGATGATGCCCCTGCTGGAACGTTCGCCGGGGAGCGTCCCGGACCCCTCGTGAGCCGACCCGCGCCGGGCCGGGCCGAGCGCCGCGGACACTCCCGCTCGCAGACGGCCGGGGCGAGGGCGTGGTCGTGCGGGACGTGTCGCAGCGGGTCCGGGAGCGTGATCGCCCCCGTCACCGGCGTTCGAAGCCGCGGGCCCGTTCCCAGTCGGTGACGGTCCGCGAGTACGCGGCCCACTCGGCGCGGGCGGCGGCCACGAGGGCGTCGACGACGCCGTCGCCGAGGCCCTTGCGGGCGACCTCGCTGCCGTCGAGGAGGTCGGCGGCCTCGGCCAGGGAGGTCGGCAGCGTCGGCGCTCCCGGACCGGGCGCGCCCCGCACCGGGTCGGCCAGCGGCAGGTCGCCCTCGATGCCGTGCCGGGCGGCGAGGAGCACGGCGGCCAGGGCCAGGTGGGGGTCGGCGTCACCGCCCGGGACGCGGTGCTCGATGCGCAGCGACGGGCCCGAGCCGACCAGACGCAGCGCGGCCAGCCGGTTGTCCGGTCCCCACGCCACCGAGGTGGGCGCGAAGGCCCCCGGGCTCAACCGCTTGTAGGCGTTGACCGTCGGGGCGAACAGCAGGGTCAGTTCGCGCAGGCAGGCGAGCTGGCCGGCGAGGACGCGGCGCAGCAGCGGGGACTCCCCGTGCGCGCCGTCCCCGGCGAGCACCGGCGTGCCGTCGAGGCCCCGGAGGCTGACGTGCAGGTGACAGGAGTTGCCCTCGGCGGCGTCGTACTTGGGCATGAAGGTCAGCGCCATGCCCTCCTGCGCGGCGATCTGCTTGGCCGCCGTCTTGTAGAACGCGGCCGCGTCGGCGGCGGCCAGGGCCTCGTCGTACCGGAAGACGATCTCGTACTGGCCGGGCGCGCACTCGCCCCGTGCCGACTCCAGCCGCAGCCCGGCGGCGACGGTCTCCCGGCGCAGCCGGCGGGTGAGCGCGTCCATGCGCTCCAGCCCGACCAGGGCGTAGTCGACGCCGCTGCGGGTGGCGGGGGTGAGCCGGGACCACCCGGCCGCCTCGGCGGCCGCGTAGGACTCGGTGAAGACCCGGAACTCCAGCTCCACCCCGGCCAGGGGGACGAGCCCGTGCGCGGCCAGCGCCTCGACCTGCGTCCGCAGCACCTGCCGGGGCGCGACCTGGACCGGGCTGCCGTCGGGATGGCGGGCATCGGCGAGCACCAGGACGGTGCCGGGGTCCCAGGGCAGCGGCCGCAGGGTGGCCAGGTCCGGGACGAGGACCATGTCGCCGTAGCCGGTGCCCTCGGGGTCGAGCTCGGCCGAGGGGGCGGTGACGGCCATGTCGACGTCCGTGGTCAGCAGGTAGGTGCAGGCGCCGAACCCGTCGGTCACCGTGCTGTCCAGGAAGTGCCGGGCCGACAGCCGGGTGCCCTGCAGCCGGCCGGCGAGGTCGGGCAGCGCCAGGACGACCTCGTCGACCCGCCCGGCGTCGACCTGGGCGCGCAGCTCCTCGAGGGTGGTCACGCCGGGACCTCCGCGGGGACGGCGGCCAGCGGGTTGGGCGCGAAGCCGTGGACGACGTCGGGAGCGGCGTCGCGGTCGGCGCGGTCGTGGAACCCGCCGCCGGTCAGGTGCTCCCGGTTGAGCGCGACCCGCTCGACCTCGGGGACGAGCAGGCCCAGGGCGTCGAAGGCCTCGGCGAGGTCGGGGTGACCCGCCCGCCAGGCCAGCAGGGTGTCCCGCACGAGCGCCCAGAAGGCGTCCTCCGGGACGCCCAGGTGGTCCTCCGCGACGCCGGCGAGGAAGCGGAAGTGCCCGGCGAGGACGGCGCTGGTGATGCTGTGCGCCATCTCCTGCGCCGGCCAGCGCACCAGCACCCGGTCGGCCCGCTCGGACAGCCCCGGGTAGTCGCGGCCGGGCAGCAGCGTGACGTCCTCGGCGAAGTCCTTGACCAGCACCCGCACCGGCACGTCGCCGGTGTCGTAGACGACCACGGTGTTCTCCCCGTGTGGGCAGAACGCCACGCCGTGGCGGGTGAGGCAGAGCAGCAGCCCCGGTAGCAGCGCCTCGCACAGCCGGGCCAGCCAGTCCCGCGGGGTCAGGCCGGAGCGGGCGACGAGCTCGGTCAGGACGGCCCGCCCCGCGGGGTCGACGTGCAGCAGGGCCGCGAGCGACCGCGCCCGTTCCCCCGGCCGCAGGTGGGCGGCGACCGGCTCGCGCCACACCGCGCCGAGCAGCTCCCGGTAGCGGTAGGGCACGTCGTCGACCTCGTCGTACAGGTCGTGGGACACGACCACGCTGGCGACCTCGCCGAGCAGCCCCAGCCCGGTGGCCCGCAGCTCGGGGTCCCCGGCCGGGAGGCTCGCCAGCCAGGCGCTGACGTCGGGGGCGGCCGCGGTCGCGCGGGTCCCGAGCCCGCGCCACACCAGGGTGTTGCGCATCAGCAGCGGCGTCTTGACGTCCCGGTGGCCGGGGGCCACCAGCGTGCGCACCGACTGCACCGGCCGGTAGTCCGCCGGCCCCTCGCCCAGCGGCACCAGCCGCCGGTCGGCCAGGTACCGGGCGAACAGGGTGCGCACGACGGTCTCGTCCTGGAAGGGGTGCACGGGCAGCCAGACGTAGGCGGCCGGGTCGGCGACGCGGCCGGCGAGCGCGGCGGCGAACGCCTGCCGGGTCGCCGGGTCGAGCTCCTCGGCGAGCAGCCGCGCCTGGTCGAGCCCGGGCACGGCCTGGAAGCCGGCGACCGAGCGGTGCGCGGCGTACCACCGCAGCCGGACGGTGCTGCGCGACTCGGGTGCGTACCGGTCGAGGTCGGCGGCGTCGAACCCCAGCCGGCCCTTGTTGAGCACCAGCACCGGGTGACCGGTCAGGTGCTGCTCGAGCTCGGCGTAGGGCAGGTCGGCCAGCGCCGCGGCCGGCCGGCCCTCGGCCAGCAGCCGGGCCTCGGCGGCGTGCGTCGCGGTCAGCTCGCGCACCACCTCGGCGGTGGTCGGACCGTCGAGGCCGAGCACCGGGCGGGCGTCGAGCACGAACCGCACCGGGTCCAGCGCCGGCCGGTCGCCGCGCAGCACGCTGCCGGGGTCGATCCGCCAGGTGCCGAAGCCGCCCCGGCGGCCGCGGAAGCGGTGGACCGGCGCTCCGGGGAGCTCCAGCCGCCACCTGCCCGGTCCGTCGGGGACGGGGGTGAGCAGCTGCTCGTAGGACAGCTCGGCCAGCGCCTTGGCCACCAGGCGCCGGCCGGCGTCCTGCCAGGTCGGGTCGGCGACGTCAGCGGGCGGGTTCATCCAGGACCTCCGGGACGGGGACGAGATCGGGTGCGACGGGAGCGGGGGAGGGGGCGGCGTCCCGCAGGAGCGTGGACACCAGGGCGGCCGCCGCCATCAGGACCGCGGCGGCGGCCAGGGGTGCCGGGAGCGCGACCGCCGCCGTGGCGGTGGCCAGCAGCGGTGCGGCCAGCAGGGCGCCCGAGCGGGCGGTCTCCACGGCGGTGAAGCCGGGCCCGTCGGTGCCGACGGCGGCGAACACCCGCAGGTCGACGGCGACCACCAGGAGCCCCAGGCCCAGGCCCAGCACCTGTGTCGTATACACATCT
>NZ_NVPT01000221.1 GCF_002802985.1 Geodermatophilus chilensis | reverse complement strand
GCGCGGGGGTGGCCGACGGCACGGCCGCGGGCCCGGCGGGGGAGGGGACCGATCGTGTTACGGTGGTCTCCCGTGGATCGACCGCATGGAACGCGTGACCATGACTACGGGGCAAGGGCTCTCCTCCACAACTCCCAGCCGACGAAGTTCGTCTTCGTCACCGGTGGGGTTGTCTCCTCTCTCGGCAAGGGCCTGACGGCCAGCTCCCTCGGAGCGCTCCTGTCCAGCCGTGGCCTCCGGGTCACGATGCAGAAGCTGGACCCCTACCTCAACGTCGACCCCGGGACGATGAACCCGTTCCAGCACGGCGAGGTGTTCGTCACCGAGGACGGCGCCGAGACCGACCTGGACATCGGGCACTACGAGCGGTTCCTCGACACCGACCTCACCGGCCGGTCGAACGTGACCACCGGCCAGGTCTACTCGGACGTGATCGCCAAGGAGCGGCGCGGCGAGTACCTCGGCGACACCGTGCAGGTCATCCCGCACATCACCAACGAGATCAAGGCGCGGATCATGGCCGCGGCCGAGGGGCCCGACCGGGTGGACGTCGTCATCACCGAGGTGGGCGGCACCGTCGGCGACATCGAGTCGCTGCCCTTCCTCGAGGCCGCCCGCCAGGTGCGCCACGAGATCGGCCGGAACAACTGCTTCTTCCTGCACATCTCGCTGGTGCCCTACATCGCGCCGTCCGGCGAGCTGAAGACCAAGCCGACGCAGCACTCGGTGGCCGCGTTGCGCAACATCGGCATCCAGCCCGACGCGGTGGTCTGCCGCTCTGACCGGGAGATCGGCAACGGGCTCAAGCGCAAGATCAGCCTGATGTGCGACGTCGACGCCGAGGGCGTCATCTCCTGCCCCGACGCGCCGTCGATCTACGACATCCCCAAGGTGCTGCACCGCGAGGGCCTGGACGCCTACGTCGTCCGCCGGCTGGGCCTGCCGTTCCGGGACGTCGACTGGACGGTGTGGGGGGACCTGCTCGACCGGGTCCACGCGCCGAAGCAGACGGTGACCATCGCGCTGGTCGGCAAGTACATCGACCTGCCCGACGCCTACCTGTCGGTGACCGAGGCGCTGCGGGCCGGCGGGTTCGCGCACCGCAGCCGGGTGGAGATCCGCTGGGTGCCCTCGGACGACTGCCAGACCCCCGAGGGCGCCGAGCGCGCGCTGGCCGGCGTCGACGGCGTCTGCATCCCCGGCGGGTTCGGCGTCCGGGGTATCGACGGCAAGCTCGGCGCGATCCGGCACGCCCGGGTCAACGGCGTCCCGCTGCTGGGGCTGTGCCTGGGCCTGCAGTGCATGGTCATCGAGGCGGCGCGCAACCTGGCCGGGCTGCCCGAGGCCAACTCCGCCGAGTTCGACCCCGACACCCCCGACGCGGTCATCGCGACGATGGCCAGCCAGGTCGACGTTCTCGCCGGCCGGGGCGACATGGGCGGCACGATGCGGCTGGGCAGCTACCCGGCGTCCCTGCAGAAGGGCTCGGTCGTCGCCCAGGCCTACGGCTCCACGGAGATCAGCGAGCGGCACCGGCACCGCTACGAGGTGGCCAACGCCTATCGCGACCGGATCGGCGCGGCCGGGCTGGTGTTCTCGGGCACCTCGCCCGACGGCCTGCTGGTCGAGTTCGCCGAGCTGCCGCGCGACGTCCACCCGTTCTTCGTCGGCACCCAGGCCCACCCGGAGCTCAAGAGCCGCCCGACCCGGCCGCACCCGCTGTTCGCGGCGTTCGTGCAGGCGGCGATCGACTTCTCCGAGTCCGCGCGGCTGCCCGTGCCGATCGACGAGGACGAGAAGGTGGGGATCTAGTGACCGAGCTCGCGAGGTCACCAGAGGGCAGAGCACCGACGGTCGTCGCGACGACGAGCGCCAACGAGGAGGACTGATGACCGAGCCCGCGCGGCGGGGGGAGTACGAGGTCCTCGCCAGCGAGACCGTGCACGAGGGGCGGATCATCACCCTCGTCAAGGAGACCGTCGCGATGCCCGGCGGCGGCGACAGCGTGCGGGAGATCGTCCGGCACATCGGTGCCGTCTGCGTGGTCGCGGTGGACGACGAGGACCGGATCGTGATGGTCCGCCAGTACCGCCACCCGGTGCGCGGCTACCTGTGGGAGCTGCCCGCCGGCCTGCGCGACGCCGACGGGGAGGCGCCGCTGGCCACCGCCAGGCGTGAGCTCGCGGAGGAGGCGGGGCTGGCGGCCGAGCGCTGGTCGCTGCTGGCCAACAGCTACTCGACCCCGGGCTTCTGCAGCGAGGAGATCCTGATCTACCTCGCCGAGGGGCTCTCGCCGGTCGACCGGCCGGAGGGCTTCGTCGTCGAGCACGAGGAGCTGGACATGACCGTGGAGCGGGTGCCGCTCGACGAGGCGGTGCAGCGGGTCTTCTCCGGGGACATCCGCAACTCCTCGGCGGTCATCGGCGTGCTGGCGGCGGCGCAGGTCCGGGCAACCGCGCCGCAGCTGCGCCCCGCCGACGCCTAGTAGGGCACCTCTTGCAGAGGCTTCCGGGGTGACGACTCTGCCCACGTGGGCTGTTTACGCCGTCAGCTTCGGGACCCCGCTATTCGCGTTCCTCGGCGTGCTCATCGGCCACTGGCTCACCCGCAGAGGGGCGACGGAGCTGGATGTGTGGCGACGACGCGAGGAGACCATGCGCATGCTGCGCTGGGCCTCAGAGCAGGCGACGTCGGACGAAGACGCCAAGGCCCGGATGGGTGTCGCGGCGTTGGCGGCGCTGAGCGACTCGGAGTTGCTCCAGGAACCGGATCAAGCACTGGTCGACGCGGTCCTGGACTCCATCCTCGAAGAGCCCATCGAGGAGATCGAGGCACTGGGCGAGGACGTCGAGGTCGTCGAGGTGGACACTGATATCGAGGACTGGGAAAGTGACTAGCTCGATGCGGAAGGCGGTGATCTGGTGATGGCCAAGGTCGTCAAGGTGACACCGGCACAGGTCAACGCGGCGAAGTTGAAGCTCAAGCGATCGGCCGCCACCGGTCGCTACGTCACCACGAGCGTCTCCCGGATCGCGAATGCCAAGCGAGCAACGTCCGTGCGGCACGACAATGCCGGCGTCCCCCGACACGAGGCCAGGCGCGCCGACTCGTAGCCCCCTTCGTCAGCGAGGGCAATGGCCCCTGGACTCCCACCTCGCGACGTGCAGTGGCGGCTCCAGCAGGGGGGTGCCTGGGTGGTTCCGTGCTCGAGTGACTCTCCGCGAGCGATCGTGGACCATTCCGTGTTCTGTCGGCCCAGGCGCCGGGAGACTCACCCCCTCGGTTCGGTCTTCAGTCGCCCGAGCTAGCTGCTCCC
Source organism: Geodermatophilus chilensis (assembly GCF_002802985.1). Classification (GTDB taxonomy): domain Bacteria; phylum Actinomycetota; class Actinomycetes; order Mycobacteriales; family Geodermatophilaceae; genus Geodermatophilus; species Geodermatophilus chilensis. The sequence continues at coordinate 3,937 of NZ_NVPT01000221.1, read as the reverse complement.
GGAGCTGTCAGCCGATGACGGCCGGGGCCGAGGTGCCCACCTGCACCCAGCGCAGCACGCCGTGGGTGTCGGGCACCTCCTCCTCCAGCCAGAACACGTAGGGGACGCCGGACGTCAGCCCCTGGAACGTCACAGTGACCGGCACGCAGTCGGCGGGCTGGGGCGCGATCAGCATCGGGGGCTCGGGCTGCAGGCCGGCCACCAGCTGCTGGCTGACCGCCTGCACGCGGTAGCGCTGCACCTCGGTGTGCCCATCGGCCTGCCAGCTGACCGTGGCCGACGCGACGCCGGGGACCACACCCGGCGGGACCTGCCGCGGGTTGGCGTACCCGCCGCACACGGCCTCGGGTACGTGCAGTTCCGGCACGACGCCGTGGGGGACGCCGGGGCGCACCCGGACCTCGATCTGCTGCGGGCGCGGGATGTCGACCACGCTCACCGGCGGGACGGCGGCCGGCGCGGCCGGGGCCGGGGCGACGACCGTGACCGGGCCGGGGAGTGCCGCCGCGGGCGCCGAGACCGCGGACAGCGCCGTCCGGGTGGCGGTCAGCGTCGCTGCGACCTCGGTGACCGGTCCGCTGAGCGCGATCAGGCCGACCGCCGCCACCGCGGCGACCGTGCCGGTGCCGCGTCCTCGTCGTCGTGCCCGCCGTGCCACGTGCGCCTCCAGGTGTCCTGCCCGTCATCGGCAGTCCCAGTGGTCACCTCAACCCCAACCGGCGCTGGTCTCCCTCGAGGGCGTCCGCGGGCAGGCCGAGGCGGGCCAGCTCCACGGCGGCCAGCGCGCGGGTCGCGGCCGGGTCGCCGGCCCGCCACGCGTCGGCGGTGCCCGGCGGCAGCTCGGCCAGCCGGCCCAGCGGCGCGGTGGCCAGCGCCCGTGCCGCGAGCACCCCGGGGTCGGCGGTCGCCAGCCGCCGGGCGGCACCGGCCGCCCGCACCCAGCCCAGCCGCCAGGGCAGCCAGCGCAGCAGCAGCCACCCCACCGGGAGGACGACGAGGACGACGGCGAGCACCGTGGCCAGCGTGCCGACGGCGTCCTGCGCGGCCTGCCCCGCGCCGCCGACCGACCCGCCGGCCGAGCCCAGGGCCTCGAACGGCGCGGCCAGCTCGTCCCCGACCACGGGGAGGTCCTCGGCGGCCCGCGCGGCCGAGGACATGCTGCCGGCCACCGAGGCGCCGAGGTCCTCGACGGCGCGGCCGGGCTCAGCCAGGGCCAGCACCGCGCCGTGCACGGTCCGGGCGACCAGCACCCACAGCACCAGCCAGGCCACCAGTCCGACGTCGGCGGCCAACTGGCGACCGCGCAGTGCGGGGGACGGGGCGTACAGGGGCACGGGCACTCCTCCGGCGAGCGGTGGACCAGTCGACCCGACCACCTTCCGCCCCGGACGACCTCCCCGCAGGCGGAGCGTCCGGGGGCGCTGGCAGGCTGGGCCCGTGCTGACCTCCGACCAGGCCCTGGCCCTCCTCTCCGCTGCCCGGGAGGAGTGCGCCCGGGTCGGCGTGCCCATGTCCTTCGCCGTGATGGACGCCGCGGGCCACCTCGTGGCCGTGCTGCGCACCGACGGTGCCCCGTGGATCTCCACCGACGTCGCCCAGGGCAAGGCCTGGACCGCGGCCGCCTACGGCATGCCCAGCGCCGGGCAGAAGGCCAAGATGGACAGCCTGCCCAACTTCTCCACCGCGCTGAGCACGATGACCGGCGGCCGCTTCACGCCGCAGCCCGGTGCCGTCCCGGTCTACGCCGACGGGCAGCTGGTCGGGGCGCTCGGCGCGAGCGGGGGCACCGGCCAGCAGGACGAGGACGTCTGCAGCGTGGCCGTCACCGCCTGCGGGTACGCGACCAGCGCCGGCTGACAGAGGACCCCTCTGCCCCCTCGCCGCGGCCCCGTCCCGGGCCCCACCCTGAGCGTGCGAAGGGTGGGTAGGACGGGGTCCTTCTCCGGTGGGGGGCAAGGGGGTCCTTCGACTGCCTACACTCCGCGCGAGGCGCGCCCCGACCGGGCGGGCCCACGAGGCGGTGGGACGCCCGTCACCCTCGGGACGTCCGGCCGGGACCAGGAGAGCGGACGATGCGGATCGGGGTTCCCCGAGAGGTCAAGAACCGGGAGTACCGGGTGGCGCTCACCCCTGCCGGGGTGACCGAGCTGGTGCGGGCCGGGCACACGGTGCTCGTCGAGCGCGGCGCGGGGGAGGGGTCGTCCATCCCGGACGCCGACTTCGCCGCCGTCGGCGCGACGATCCTGCCCGGCGCGGACGACGTGTGGGCCGACGCCGACCTGCTGCTCAAGGTCAAGGAGCCGGTCGCCGAGGAGTACGGGCGGCTGCGCGCGGACCAGACGCTGTTCACCTACCTGCACCTGGCGGCGTCCAAGGAGTGCACCGACGCGCTGGTCACCTCCGGCACCACCGCGATCGCCTACGAGACGGTGCAGACCGCCGGCGGTGCGCTGCCGCTGCTCGCCCCGATGTCGGAGGTCGCCGGCCGGATGGCGCCGCAGGTCGGCGCGCACAGCCTGGAGCGGGCGCACGGCGGCCGCGGCGTCCTGCTCGGCGGCGCGCCCGGCGTCTACGCGGCCAAGGTCGTCGTCATCGGCGCCGGGGTGTCGGGGATGAACGCCGCCGCGATCGCCCTGGGCATGCAGGCCGAGGTCGTCGTCCTGGACCGGGACGTCGACAAGCTGCGCGCCGCCGACCGCATCTACCAGGGGCACCTGCAGACCGTCGCGTCCAACGCCTACGAGGTCGAGCGCGCGGTGCTGGACGCCGACCTGGTCATCGGCGCGGTGCTGGTGCCCGGCGCGAAGGCGCCCACGCTGGTCAGCAACGAGCTGGTCGCGCACATGAAGCCTGGCTCGGTGCTCGTCGACATCGCCGTCGACCAGGGCGGCTGCTTCGAGGCCACCCGCCCCACCACGCACGACGACCCGACGTTCCGTGTGCACGAGTCGGTCTTCTACTGCGTGGCCAACATGCCCGGCGCGGTGCCCAACACCTCGACGCACGCGCTGACCAACGTGACGCTGCCCTACGTCATGGCGCTGGCCAACGAGGGCACCACGGCCGCCGTCCGCTCGGACCCGGCGCTGGCGCACGGCGTCAACGTCGTCGCCGGCCAGGTGGTGCTGCCCGAGGTCGCCGAGGCCCATGGGATGACCGCCGTCCCGCTCGAGGAGGTGCTCCTCTGACGACGACCACGACGAGCGCCGTCGAGCGGGTCGTCACCGGCTACCTCGACCACCTGGTCGTCGAGCGCGGCCTGTCGGCCAACACCGTCTCCGCCTACCGCCGCGACCTGCGCCGCTACGCCGCGTTCCTCGAGGCGGCGGGCGTGCGGGGGCTCGGCGAGGTGGCCGAGTCCGACGTCGCCGGGTTCCTCGCCGCGCTCCGGCAGGGGGACGGCGACCACCCGCCGCTGTCGGCCACCTCGGCGGCGCGCGCGGTGGTCGCCGTCCGCGGGCTGCACCGCTTCGCGCTGCTCGACGGGCTGGTGCCCGACGACGTCGCCCACGAGGTGCGCCCGCCGGCCCCGGCGCGGCGGCTGCCCAAGGCGATCCCGGTCGAGTCGGTGGTCGCGCTGATCGAGGCCGCCGGGACGCTGGAGGGGCCGCGCGGGCTGCGCGACCGGGCGCTGCTGGAGCTGCTGTACGGCACCGGGGCCCGCATCTCCGAGGCGGTCGGGCTGGCCGTCGACGACCTCGACCGCGCCCAGTCGGTGGTGCGGCTGGCCGGCAAGGGCGGCAAGCAGCGGATCGTGCCGGTGGGGTCCTACGCGCTGGCGGCGGTGGAGGACTACCTGGTGCGCGCCCGCCCGGCGCTGGCCGCGGCGGGCCGCACCGGGGTGCGCGGCGGCGCGCTGTTCCTCAACGCCCGCGGCGGGTCGCTGTCGCGGCAGAGCGCCTGGGCCATCCTGCGGACCTGTTGCTTATACACATCT
>NZ_NVPT01000220.1 GCF_002802985.1 Geodermatophilus chilensis | reverse complement strand
AGGTGTGGATAAGGGACAGGGTGGGGCCGGCCGGTCAGGGCAGGACGACGACCTGGCCGGCGAAGGTGAGCCCGGCGCCGTAGCCGAGTAGCAGGGCGACGTCCCCGCTCCTCGCTTCACCGGACTCGAGCAGCGCGGACAGCGCCAGCGGCACCGAGGCCGAGGAGGTGTTGCCCGAGCGGACGATGTCGCGGGCGATGACCGTGCGCTCGGGCAGCCCGAGTCGCTTGGCCATCAGCTCGATGATCCGCAGGTTGGCCTGGTGCGGCGCGAAGACGTCGATGTCCTCGGGGCCCACACCGGCGCGGTCCATCGCCGTCAGGAGCGTGGCGGTGAGCCGGGTGGTGGCCCACCGGTACACGGCCTGCCCGGCCATGCTCATCGCCGCCTCCCCCTGCGGGATGGCGATGGCCTCGGCCTGGTCGCCGTCGCTGCCCCACACGACCGGCCCGACCCCGGGGGTGTCCGACGCGCCGAGCACGGCCGCCCCGGCACCGTCGGCGAAGATCACCGCGGTCGAGCGGTCGGTCAGGTCGGTGTAGTCGGTCAGCCGCTCGCCGCCGATGACCAGGGCGTTGCGGGCCGAGCCGCTGCGGATCGCGTCGGCGGCGGCGCTGAGCGCGTAGCACCAGCCGGCGCAGCCGGCGTTGACGTCGAACGCGCCAGGCCGCTGGGCGCCGAGCCGGTGCGCCACCTCGGGGGCGAGCCCGGGGATCGGCCGGGGCAGGCTGGCCGAGGCGAGCAGGACGAGGTCGACCTCGGAGGCGTCCAGGCCGCTGGCGGCCAGCGCCTTGCCGCCGGCCGCGACGCTCATCTCCAGCAGCGTCTCGTCGGGCTCGGCCCAGCGGCGCTCGGCGATGCCCACGCGACCCTGGATCCACTCGTCGTTGGTGTCCATGGTCTCGGCGAGCTCGTGGTTGGTGACCCGGCGGCGCGGCCGGTAGCTCCCGAACCCGAGGATGCGGGCGCCGGGCGCCCCGGCGGTCAGCTGGAGACGGGTCATGACTGCACCTCCGGGTAGAGCCGCGCGATCGGGTCGCCGGCGTCGACGAGGTCGCCCTCCTGGACCAGCCACTCGGCGAGGACGCCGTTGTACCCGGCGGAGAGGTCGGCCTCCGCGCGGCGGCTGCGGATGCGGCCCAGCGGCGTGCCGGCCGGCAGCTGGGTGCCCTCGGCGATGGCGGCGGGGCTGACCGTGCCCCGGACGGGGGAGACGACGACCCGCCAGTCGGGCAGGTGGTCGGGCTCGGGGCGGCCGCGTTCGGCCTCGATGAGGGCGCGGGCGCGGTCGAGGTCGGCCGGGCTGCTCACGGCCAGGACCTCGATGTCGCTGCCCTTCCACTCGCGCTTGGCCAGGCCGGCCAGCGCCCCGGCGGGCGGCAGCTCGATGACCGCGGTGACACCGAGCTCGCGCAGGGTCGCCAGGCACGCGTCGAACCGCACCGGGCTGGTGACCTGGCTGACCAGCCGGGACAGCACCTCCGGGCCGCTGGTCACCGCGGCGCCGTCGGCGTTGGAGAGCAGCAGCCGGCTGGGCTCGGCGGGGCGCAGGCCGTCGATCAGCCCCTCGAGCTCGGCGCGGGCCGGCGCCATGTACTCGGTGTGGAAGGCGCCGGCCACCGAGAGCGGCAGGACCCGGGCCTTGGCCGGCGGGTCGGCCTTGAGCGCGGCCAGGCCCTCGAGCGACCCGGCGACGACGACCTGCCCGCCACCGTTCATGTTCGCCGGGGCCAGCCCGTGCTCCTCCAGTGCCGCGCGCACCTCGTCGGGGTCGCCCCCGAGGACGGCGGACATCCCGGTCGGCGTCTGCGCGCACGCCGCGGCCATCGCCCGGCCGCGGACGGCGGTCAGCGCGATCGCCGCCTCCACGCTGAGCACCCCGGCGAGGGCGGCCGCGGTCAGCTCGCCGACGCTGTGCCCGGTGATGACGACGTCCCGGCCGGTCTGCGGCGTGTGGGTCACCGGGCCGGGCAGGCCGCCGAGCTCGCGGGCGACGAACAGGCTCATGGCGACCACCAGCGGCTGGGTCACCGCGGTGTCCTTGATGGCCTCGGCGTCGCCGGTGGTGCCCAGCGCCAGCAGGTCGGCGTCGGCGATCGCGCCGGCCCAGCGGAAGAAGGACTCTGCGCCCGGGAGCTCGAGCCAGTCGGCGAGCATCCCGGGCTTCTGCGCACCCTGTCCGGGGGCGAGGACGGCCAGCACGTTCCTCACCGTTGCAGAGATCACGGCGCCCCGCGGTGGGGAGCGCCACGAAAGCAGACCACTCCTCTTTGGAGGATCCCCACAACAGGACCGGGTTGTCGCGGGGTGTCACCCGGGGTGCGGTGGTGGGAACCACACTGTGCGGGGGTGTTCAGTGCCACAGCGAGCGGTCCTGGTCGAGGGCGGCGAGGGCGAGGGCGACCTGCACGGTCCAGCCGCCGCGCGGGTCGGTGGCCGACACCCCGGTGATCTCCGTGGCCCGCTTGAGTCGGTACCGGACGGTGTTGGGGTGCACGAACAGCGCGCGGGCGCTGGCCTCCAGGTTGCCCCCGCTGGCGAGCACCGCGCGCACGGTCTCGAGGACCTCGCCGCCCGCGGCCTGCAGCGGCAGCGCGATCCGCTCCTGCAGCGTCGCGCGGGCGGTCGGGTCGCCGTCGAGGGCCCGCTCGGGCAGCAGCGCGTCGGCCGCGACCGGCCGCGGGGCGGCCGGCCAGGCGCGGGCGGCGCGCAACCCGGCGAGCGCGGCGGCCGCCGAGTCGCCGGCCTGGCCGAGGCCGTCGACCACCGGGCCCATCACCACCGGGCCGGGGCCGAACTCGTCGCTGAGCCGCTCGGCCGCCGACTGCAGGTCCGGGGAGCCGCCCAGGACGACGACCAGCTGGTCGGCGTGCACCCCGACGAGCACCTCGCTGCGCACCTGCCGGGCGGCCCGGCGGGTGGCGCCGTGCACGTCGCCGTCCCCCGGTGCCGCGCCGACCAGCACGGTCACCGGGGTCATCCCCGCCCAGCCCAGCGCCGAGGCCCGGCCGGAGAGCTCGTCGGAGCGCTCCCCGCGGACCAGCGCGTCGACGAGCAGGGCCTCCAGGCGGGCGTCCCAGGCGCCGCGGCTCTCGGCGAAGCTGGCGTAGACCTGCGCGGTGGCGAACGCGACCTCGCGGCTGTACTGCAGCACCGCCAGCCGCAGCACGTCGGCGTCCCCCGGCTCGGCGACCGTCTCGACGAAGTCGTCCATCACCTCGACGGTCACCCGGACCAGGTCGACGGTGTGCTTGAGCGGCACGACGCGGGCCAGCTCGCGCGGGGCGGCGCCGAAGACCTCGCCGGTCAGCCGCGGCGGGCGGTCGGGAGTGCGGCACCACTCGACGAAGGAGGCCAGCCCCGCCTGCGCGACGAGCATCACCCAGGAGCGCTGGTCGGCGGGCATGGTGCGGAACCAGGGCAGCTCGTCGTCCATCCGCGCGACGGCGCGGGTCGACAGCGAGCCGGAGGCACGCTCCAGCCGCCGCAGCGTGGCGGCGGAGGGCGGGCGCCTGCTGACCCGGTCGGACACAGCGGCCAGCGTGGCACGCACGGCGCGGTCGGGGAGAGTGGGGGAGTGGACGTGCTGCAGCGGGACTCCCGGCGGACGACGACCCGGCGGGCGCTGGCGGCGGCCGTCGCGGGGATCGCGCTGCTGCTCGCCCTGGGCGCCGGGGTGCTCGTGGGCTGGGCGCCGCAGGTCCGGCTCGACGAGTCGGTCAGCCGCGCCCTCTACGCCGGCGACGACCGCTCCGTCACCACGGACGTGCTGCTGGAGGTGCTCACCACCCCCGGGGTCGTCTGGTTCCGGGTGGTCGTCTCGCTGCCGGTGCTGTTCTGGTTGGGCACCCGCAGGGCGTGGCGGACGGCGGGCTGGGTGGTCGCCGCCAACGTGTTGGTCGCGCCGGTGACCGTCCTGCTCAAGGATGCGTTCGGCCGGGTGCGCCCCGCGTTCGAGAACGGCGGTGCCGGCTACGACGGCCTGAGCTTCCCCAGCGGGCACTCCTCGGGCATCGCCACGCTCGTGACCATCGCGCTCGTGCTGGCCTGGCCGCGGCTGGCCGCGCGGCACCGGCGACTCGCCCTCGCGGCCGGGGCGGGCCTCGCCGTCCTCGTCGGGCTGACCCGGATGTGGCTGGGCGTGCACTTCCTCTCCGACGTGGTCGGCGGCTGGGCACTGGGGGTGGCCTGGACGCTGCTGGTGGCGGCCGCCTTCGACGCGCTTCCCGGCGGCCGCGGCGCCCTGCCCGCCCGGGAGGGATCGTGAACCTGGTCTCCGACGTCCTGCTCGAGCCGGACGACGGCTCGCTCGGCCCGCTGCTGCGCCTCGCCGACGACCGGCTGGCGCCCGGCACCGGCTACGGGCGGCACCCGCACCGCGCGGTCGACGTCGTCGCGGTGGTGCTGGCCGGCTCGCTGCGGCACGCGTGGGGGAGCGGCGCGGTGCTGACCGCCGGGGACGTCGCCGTGCTGCGCGCCGGCACCGGCCTGGAGCACGACGAGGTCGCCGGGGACGACGGCGCCCACGTGCTGCAGTCGTACCTGCGCAGTGCCCGCCCCGGGGACGACGCCGCCCACGAGGTGCACGCGAACGCGGACGGCTGGGTGGACCTCGGCCGGCCCGACGCCCGGCTCTGGGTCGAGGCGGTGGCGGACGGGACGTCGACGACGGTGCCGCCCGGGCTGCTCGTGCTGGCCCACCCCGACGGCGTCCGCGTCGAGCAGCAGGCGGGCGGCCCGGTGTCCGGCCCCGCGACCGCGGTGGTCTGGCAGCTGGACGCCACCCGGCCGGCCTGGGCCACCGGCTGAGGGAGGACGCCGCCGGCTCCTCTCGCAACGATCATGGAGTCCGCGTGGCGACACGCCGCGAGGGTCCGGCGTGCCGCCACCGCAGGTCCATGATCGTCGCCGGCGGCCTGGACCCCGGCCGGCCTGGGCCTCCGACTGAACCGCGCAGCGGGCTGGGGGAGAGTGGGCGGCATGCGCAGCCCCGCCGCCGACCTGCTGGCCGCCGCCCGTGCCGACGCCGACCGCACCGTGGAGCTGCGCCGCCGGCTGCACCGCACCCCGGAGATCGGGCTGCAGCTGCCGCGCACCCAGGCCACCGTGGTCGAGGAACTCGCCGCGCTGCCGGTCGAGGTGACGACCGGGGCGAGCACGACCTCGGTGGTCGGCGTGCTGCGCGGCGCCCGGCCCGGGCCCACGTACCTGCTGCGCGCCGACATGGACGCGCTGCCCGTGCAGGAGGACACCGGGCTGCCGTTCGCCTCCGAGGTGCCCGGCGCCATGCACGCCTGCGGGCACGACCTGCACACCGCGATGCTGCTGGGCGCCACCCGGCTGCTCGCCGAGCGGCGCGACGGGATCGCCGGCCAGGTCGTGCTCATGCTGCAGCCGGGGGAGGAGGGCTTCCACGGGGCGCGGTACATGCTCGACGAGGGCCTGCTGGCCGCCGTCCCGGAGGCGCCGGTGGCCGGGGCGTTCGCGCTGCACGTCTTCGCCAACCAGCCCAGCGGGGTGGTCAGTGTGCGGCCCGGCCCGATGATGGCGGCGGCCGACCACTGGGAGGTCACCGTCCGCGGCCGGGGCGGGCACGCCTCGATGCCGCACGCGGCCGCCGACCCGGTGCCGGTGGCCGCGGAGATCGTGCTGGCCCTGCAGTCGATGGTCACCCGCCGCGTCCCGGTGTTCGACCCGGCGGTGGTGACGGTGGCCAACCTGGTGGCCGGCTCGACCGACAACGTCATCCCCGACACCGCGTACCTGCAGGGCACGATCCGCACCCTCTCGCCCGAGCGGCGGGCCGACGTCGTCGCCTCGGTGCGGCGGGTGGCCACGCACGTGGCCGCCGCGCACGACATGGAGGTCGAGTTCGTGCACGCGGAGGGCTACCCGGTCACGGTCAACGCCCCCTCGGTGGTGGCGCGGGTGCTGGGCGTGGCCGGCGAGCTGCTCGGACGGGAGCGCAGCGTCGTCGCCGCCGAGCCGCTCATGGGCGCGGAGGACTTCGCCTACGTGCTGCAGCGGGTGCCCGGCGCGATGACGTTCCTGGGCGCCTGCCCGCCGGGGGCCGACCCGGCGACCGCCGCCGGCAACCACTCCAACCTGGTGGTGTTCGACGAGGACGTGCTGCCCGCCGGTGCCGCCCTGTACGCCGCGATGGCGCTGGACGCACTGGCCCGCTAGACCGCTCGGACCAGGTCGACGACGTCGGCCGCGCAGCCCCAGGAGAGGGTGACGCCGGCGCCGCCGTGCCCGTAGCAGGCGACGACGGGCCGCCCGCCGACGTCCAGCCGTTCGAGCCGGACGGTGGGCCGGCCGGGCCGCAGCCCCACCGCCCGGGAGAGCACCGGCTGTCCGCGCAGCTCGGGGACCAGGGCGCACGCCCGCGCCAGGATCGCGGCCTCCACCGCGGGGTCGGGCTCGGTGCCGGTCGCGCCCTCGACCGCCGTGCCCCCGCAGACGACGTCGCGCCCCCGGGGGACGACGTAGGTCAGCCCCTCCGGGTGGTCGTCGTCCAGCACCCACCCGGTCAGGCCCGGGTCGGCCAGCCGCACCACCTGGCCCTGCACCGGCACGCAGGAGTCGTCGTCGAGGAGCTGCCCGGCGGCCAGCCCCGCGGCCACCACCACGACGTCACCGGCGACCTCGTCGAGCGCGGCGACCCGGCCGGGCACGGTCCCGACGCCGGCCGACGCGCACGCGGCGGCCAGCCAGGGCAGGTACCGGCCGGTGTCGACCACCGGCAGCGTGCACCGGGTGCCGGCGGGGGCCCCGGGTGGGAGCTCCTCCGGGGTCGCCGGGCGGACGTCGGGCACGCCGGGCGTCCACCACAGGTCCGGTTCCGGGGTGCGGTGCACGAACGTGCCGGGCCGCAGCGTCACCCCGGCCGCCGGCTCGGCGGCCAGCCGGGTGAGGACCCCGAGCGAGGTGGCGCCCCAGCGCAGGACGGCGTGCGCGGGCGCCGCCCGGTACGGGAACCATATGGCGGCGGCCACCGCGGAGGTGGTCGCCGCGAGCGGGTCGGCGGTGTGCACCCGGACCCGGTGGCCGGCGCGGGCCAGCTCGAGCGCGCAGGTCAGTCCGACCACCCCGCCGCCGACGACGGCCACCTCCCGGCGGCGGGGTGGGTGCGCTTGCCTTCGCGCCCCCGTCGGCCCTGTCTCCTTCTCACATCTTCCTTCCCTCATGAACGTTCTACACCCCGTCTAGCCGCCTTCGCCGGTAACCTATTCGCCTACCGTCTTAGTTTTCCAACTCACTCTGAACTCGCCTTCAG
>NZ_NVPT01000022.1 GCF_002802985.1 Geodermatophilus chilensis | reverse complement strand
TCCGCGTCTTTATGTTGTGTTATATTTTCTTTCAAGCTGGATGACAGCTTAAGTGCACTAGGACGTGATGGTGGTAGAGGGGTGTTTGATGAGCGGCGGAGGCGAGGGGGGGGGAGGGGCGGGGCGGGTCGTCGGCGATGCCGCACAAGCGCAACCCGGTCGCTGCCATCTCCGCGCGGGCCTGCGCCCGCCGCGCGCCGGGGCTGGTCGCCACGCTGCTGTCGGCGATGGAGCAGGAGCACGAGCGCGCCGCCGGGGCCTGGCACAGCGAGTGGCCGGCGCTGACCGAGCTGCTCACCACCGTGGGGTCGGCGGCGTCCTGGCTGGCCGAGGGACTGCGCGGGCTGCGCCCCGATCCCGCCCGCATGGCCGCCACCGCCGCGGCCGCCGCGGAGGGCCCGCTGGCCGGCGCGCTCGCCGAGGCGCTGACACCCACCCTCGGCAGGGGCGCGGCGCACGACGCCGCGGCCGCCGCCGTCCGCGAGGCCCGCGACAGCGGCCGGCCCCTGGCCGAGGTGGTCGCCGCCCGCACCGACGTCGACGTGCGGGCGGTGCTCGCCGCCGGTACACCCGACGTCGGGGAGGCCGGCGCCCAGGTGGACGCCGCACTGATCGAGCACGCCGCACTCACGGAGGGACGCCCATGACGGCCGTCGAGGTCTCGTACACCGAGGACGGGCCGGCCGACGCGCCGGTCGTCGTCCTCTCCAACTCGCTCGGGGCCACCCGCGGCATGTGGGATCCGCAGGTCCCGGCGCTGGCCGAGCGCTACCGGGTGGTCACCTATGACACCCGCGGCCACGGCGACTCGCCGTCCCCCGCGGAGCCCTACACGCTCGACGACCTGGTGGACGACGTGGTCGCGCTGCTGGACCGGCTGGGCGTGCGGCGGGCGCACGTCGCCGGGCTCTCGCTGGGCGGGATGACGGCGATGCGGCTGGCGGCGCGCGAGCCCGCGCGGGTGGACCGGCTCGTCGCCCTGGCGACGTCGGCCAAGCCCGACCCGCAGGGCTTCCTCGACCGGGCCGCCGCGGCCCGCGCCGGCGGGACGGCGCCGCTGGCGCCGACCGTGGTCAGCCGCTGGCTGACGCCGGCGTACGCGGCCGAGCACCCGGATCTGGTGGCGCGGCTGGAGGCGATGATCGTCGCGGCCGACGACGAGGGCTACGCGCTCTGCTGCGAGGTGGTGGCCGCCGTGGACCTCCGGGAGGACCTCGGGCGGATCACCGCGCCGACGCTGGTGGTCTCGGGCGCCGAGGACCCGGCGCTGCCGCCCCCGCACCAGCAGGCCATCGTCGACGGCATCGCCGGCGCCTCGCTGGTGTCGGTGAGCCCGGGCGCGCACCTGCCGAACCTGGAGCAGCCGCTGGAGGTCACCGGCGCGCTGCTCGGCCACCTGGACGCGGCAGGACCCGGCCGTATCGACACAGCCGCGGGCGGACACGCGTGAGCGAGCCGCCCGACACCGACGACGCCCGCCGGGACGCCGGCATGCGCACCCGGCGCGAGGTGCTCGGCGACGCCTGGGTCGACCGCGCGGTGGCCGGCACGACGCCCTTCACCGCCGACTTCCAGGACTTCATCACCCGGGTGGCCTGGGGCGACGTCTGGCAGCGGCCCGGCCTGGCCCGCCGCGACCGCAGCCTGATGACGCTGTCGATCACGATCGCGCTGCGGCACTGGGACGAGTTCGCGCTGCACGTGCGCGCGGCGAAGAACAACGGCCTGTCCGACGAGGAGATCGCCGAGGTGCTGCAGCACGCGGCGGTCTACGCCGGCGTGCCGGCGGCGAACCACGCGTTCAAGGTCGCCGGGCCCATCCTCGAGGAGCTGCGCGGCGGGGCCTGAGCGGGCCTCGCGCCACCCCCTCAGGCCGGCCGGCCGCGGCCCTCGCGCAGGTAGCGGACGAGCGCGTCGGTCGAGGAGTCCGCGTCGTATTCCGGCGCGGACTCGCTCTGCAGCTTGGGCGCCAGCTGGTTGGCCATGACCTTGCCGAGCTCCACGCCCCACTGATCGAAGGAGTTGATGCCCCACACGACGCCCTGGGTGAAGACCCGGTGCTCGTAGGCGGCGACGAGCTGCCCCAGCACCGACGGCGTCAGCTTGGGCGCCACGATCGCGTTGGACGGGTGGTTGCCCGGCATCACCTTGTGCGGGACGACGTCCGGCGCCGTCCCCTCGGCAGCGACCTCCTCGGCCGTGCGGCCGAAGGCCAGCGCGCGCGGCTGGGCGAGGAAGTTGGCCAGGAACAGGTCGTGCATGCCGTCGAGGCCCCTGTCGTGGGCGAGGTCGTCGGGCTGCGCGAAACCGATGAAGTCGGCCGGGACGAGCAGCGTGCCCTGGTGCAGCAGCTGGTAGAAGGCGTGCTGCCCGTTGGTGCCCGGCTCGCCCCACACGATCTCCCCGGTGGCGACGTCGACCGGGGAGCCGCCGAGGGTGACCGACTTGCCGTTGGACTCCATGCACAGCTGCTGCAGGTAGGCGGGGAAGCGCGCCAGGTACTGCGAGTAAGGCAGCACCGCCTGGCTCTGGGCGCCGAAGAAGTCGACGTACCAGACCGAGATCAGCCCGAGCAGGGCCGGCAGGTTCTCCTCGTACGGCGCGGTGCGGAAGTGCTCGTCGACCGTGTGGAAGCCGTCGAGCATCTCGCGGTACTGCTCCGGGCCGATCGCCACCATGAGCGAGAGCCCGATCGCCGAGGTGAAGGAGTACCGGCCGCCGACCCAGTCCCAGAAGCCGAACATGTTGGCGGTGTCGATGCCGAACTCGGCGACCTTCTCGGCGTTGGTGGAGACGGCGACGAAGTGCTTCGCGACGGCGTCCTGGTCGCCGCCCTGTCCTCCGGATGCCAGGCCCTCGACCAGCCAGCGGCGGGCCTCCTTCGCGTTGGTCAGCGTCTCCTGGGTGGTGAAGGTCTTCGACGCCACGATGAACAGCGTGGTGGCCGGGTCGAGGTCGCGGGTGGCCTCGGCGAGGTCGGTCGGGTCGATGTTGGAGACGAAGCGGAAGGTCAGCGACCGGTCGGAGTGGTCGCGCAGCGCGAGGTAGGCCATGGCCGGCCCGAGGTCCGAGCCGCCGATGCCGATGTTCACCACGGCGCGGATCCGCTCGCCGGTGTGCCCGGTCCAGGCCCCGCTGCGCACCCGGTCGGCGAAGTCGGCCATCCGGCCGAGCACCTCGTGCACCTCGGCGTTGACGTCGTGCCCGTCGACGACCAGGCCGCTGGTGCGCGGGTCGCGCAGCGCCACGTGCAGGACGGCGCGGTCCTCCGTGGCGTTGACGTGCTCCCCGCGGAACATCGCCTCGGTGCGCCCGCGCAGGTCGACCCGCTCGGCCAGCGCCGCGAGCAGCCGCACCGTCTCGCGGGTCAGCCGGTTCTTGGAGTAGTCGAGGTACAGGTCGCCGGCGGTGACCACCAGCTCGGTGCCCCGCTGCGGGTCCTCGGCGAACAGCTCGCGCAGGTGCCGGTCGCCCACCGCGCGGTGGTGCTCGGCGAGTGCCTGCCACTCCGCGCTGTTCGTGATGCCCATGGACCCCTCCTGCTCCCAGCCGACGGATCGGCTGCCGACGCACCTACCCTGCCGGGAGGCGGCCCCCGGGGCGACTCCGGGACCCGCCGCCCGGACGAGAGGACGGACACGGACATGGCACTGCTGGACGACGGCGCGTGGCAGGGCAAGCTCTGGACCGGCGCCTGGACCGACGGGTCGGGCGGCACCTACGACGTGGTGGAGCCCGCGACGGGGGACGTCGTCGGCGCGGTCGGGAAGGCGACCCCGGAGGACGTCGCTGCCGCGGCGGACCGGGCGGTCGAGGCGCAGCGGGCGTGGGCGGCGCTGCCGTTCGAGGACCGCGCGCGGGTGCTCCGCCGCGCCGGTGAGGTGCTCGAGGCGAACGCGGAGGAGATCAGGGGCTGGCTGGCCCGCGAGACCGGCGCCGTCCAGCCGTTCGGCGACTTCCAGGTGCACACCACCGCGGCCGAGTGCTACGAGGCCTCGGCGCTGCCGAGCCACCCGTACGGCGAGCTGCTGCGCACCGGTGCGCCGCGGCTGTCCTTCGCCCGTCGGGTGCCGGCCGGCGTCGTCGGCGTCATCGCGCCGTTCAACGTGCCGACCATCCTGGCCATCCGGGCGATCGCCCCGGCCCTGGCGCTCGGCAACGCCGTCGTCCTCAAGCCCGACCCCCGCACCGCCGTCTCCGGCGGCGTGCTCTTCGCCCGCGTCTTCGAGGAGGCTGGCCTGCCGGCCGGCGTGCTGCAGGTGCTGCCCGGCGGCGCGGACGTCGGCGAGGCGCTGGTGACGGCCCCGCCGGTGCGGGTCATCGCGTTCACCGGCTCGACGAGGGCCGGCCGCGCGGTCGGCGCCCTGGCGGGCCAGCACCTCAAGCGCGCGCACCTGGAGCTCGGCGGCAACTCCGCGCTGATCGTGCTGCCCGACGTCGACGTGACCGCGGCGGCCTCGGTGGGGGCCTGGGGCACCTTCGCCCACCAGGGCCAGATCTGCATGGCCACCAGCCGGCACCTGGTGCACGAGTCGATCGCCGAGGAGTACACCGCCGTCCTCACCGAGAAGGTCGAGAAGCTGCCGGTCGGCGACCCGTTCCGCGAGCAGGTGGCGCTCGGTCCGCTCATCGACGCCGGCCAGCGCGACCGGGTGCACGGCCTGGTCACGAGCAGCGTCGACGGCGGGGCGACGCTGCGCACCGGCGGCACCTTCGAGGGGCTGTTCTACCGGCCCACCGTGCTCGGCGACGTCCCGGTCGAGGCGCCCGCCTACCGGGAGGAGATCTTCGGCCCGGTCGCCCCGGTGACCCCGTTCTCCAGCCTCGACCAGGTCGTGGAGCTGGCCCGCGGCACCGAGTACGGGCTGTCGCTCGGCATCCTCACCCGCGACGTCTACGCCGGCCTGCAGCTGGCCGAGCGGATCCCCTCGGGCCTGGTGCACATCAACGACCAGACGGTCAACGACGAGGCCGTGGCCCCGTTCGGCGGGGTTGGGGCGTCGGGCACCGGCTCCCGGCACGGCGGTCCGCAGGCCAACATCGAGGCGTTCACCGAGACCCAGTGGGTGACCCTGCGCGGCGACCTGCCCGCCTACCCCTTCTGATGCCACGTCAGGCAACGCCGTCCTGGAGGGGGCCTCAGGGAAACCGGGGTCATGGGACGAGGTGAGGCTTCGTCCGCCGACTTACGCGGCCGTCTGCCACCGCACGTGCGCCGGAGGTGGCAGCGGCAGCGGGTCGTCGTCGAGGGAGTACACCTCCAGCCCAGACAGCCGGCCGCCGTCGACGAACAGGAGGAGGCCACCGATCGGCTCGCCGTTCGCACCGACCACCGTGCCCTCGACTGGCACGGGGCTGCTCGCCGATGAGCGCGGCACGGTGTCGGGCACGTGCAGGTGCAGGGTCCCGCACCCGCAGCTGCAGCCGGGCGACGCGCTCACTTGGCGTGCCTGCACGCGCGGTGCTTCGACGCCCAGGAAGTCATGGCGGAGGAGCGCACCGAGAAGCAAGAGTTCGCTGCTCGTCAGCGGCCGGATGCCCACGGCGTCCCGCGGAGGATGTCCCGTCACGCCCTGAGTCCCATCCACTCCGCCGTCGATCAGCGTCAGCCCTGACTGGCGGCGGGTGTCCCTCAGTGGGCCGCTCAGGCGAACACCGCCTACCGCGGCACGACCTGTCGCACCCGAGGCTCCCAGGAGTCCACCCAAGGTGGCCAGGCGTCATCGGCTGGCCGCCGTGTCGGTTCGTCGACATGGCGACCAGCCGACACGGCGACGAGCCGACACGTGGTTCCGGCTGGTCAGAAGGGCGGGGGATCGGTGTCCTGGGGAGGTGGGTCCGGCCGTGGAGCGCCGTCTCTCTCCGGCGGTTCAGGTGCCGGTGGCCGCATCCCGGGTGGTCGGGTGGTGCGGGTGACGCCGGATGGTGTGGTGACGTGCAGGGTGCCGTCGGGGTCCATGGTGAAGGTCCAGCCGCGGGCGTGGGTCTTGAGGCGGTGGTGGCTGCGGCACAGGCAGCAGAGGTTGGCGCAGTCGGTGGCCCCGCCGCAGGCGTGCGGGATGACGTGGTCGCGGTCGGCCCAGCCGACCCGCTGCCCGCAGTTGGGGAAGCGGCAGGCCCGGTCGCGGGTGGTGACGAAGGCGTGCTGGGCGGCGGTGGGTACGTAGGCCTCGGTCGGCGGCGGCCGGTCCAGCACCGGGCAGCCGCAGTCGCGGTTGGGGTGGTCGGGGCAGCCGCGGCGGCGCGGGCCAGCTGCTCGGGGGTGGTGGTGGCCAGCAGCCGCCCGTCGCCGTCGGTGAGCGCGCAGGTCAGCGACCCGCCCTCGGGGGCGCGCAGGCCCAGCGCGCCGAGGCGGGCCAGCAGTTCGCGGACGTGCCGGGCGGTGATCGGCAGGCCGTTCACCGATCCCGGCGTGGCCGCGGTGCCCTCCAGGGCGTCCAGGGCGGCGGTCACCGTCACCCTTGCGGTGACGCCGGGCAGGCCGTGGTCGGCGGGGCGGCGCAGCAGCAGGAAGCAGACCTCGGCCCGGATCTGACCGATCGGCCGGTCATCGCCGTCGGCCTTGGCCATCCGGGCCAGCTGGTCGATCAGGTCGTAGGCCTCGGCGGCCTCGTCGGCGGGCAGCTCGGCGGCCAGGGTGGCCATGCCCTCCAGCTGCGAGGGATAGGTGCGCACGTCGGCCTGCCGCTTGGCGTCCTTGCGGCGGGCGTCGACGGCGTCGGCGTCCAGCTTGAGCAGCAGCGCCAGCGCCCGGGCGCGCAGCCGGCCGGTCGACAGGTCGCTGGCCTCGCCCAGCAGCTGCGCCTCGATCTGCCGGGCGAGCGCGGGGGAGGTCAGGCCGAGCACGTCGGCGAGCACCTTCGCCCGGGGCTCGTCCAGCGCACCGGCGGCCAGCGCCGCCCAGGTGGCGGGCAGGTGCTCCCGGTAGGTCCAGGCCCGCCGCGCCAGATTCGCCGCGCTGCGGCGGCCGCAGTTGAGCACCATCGCCAGCTCGGCGGAAAAGAACTGCGACACCCCGGGCAGCTCGGGCTCCGGCGCCCACGACCCCCGCCGCGCACCCGGCTGGTCCGCCGGCGGATCCAGGGTGTCCGGGGTGTCGTCGGCCAGCCCCAGCACCAGCTCCGCCTCGTACGCGGCGTCCATCGCCCGGCGGGCCTGCACCCGCTGCAACTCCGCGGCCTTCTGCTCCCGGGTCAGCAGCGACACCGGCAGCCGGCGGTCGGGCAGCGGCTGGGCCACCGACCAGTCGACCAGCAGCTCCTCCACCGCCTGCTGACCCCACATCCGACCCATGACCCGAACATACGTACGGGGTACGACAGTTCTCGTGCCATGAGCGGGGCTCCACTGACCCGGTCAGAGACGGCGGGACGCCACAGCACCGGCTGGGTCGCGTACTGGTCGCGTGCGCCGTCGACCTCCCGTCGTCCAGCCGGCCACCAGGGCGGATCCGCTGTCCGAGCCGACGACGAGCGACGACGTCAGTGGCGGGCAGCCGCAGTGCTGGCGGCCGCCACGGGCCCCTCGGTCACCAGCCGCGGCCGGCCGGCGTACAGCCCGGCCGCGAGCTGGAGGCCTTGCAGGACCATCAGCACGCCCAGGCCCGCGCGCCACCCGCCGGTCGCGTCGTGCAGCAGCCCGACCGCCAGCGGGCCGGTCGCGGCCAGCAGGTACCCGACGCTCTGCGCGGCCGCTGACAGCCGGCCGGTCTGGGCGGCGTCGCGGGTGCGCAGCAGCACCAGCGTCAGCGCCAGCGGGAACGCCGTCCCCGTGCCCAGGCCCCACAGCACCGCCCACACCGCCGGGGCCGCCGTGGGTGCGATGAGCAGCCCGACGATGCCGACGGCCGACAGCAGCGTCGCGCCGACCACCCACCCGACCTGGGAGCGGGCCCGCGCCGCCAGGGGCGGGACGACGAGCGCGCACGGCGCGCCGAACGCGGCCGCGACGGCCACGAGAGCTCCCGCGGTCACCGCGGACGTGCCGGCGTCGTCCTCCAGGACGTCGGCCAGCCAGGTGAGCATCACGTAGAAGGCCAGCGACTGGAGGCCGAAGAAGACCGTCACCGCCAGCGCCACCCGGTCGCGCAGGACGGCGACCACCGGCGGCCCGGCCACCCGCGGGCCGGACGCGGGACGGCGGCGCCGGGCCAGCAGCGCCATCGCGGCGGCCGCGACCAGCACCGGTGCCAGCCACACGGTGAGCCCGGCGACCGCGCTGCCGGTCGCGCTGGCCAGCGGCTGGGCCAGCCCGGCGCCGAGGCTGGCGGAGAACCCCATCGACGCCGTCGCCGCGCCCAGCACCGGTGCCGCGCGGTCGCCGTACGCGGCCCGCGCGGCGGCCGGTACGAGCACGTTGCCCACCGCGATGCCGGCCGACAGCAGCACGGTGCCGGCGTAGAGGCCCCAGGTGCCGGCGGTGCGCAGCGCGATCCCGACGGCGAGCACGGCGAGGCCGGCCAGGACGGCGCGCTGGACGCCGAGCCGCGCGGCCAGCGCGGGCGCGACGGGGGAGACCAGGCCGAAGCAGACCAGGGGGAGCGCGGGCAGCACCGACAGCGCGGCCTGCGGCACGGACAGCTCGGTGCCCAGCTCGCCGAGCACCGGACCGACGGCGGAGAACGGCGCGCGCAGGCAGAGCGCGGCCAGCACCAGCGCGGCGGCGGGCGCGAGCACCACCCACCACCGGCGTGGGGAGCCGGGTCCGGTCGCCGGGTCGGCGGTCTGCACGCGCGTTCCTCCAGGAGGTCGGGGACGGGTGAGCGGGAAGACGTGATCGTCGCGCAGCCGCTCCCGGCGCCCGGTCAGCCGGGGGAGACGGTGCCGCGGAAGCGCAGCGTCTGGCCCGGGCGCAGCTGGCCGCACCGGTCGACGTCGGCGTCCTCGACGTAGCCGATGACCGGGTAGCCGCCGGTCACCGGCGCGTCGGCGAGGAAGAGCACCGGCTGTCCGGACGGCGGCACCTGCAGCGCCCCGCGCACCATGCCCTCGCTGGCCAGCTCGCCGGCGCGGGTGCGCTCCAGCGCGACGCCGGCCAGCCGCAGCCCGATCCGGTTGCTCTCGCCGGTCACCTCCCACGCGGTCCCGGTCAGGGCGCGCAGCGCCTCGTCGGAGAACCAGTCGGTGCGCGGGCCGGGCAGCACCCGCACGGTCACCTCACCGCCGGGCGGGTCGGCCACCGGCGCGAGGTCCACCCCCGGCATCGGCCCGGCCGCGGACCCCACCGGCAGCACGGCGCCGGGGGAGAGCACCGGGGGACCGAGGCCGGAGAGCAGGTCGGTCGAGCGGCTGCCCAGCACCGGCTCGACGGCGATCCCGCCGCGGACGGCGACGTAGGTGCGCAGCCCCATCGTCGGCAGGCCGAGCCGCAGCTCCGCGCCCGCCCGCAGCGTCACCGGGGCGTTGTGCGCGACCGAGCACCGGGCCCCGGTCGTGGCCACCACCAGGTCCGCCCCGGCCCGCACCACCAGGCCGCCGAGGGTCGCCTCGAGCACGGCGGCGCCGGGGTCGTTGCCCACCAGCCGGTTCGCCAGCCGCGCCGCGGTCCGGTCGCAGGCGCCGGACCGGCCGACGCCGAGCGCGCCCTGCCCGGGCCGGCCGCCGTCCTGGACGGTGGTCAGCGGGCCGGTCGCCAGCACGGTGAGGGAGCGCGTCGCCCCGCCCTGCGACGCGGCGGGGCCGGTCACGTCACCTCCGTGAACCGCACCCGGACGCCGGGGCGCAGCAGCGCCGCCGGGTCGCGGTCGACGTCGAAGACGGCGACGTCGGTGCGGCCGATGAGCTGCCAGCCGCCCGGGGACTCCCGCGGGTAGACCCCGCTGAACTCCCCGGCCAGCGCCACCGACCCTGGCGGCACCTTCGTCCGCGGGCTGCTCCGGCGCGGCACGTCCCACGGCTCGCCGTCGGGGGTGAGGTAACCGAAGCCGGGGGCGAACCCGCAGAAGGCGACCGTCCACTCGGTGGCGGTGTGCCGGCGCACCACCTCGCCGGGGTCCACGCCCAGGTGGGTGGCGACGTCGGCGAGGTCGGCGCCGTCGTAGACGACCGGCAGCTCGACGAGCTCCCCGCCGTCCCGCCGTCCGGGGCGCGGCGTCGTGCGCCGCACCGCCTGCTCCACGGCCGCGAGGGAGGTCACCGCGGGGTCGGTCACGAGCAGCACCGTGCGCGCCGCGGGGACGACGTCCACCACCCCCTCGAGCGGCTCGGCGGTGAGCGCGGCGTACAGGCCGAGGACGTCGTCGAGACCGCCGAGCTCGACCAGCAGCGCGGTCGACCCGCTGGGCAGGACGCGCATCAGTCGGCGAACGGCGCCAGCGACACCCCGGCCGCCGTGAGGACCTCGCGCACCCGCCGGGCGATCGCCACCGCGCCGGGGGTGTCACCGTGGACGCAGATGGACTCCGGCGCCAGCCGCAGCAGCCCGCCCTCGACGTCGGTGACCGGCTCGCCGGTGGCCATCGCGACGCAGCGGCGGGCGATCTCGTCGGGGTCGTGCAACACCGCGCCGGGCAGCCGGCGGGAGACCAGCGTGCCCTGGGGGGTGTACTCGCGGTCGGCGAACGCCTCGGCCACCGTCGTCAGCCCGGCCTCGTCGGCCAGCCGCAGCCAGGCCGACCCGGGCAGCCCGAGCACCGGCAGCGCGCGGTCGTACTCGACCACCGCCTGCACCACGGCCGCCGCCTGCTCCTCGTGGGTGACGATCGTGTTGTAGAGCGCGCCGTGCGGCTTGACGTAGCGCACCCGGGTGCCGGCCACGCGGGCGAAGGCCTCCAGCGCGCCGAGCTGGTAGAGCACGTCGGCGGTCAGCTCGGCGGGCTCGACGTCGACGAACCGGCGGCCGAACCCGGCCAGGTCGCGGTAGGCGACCTGCGCGCCCACCGCCACGCCTGTCTCGGCCGCCCGGGCGCACACGCGCCGCATGATCGAGGGGTCGCCGGCGTGGAAGCCGCAGGCCACGTTGGCGCTGGTGACGACGTCGAGCAGCGCGTCGTCGTCCCCCAGCCGCCACTGGCCGAAGCCCTCGCCGAGGTCGGAGTTGAGGTCCATCCGTCAGCCTCCCTCACGAGAACAGCGCGATGACCGGGCGGATCGAGTTGACCGCCAGGTAGACCGTCAGCAGCCACGCCGCCCAGCCGACCACGAGCAGCCAGCGCGGGTAGCGGTACCCGTTCAGCAGGTCGGCCCGGCGGGTGGCCACCCAGAGCAGCACCGCGATGCCGATCGGCAGCAGCAGCCCGTTGAAGGCGCCGGCGAAGACCAGCAGCGTGGTCGGGGCGGCACCGATGAGGAGGAAGGCCAGCGTGGTGACCGCGATGAAGCCGACCACCAGCAGCGTGCGGGTGCGGTCGCTGGTGCGGGTGCGCGAGGTGACGAAGGAGATCGAGGTGTAGGAGGCGCCGATCACGCTGGTGATCGCCGCGGCCCACAGCACGACGCCGAAGACCCGCAGCCCGACCTCGCCCGCCGCGCTCTGGAAGGCGTTGGCCGCCTGGTTCTCCGTGCCGAGGTCGGCGCCACCGGTCACCACGCCGAGGATGGCGAGGAAGAGGACGACCCGCATGATCCCGGTGATCACGATCCCGGTGATCGAGCCGCGGGTGATGTCGCGGACGTGCTCCCGGCCGGTGACCCCGGAGTCCAGCAGCCGGTGCGCGCCGGCGTAGACGATGTAGCCGCCGATCGTGCCGCCGACCAGCGTGGTGATCGCCAGGAAGGAGACCTCCTCGGGGAGGACGACGTTGCGCAGCGCCCGGCCCACCGGCGGGCCCGAGGTGATCGCGATGTAGGCGGTCAGCACGATCATCAGCAGGCCGAGGACGACGACGATCCGGTCGACCGCGACCCCGGCCCGGCGGCTCAGGAAGATGCCGATGGCGATGACGGCGGAGATGGCGCCGCCGATCCTCGGGTCCAGCCCGAGCATCGCGTCGAAGCCCAGGCCCGCGCCGGCGACGTTGCCGATGTTGAACACCAGCCCGCCGGCCAGCAGGAAGGCGGCCATCACCCAGCCCAGGCCGGGCGCGACGAGGTTGCCCAGCTCCTGGGCCCGCCGGCCGCTGACGCCGATCACCCGCCACACGTTCAGCTGCAGGGCGATGTCGATGACGATAGAGACGGCGATGGCGAAGGCGAAGGCCGCACCGAGCTGGACGGTGAACGTCGTCGTCTGGGTGATGAACCCCGGGCCGATGGCCGAGGTGGCCATGAGGAACATCGCGCCCAGCAGCGTCGACCGCGTGCCGGCGGCCATGCGGCTGCTCGTGGGGCCGGCCGTGGCCGGAGCGCTGTGGGGGCTGGTCGGTTCGGATGCCATGGCAGTTGCTCCCGGTCGGTGGGACCGCCGTTACCCGCACCGGCGGCTCGAACACCCGGCGCGGCCGGGCCATGGCCGATGAAGATAGAGAGTTGTTGAACGATCCGACAAGGGGCCGGTCAACTGTTCCCCTCGCGCCCCCCGTTGGGCACGATGGGTGCATGGCATCCCCGTCCGCTGCGGACGACGACCCCGGCCGCGGCCCGGACACCCATGCCGGCTGGCTGCGCGCCGTCGCCGAGGAGGTGCGCTCCTTCGACCGGTCGAGCACCGCCGAGCGGGTCGCCGAGCTGCTGCGCCACCGGGTGATCGAGGGGGACCTGCCGCCCGGGCACCGGCTGTCGGAGGAACAGCTCGTCGACGTCCTGCACGTCTCCCGCAACACGCTGCGCGAGGCGTTCCGGCTGCTCACCCACGAGGGGCTGCTCGTGCACCGGCTGCACCGGGGGGTCTTCGTGCCCGAGCTCGACGAGGACGACCTGGTCGACCTCTACCGCCTGCGCCGCACGATCGAGTGCGACGTCGTCCGCCGGCTGCACGGGCTGGACCCGGTGCGGCTGCGGCCGCTGCACGACGACGTGGCCGCCGGGGAGGACGCCGCCCGCCGCGGCGACTGGGTCGCGGCCGGCACCGCGAACATGCGCTTCCACCAGCACCTGGTCGCGCTGGCCGGCAGCCGGCGCATCGACGAGACCGCCGCCCGGCTGCTGGCCGAGCTGCGCCTGGCGTTCCACTCCGTCGGGGCCCCGCAGCGGCTGCACGAGCCCTACGTCGGCCGCAACCGGGCGCTGCTGGACCTGCTCGTCGCCGGGGAGACCGACCGCGCGGCGAAGGAGCTCGAGGACTACCTGCACGACTCGGAGGCCGAGCTGCTGGCGGCCTTCCGCGACCGATCGAGGAGGACCCCGTGACCGTCACGTTGCCCGCCGCCGACCCCGCGCTCGCCCGCGAGCACTACCGCGGCGGCCTCGCCGTCCCGTCGTCGGGCTGGGCGCCCGGCTACACCCAGGCCAACCTCGTCGTCGTCCCGCAGGACTGGGCCTACGACATGCTGCTGTTCGGCCAGCGCAACCCGCAGCCGGTGCCGCTGCTCGACGTGACCGACGCGGGGTCGACGTCCACCGTGCTCGCGCCGGGGGCGGACCTGCGCACCGACCTGCCGCGCTACCGGGTGTGGCGCGACGGCGTGCTGGTCGACGAGCCGACCGACGTCGTCGACCTGTGGCGCGACGACCTGGTCGCCTTCCTGATCGGCTGCAGCTTCAGCTTCGAGACCGCGCTGCTGGACGCCGGTGTGCCGGTGCGCAACATCGAGCAGGGCCGCAACGTGTCGATGTACCGCACCAACCGGCCGTGCCGCCCCGCCGGCCGGCTCTCCGGGCCGCTGGTCGTGTCGATGCGCCCGGTGCCCGGCGAGCTGGTGGCCACCGCGGTGCAGGTGACCGCCCGGATGCCCCAGGTCCACGGAGCGCCGGTGCACGTCGGCGCGGCGGAGTCCCTCGGCATCACCGACCTGGCCGCGCCGGACTACGGCGACCCGGTCGAGGTCGCCGACGGCGACGTCCCGGTGTTCTGGGCCTGCGGGGTCACCCCGCAGGCGGCGCTCATGGCCTCCCGGCCGCCGTTCGCGATCACCCACGCACCCGGGCACATGTTCGTCACCGACATCCCGGACGCGGTCTACCGGCAGACCTAGGGACCGTCGGGACCGGCCCCGTCCCGGGCCCCGCCGGCCCGCTGCAGGGTCCCGCCGCGAGCCCGCGAGTGGCGGGGAGCAGGGGGTCCTTCGACGAGCGGTGGGGAGGACGGGGTCCTCAGTCCGTGCCGGACTCCATCGCGGCGCGGTCGAGCAGCTCCTCGTCCTCCGGGACCGCCCCGCGGGAGGCGATCGCCTCGGCCCCGCCCCGGTCCATGGCGCCGATCAGGCCGGTGGAGGCCGCCTGCGCGGCGCCGATCAGCTGCGGATGACCGGTGCCGACCATGCCGAGGGCCGCGTACTGCTCCAGCTTGGCGCGGGAGTCGGCGATGTCGAGGTTGCGCATGGTGAGCTGGCCGATCCGGTCCGACGGGCCGAAGGCGGAGTCCGCGGTGCGCTCCATCGAGAGCTTGTCGGGGTGGTAGCTGAACGCCGGGCCGGTGGTGTCGAGGATCGAGTAGTCCTCGCCGCGCCGCAGTCGCAGCGTGACCTCGCCGGTGACCGCCGTCCCGACCCAGCGCTGCAGCGCCTCCCGCAGCATCAGCGCCTGCGGGTCCAGCCAGCGGCCCTCGTACATCAGCCGGCCCAGCCGGCGGCCCTCGCTGTGGTAGGTCGCGAGGGTGTCCTCGTTGTGGATGGCGTTGACCAGCCGCTCGTAGGCCGCGTGCAGCAGCGCCATGCCCGGCGCCTCGTAGATACCCCGGCTCTTGGCCTCGATGACCCGGTTCTCGATCTGGTCGGACATGCCCAACCCGTGCCGGCCGCCGATGGCGTTGGCCGCCAGCACCAGGTCGACGGCGGAGTCGAAGGTCTTGCCGTTGATCGTGACCGGCCGGCCCTGCTCGAAGCCGATGGTCACGTCCTCGGGCTCGATCTCGACCGCCGGGTCCCAGAACCGCACGCCCATGATCGGCTGGACGATCTCCACGCCGGTGTCGAGGTGCTCGAGCGCCTTGGCCTCGTGCGTGGCGCCCCAGATGTTGGCGTCGGTGGAGTAGGCCTTCTCGGTGCTGTCCCGGTAGGGCAGGCCGTGGGCCTGCAGCCACTCGGACATCTCCTTGCGGCCGCCGAGCTCGGTGACGAAGTCGGCGTCCAGCCACGGCTTGTAGATCCGCAGCGAGGGGTTGGCCAGCAGGCCGTACCGGTAGAAGCGCTCGATGTCGTTGCCCTTGAACGTCGAGCCGTCGCCCCAGATCTGGACGTCGTCCTCGAGCATGGCGCGCACCAGCAGGGTGCCGGTGACCGCGCGGCCCAGCGGGGTGGTGTTGAAGTAGCTGCGGCCGCCCGAGCGGATGTGGAACGCCCCGCAGGTCAGGGCCGCCAGGCCCTCTTCCACCAGCGCCGCGCGGGCGTCGACGAGCCGGGCGATCTCCGCGCCGTAGGCCGTCGCGCGCCCGGGGACCGAGCTGATGTCGGGCTCGTCGTACTGGCCGATGTCGGCGGTGTAGGTGCAGGGCACCGCGCCCTTGTCGCGCATCCACGCGACCGCCACGGAGGTGTCGAGACCACCGGAGAAGGCGATTCCGACGCGTTCGCCGACGGGCAGGGAGGTGAGCACCTTGGACACACGAAGAAGTATGCACGACTGTGCATGGCCATGCGTCGGTGGGTCCGGAGGCTGCGCGGGCGGCCCGGTGCCGAGTGAGCAGTCGCGGTCGCCGGGAACGGCGTGTCGGCGCGTGTCGCGAACTGCAACTGCCCACTCGACCGCTGGGACCGCTGCCCTCACGTCCGGACGACGTCGTAGCGGACGCAGACGAACTGGCCGTTGACCGCCTCCTCGGTGCGGGCCAGCTCCAGCCGGCGCGGCAGCAGCGGCGCTCCGCCGCCGAGGGTGACCGGGGCGATGGACACGACCACCTCGTCGAGCAGGCCCCGGTCGGCGAACTGGCCGGCGAGGTCGCCGCCGCCGACGATCCACACGTCGCGGTCCCCGGCGGCCGCCACCATCTGCGCGTGCACGTCCGCGACGTCGGCCGCGGTGAACCGGATGTCCGCGTCCCGGTACGCGGCCAGCCGCCGGTGCGTGAACACCCACGCGGGCACGGTGTAGGCCCACGCGCCCGGGTCGTGCTCCTGCACCCACTCGTAGGTCGTGGCGCCCATGGCGAGCGCGCCGACCCGCTTCTCGAACTCCGCGTACCCCATCGGGCCGTGCTCGTCGGAGTGCCGGGAGAGCAGCCAGTCCAGCGAGTGCCGCTCGTCGGCGATGAAGCCGTCGAGGCTGGTCGCGGTGTAGTAGACGGTGCGGGTCATCGGTCCCTCCTGGCCAGCCACTCGATCGGGTCCCCGGTGTCCACGGCCAGGCCGGCGTCCCGGAGCAGGTGACGCACCAGCAGCCGCCGGTGCGCGGAGAAGGTGAGGACGTGGGCGACGACGCTGCCCAGGACGAAGGTCTCCGGCGGCTCGCACAGCGCGTCGACCAGCCGGTCGCCCCAGGCGCCGCGGCGGGCGACGTCCCGGACGGCGGCCAGCCAGCGGGGCGCCACGGCGTCGTGCCGGGCCAGCAGGGCGGCCGGGTCGTCGGCGCCGCGGGCGGGGTGCCCGGCGCCCTCGATCGAGGCCAGCCACACCTCCTTGGTCCACACCAGGGTGTCCAGGACTGCGGCCACCGACTCCTCCGCGCCGGCCCAGGGGAGCACCGAGAGCCCGGGCAGCCGGGCGCGGCGGTATTCCCCGTCCGGGAGTGCCTTCGCGACCTCGAGCAGGGCGCGGGTGTCCTCGACGTCGTGGTGCACCAGCAGCGCGGTCACCTCGTCGGGAGCGCCGCGCCGGCCCTCGTCGGCGACCCACAACGAGGTCGGCGGGTGGAAGTGGATGCCGTTGGGCGCGGGCAGCCAGTGCTCGTCGCGGGTGCGCGGTCGGCCGTCGTCCAGCGTGCCGGGCGAGCGGCCGTAGGCGCGGGCGAAGGCGCGGGCGAAGCCCTCGACCGACTCGTACCCGGCCGCGAAGGCGGCCTCGGTGACGCTGGACCCCGAGTGCAGCTGCCACGCCGCCCGCTCCAGCAGCACCCGGCGGCGCAGGGCCACCGGCGGCTCGCCGGCGCCCCGGCTGACCTGCCGGGCGAAGTACCACGGACTGGCGAAGGCGTCGCCGGCCATGTCGGGCAGCGTGCGGTTGTCCTCGTCGAGGACGGCGTCGAGCAGCTCGCGGAGGCGGTCCCGCCCGGGGAGGGGGTCGTCGTCGGCCACGTCGGGGAGTCTGGCCGGAGCGAGCGGCGCGGCGCCCGACCGTTCTTGCCCTCCTGGCCCACCGCCGGCCCGATGTCACGGTTTCGTCATCTGACCGACGTTCGGGGGGCCTCGGGCTGCGGGTACGGCGGCGGCCATGCCGCGAACTGACCGCATCGCCGAGCCGTGGGGGACCCGGACGCCGTACGGCCCGGGGGAGACCTGGCCGACGCGCGTCGACCAGTACCTCGCCGACGGCCTGACCGAAGTCGACGTCGACCGCTGGGTGCAGTCGGCCACGATCCTGCACAGCAACGGCGACGGCCTGGACATCGCCGTCAAGGACGACCGCATCGTCGGCGTCCGCGGCCGGGCCGTCGACCGCGTCAACCACGGCCGCCTCGGCCCCAAGGACCTCTTCGGCTGGCAGGCCAACAACTCGCCCGACCGGCTCACGAAGCCGCTGATCCGGCGCAAGGGGAAGCTCGTCGAGACCGACTGGGACACCGCGATGGACGCGGTCGCCGGGCGGTGCAGGGAACTGCTCGAGGAGCAGGGTCCCAGCGCCATCAGCTTCTACACCACCGGCCAACTCTTCCTCGAGGAGTACTACACCCTCGGGCTCATCGCCCACGGCGGCATCGGCACCAACCACGTCGACGGCAACACCCGGCTGTGCACCGCGACCGCCGCCGCGGCGCTCAAGGAGACCTTCGCCTGCGACGGTCAGCCCGGCTCCTACACCGACGTCGACCATGCCGACGTCATCGCCCTCTACGGGCACAACATGGCCGAGACCCAGACGGTGCTCTGGACGCGCGTCCTCGACCGGCTGGCCGGCCCCAACCCGCCGAAGGTCATCTGCGTCGACCCGCGCGAGACCCCGGTCGCCAGGGCGGCCACGGTGCACCTCGCCCCGCGCCCCGGCACCAACGTGATGCTGATGAACGCGCTGCTGCACGAGATCATCACCAACGGCTGGATCGACCGCGAGTACATCGCGGCGCACACCGTCGGCTTCGACGAGCTCGAGAAGCAGATGAAGGCCTACACCCCGGAGGTCG
This sequence comes from Geodermatophilus chilensis, assembly GCF_002802985.1. Classification (GTDB taxonomy): domain Bacteria; phylum Actinomycetota; class Actinomycetes; order Mycobacteriales; family Geodermatophilaceae; genus Geodermatophilus; species Geodermatophilus chilensis. The sequence goes on along the minus strand of NZ_NVPT01000022.1, from coordinate 24,322 downwards.
CCGCCGAGGTCTGCGACGTCCCCGCGGACCGGATCCGCGAGGCCGCCCGCATCCTCGGGCACGCCGAACGGCTGCTGTCCACGGTCCTGCAGGGCTTCTACCAGTCCCACCAGGCCAGCGCGGCCGCCGTCAGCGTCAACAACATCAACGTCATCCGGGGCATGCTCGGCAAGCCCGGCTGCGGCATCCTGCAGATGAACGGCCAGCCCACGGCGCAGAACACCCGGGAGTGCGGTGCCGACGGGGATCTGCCGGCCTTCCGCAACTGGTCCAACGACGCCCACATCACCGACCTGGCCCGGATCTGGAACGTCGACCCGATGCAGATCCCGCACTACTCGCCGCCGACCCACATCATGCAGCAGTTGCGCTACATCGAGGAGGGATCGATCCGGTTCCTCTACGTGACGGCGACCAACCCCGCGGTCTCGCTGCCGGAGCTGCGACGCATCCGCGAGCTGCTCAGCCAGGACCGGCTGTTCCTGGTCGTCCAGGACATCTTCCTGTCCGAGACCGCGCAGCTGGCCGACGTCGTCCTGCCGGCCGCGACGTGGGGCGAGAAGACGGGCACCTTCACCAACGTCGACCGCACGGTCCACCTGTCGGAGAAGGCGGTCGAGCCCCCGGGGGAGGCCAGGGCCGATCTGGACATCCTCATCGACTTCGCCCACCGCCTCGGCCTCGAGGACAAGGACGGGCAGCCGCTGGTCAAGTGGACCGACGCGGAGGGCGCCTTCGAGGGGTGGAAGGAGTGCAGCCGCGGCCGCCCCTGCGACTACAGCGGCATGAGCTACGACAAGCTCCGCGGCAGCAGCGGCATCCAGTGGCCGTGCAACGACGAGCACCCCGACGGCACCGAGCGGATCTACGTCGACGGGAGGTTCTGGGCGCAGCCGGACTACTGCGAGAGCTACGGCCGCGACATGGTCACCGGGGCCCCGGTGGAGGAGACCGAGTACAAGGCACTCAACCCGACCGGGAGGGCGGTGCTCAAGGCGGCCGAGTACGTCGCCCCGCACGAGCTGCCCAGCCAGGACTTCCCGTTCCAGCTCATCACCGGCCGGACGCTCTACCACTTCCACACGCGCACCAAGACCGGCCGGGCGCCGCAGCTGAACGCGGCCGCGCCGGAGGTCTGGGTGGAGATGTCGGCGAGCGACGCCGCCGACCGGGGTTTCGCCGAGGGCGACCTGCTGGAGGTCGCGACGCCCCGCGGCCGGGTGCGGGCCCGGCTGCGGGTCAGCGGCATCCGACCGGGTGTGCTGTTCCTCCCGTTCCACTACGGCTACTGGGACACCAAGGACGGCTCGCAACCGAAGAAGAAGGGCGAGGGCCGGGCGGCGAACGAGCTGACGCTGACCGACTGGGACCCGGTGTCCAAGCAGCCCATCTTCAAGACGGCGGCCGCGCGGGTCGAGCGGGTCTCCCGGGGAGGTACGCCTGCCCCGGCACCGACCACCACGGGGTCGGCCCCGGTGACCGGTGCGGTCCCGCCCACCGTGGGCGGCGACAGCGCCCGCGCCGAGGAGCTCGTGGCAGGCGGCACGACCGTGGGAGGTCAGGCGTGAAGCTGGACCTGGCGATCGAGGAGCTGCACCGCTCGGAGAACCACCTGGTCACCGTGCTGATGTCGATGTCGGACCGGCACAAGGCCGACCACGAGGTCTTCTACGTCACGCGGGACATGGCGAAGTGGTCCCGCGAGCACGTGGTCGAGCTGGCGCGGATCGGGCGGGACTTCGGGCTCGACCTCGACCCGGAGGCGTCGGAGGACCCCGGCCTGCTGGCCAGCGTGCGGCAGCGGGCCTCCGAGCTGATGGGACGACGGTCCACGCCGGGCCTGCTGCTGCTCGCCGACCTGCGCCACCTGTACCGCGAGACCGCGGGCACGTCCCTGGACTGGGAGATCCTGGCCCAGTCCGCGCAGGGCGCCAAGGAGGCCGAGCTGCTGGAGCTGGCCCGGCGGTGCCACCCGGAGTCGCTGCGCCAGGCCCGGTGGGCCAACGCGCACCTCAAGGTCGCCGCACCGCAGGTGGTCGCCAGCTGATGCGCGACCGATGAGCGACGCCGCCCCCGCGGGGCCGCCTGCCACCCGGGTGGTCCTGCGGCCGCTGGCCGCTCCGCTGCCGCTGGGCTTCCTCGCCCTCGCGCTGGCGACCACGGTGTTCAGCGCTGTCCAACTCGGGTGGATCCCGGCCGACCAGGGGCGCATCGCCGGCCTGACCGCGCTGGCCGCGACGGTGCCACTGCAGCTGCTCGCCTCCGTCTTCGGGTTCCTGTGCCGCGACCCGGTCGCGGCCACCGGGATGGGGGTGCTCGCAGGGACCTGGGGCGTGGCCGGCCTGACGACCCTGACCTCTCGGCCCGGGGCGGTCAGCGCGGGACTCGGTGTGCTGTTGCTCGTGGGCGGGGTCGCCATGCTCGTCCCCGCGGCTGCGGCGCTCCCGAGCAAGGTGGTGCCCGCTGCGGTCATGGCCACGGCGGCGACACGATTCGCCGTCACGGGGGCTCACGAGCTGACCGGCTCGGCGGCCTGGAAGACGGCGGCCGGCTGGGTCGGCATCGCGCTGGCCCTCCTGGCGCTGTACGCCGCCCTGGCCCTGGAGCTCGAGGGGACCAACGAGCGCACCGTCCTCCCGGTCGGTCGCCGGGGTGCCGGCCGGGCGGCGATGTCCGGGGAGGGACCGCTGGACCCCCACGGCCTGATCGAGGAGGCGGGCGTCCGACCGCAGCTCTGATGTCTCCGTAGGACGGCGCTCGAGAGGAGGCCGCTGGTGCTGATCGACGTGCTCCTGCTCGGGGCCGGCGTCCTCGCCCTCGTCGTGGCGGCGCTGTCCGGCCGGCTGCGTCGGCTGCCGGTGTCCGAGCCGGTGCTCGCCCTCGGGCTGGGGATCCTGCTCGGCCCGGAGCTGCTCGGCGTCCTCACCCTGCCGCCGCTGACCGAGGAGAGCGCCTGGCTGCACACGGCCACGCGGGTCCTGCTGGCCATCTCGGTCATGGCCGTCGCCCTGCGCTACCCGTTCGGGGACGCGCGGGCGCGGCTGCGTCCGGTCCTGCTCCTGCTGGCGGTCGTCATGCCGGTCATGGCCCTGGTCACCGCGGGGCTGGCCGCGGCCGTCCTCGGGGTGGGGCTCGGCACGGCCGCGCTCATCGGTGCGGCGCTGTGCCCGACGGACCCGGTGCTCGCCTCCAGCGTGGTGACCGGGGACCCGGCGGAGGAGGACCTGCCCGAGCGCGACCGGCAAGTGCTGTCCCTGGAGTCCGGCGCCAACGACGGGCTGGCCCTGCCGCTGGTGCTCGTCGCCCTGGCGGTCGCCGGCGCGCGGCCGCTCGCCGGTGCGCTGCTCGAGTCGCTCTGGCAGGTCGCCGGGGCCGTGCTGGTGGGTGTCCTCACCGGCTGGCTCGGGGCCCGCGCGCTGCGGGCAGGGGAGGCCCACGGGTCGACCGATCCCGCGCCGCGACTGCTGTTCACCGCAGTGCTCGCCCTGACGGTGCTGGGTGTCGGCGGCCTGCTGCACGTCGACGGCATCCTCGCGGTCTTCGTCTGCGGCCTGGTCTTCAGCCGGGTGAGCACGGGCGCGGATCGCACCGACGACGCCCCGATCGACGAGGCGGTCAACCGGTTCGCGGTCCTGCCGCTGTTCCTGGCGCTGGGGGTCGTGCTGCCGTGGTCGGCGTGGGCCGGACTCGGCTGGGCGGGCGGGCTGCTGGTGGTGGCCGTGCTGCTGCTCCGCCGGCTCCCGGTGGTGTGGCTGCTGCGCCGCCCGCTGCGGCTGGGCCGGCCCGACGCGGCCTTCCTGGGCTGGTTCGGGCCGATCGGGGTGTCGGCGCTGTTCTACCTCACGCTGGAGCACGAGCGGATGCACGTCGACCCGGTGGTCCTCGCCGCTGGCAGCCTCGTGGTGGCCGCCAGCACCGTGGTGCACGGCGTCAGCGGCTCCCCAGGCCGGGTGCTGTACCGCAGGGCTGCGCGGGGGTAGGGGCACGGCATGTGGTTCGACTCGTGGGCCGACCTCGGCCGCATCCTCGCGGTGGGGGCGAGCGCCTACCTGACGCTGGTCCTCGTGCTGCGCTCCTCCGGGAAGCGCACGCTGGCCAAGCTCAACGCGTTCGACCTCGTGGTCACGGTGGCCTTCGGCTCGACCCTGGCGACGATCCTGCTGAGCAGCGACGTGTCCTGGAGCGAGGGCGCGCTCGCCCTGGCGCTGCTGGCCCTGCTGCAGTTCGTCGTCGCCTGGGTCACCGTCCGCAGACCGACCCTGCGGACCGTGACCACGGCGCGACCGACCCTGCTGTTCCGGGACGGCGCAGCACTCCCGGCGGCCCTCCGCGAGCAGCGGGTGACGATCGACGAGGTCCGGCAGGCCGTGCGCGCCACTGGTTCCGGCGACCTGTCGGCGGTCGCCGCGGTGGTGCTGGAGACCGACGGGTCGCTCAGCGTCGTCCCGGCGGAGAAGGCCGGGGACCGCTCGGCGCTCGAAGGGGTCCGGGAGGCGGAGGGCTGATCCCCCGATCCTCCGGGCCCGGTCCGAGGTGCCGGTCCCCCCCGGCGGGAGGTCAACGGGCGAGCGTCCCCTCGACCAGGGGCGCCACCGCGCCGAGGCCCACCCCGAGCGCGAGCACGCAGCCGGCCGCCAGGACGGCGGCCGCGGCGGCGAACGGGCGCGGTCGCCCCGGCTTTGGCTTGTCGTCCGCCGGCCGCCGGAAGGCCGGGGCGATCCAGCGCAGGTAGTAGAAGAGGCTGGCGACGGTGTTCACCGGGGCCACGACGACCAGCCAGGCCAGGCCGCCGTCCTAGGCGGCGGTGAAGACGCTCAGCTTGCCGAGGAAGACCGCGGTCGGTGGGGTGCCGACGAGGCTGAGCAGGCTGACCACGAGGGCCGCGCCCAGCCAGGGCGACCGGGCGGCCAGCCCCTCGTAGTCGTCCACCGAACGCCGGTCCGGCACGGCGCCCACGACGGCGAAGGCGGCGAGGTTGGTGACGGCGTAGCCGCCGAGATAGACCAGCAGCGCGAACAGCGCCTCCCCGCTGCGGTCGGCGACCGCGACCGGCATGAGCAGGTAGCCGACCTGGCGGACCGTCGACCAGCCCAGCAGGCGGCGCACGTCGGTCTGGCCGAAGGCGGCGAGGTTGCCCCTTCCGGGAGAAGTTCGGCCGCGACCCCGGGGACGGCGACGAGGCGGAGAACGGCGTCGACCGGGCCGCGCAGTACGAGGACCACTCGCCGTACGCCTTCGGCGCGCAGTTCGTCGAGGTCCGGGTGCACGCCGACACCGGCGAGCTGCGCGTGCCGCGGCTGTACGGCGTCTTCGCCGCCGGCCGGGTCATCAACCCCCGCACGGCCCGGTCGCAGTTCATCGGCGGGATGACCATGGGCCTGTCGATGGCCCTGCACGAGAACAGCGTCTGCCCCCCGAGCGTCGGCCAGGTCGCCAACCACGACCTCGCCGAGTCCCATGTCACCGTCAACGCCGACGTCGGCGACGTGCAGGCGCACTGGATCGACGAGCACGACCCGTACGTCAACGCGATGGGCACCAAGGGCATCGGGGAGATCGGCATCGTCGGCACCGCCGCGGCCGTCATCAATGCCGTCCACCGGGCCACCGGCGTCCGGGTGCGGCACCTGCCGGTCACCCTCGACAAGCTGCTGCCCGGCCTGCCCTGACCGTGAGCACGGCCGGGCCGGCTCGTCGATGGTGGGCCGGCGGCCGGCAGCGGTGGGCCTGACCCGTGCCCTGACGGGGACGACCGCACTACCCGGCGAGGCCACCGCCACCGTCGTGACCGGGCGATGGGGGCCGGCTCAGGACGGCCCGCGCCGGGGCCCCGTCGGCGCCGGGGATGCGCAGCGGGAGGCAGGTGAGGGTCCACCAGCCGGGGTCGACGGCCCGGAGGTCGAGCGTCTCGACGATGGTCACCCCGGCGCAGAGGAGCGCCTCGTGGGTGGGGGCCGGGTCCTGGTAGGTGGCGATGGACAGGTAGTCGATGCCGACGAGCCGGATGCCCCGCCGGGCCAGTTCGGTTGCGGCGTCCGGGGCGACGGCGACGAACTCCTCGACGAACGTCGGCGCGTTCCACAGTGCCGAGTTCGACGTCTTGAACAGCACCCGCGTCGCCTCCTCCGGGATGTCGACGCGGTCGAGCGCCGCGCGGTCGACGTCGCCGTCGAGCGCGGTGGCGTCGGCCACCCACACCGGTCCGATCAGCGTCTCGATCGGGACGGTGTCGACGCCGGGCTGCCCGTCGAAGAAGTGCACGGGCGCGTCGACGTGGGTCCCGCAGTGCAGCGAGCAGGTCAGGGACGAGACGTTCGAGGGATCGCCGTGCGCCCGGTGCTGCCGCCGCCGGACCTCCAGGTCGGTGTCCCCGGGGTACAGCGGCACCAGGCCGGGGACGAGGGGCACGGTGACGTCGACGTAGCGGGTCACGCCAGCGGGATACCCGCCCGGATGGGTCGCGAGACCCGGTGCCGGCGACGAACCGGAGGACGGCACTACTCCGGGGACGCCGGTCGACGGCTGGGCCGGTACGGCGTGGTGTGCTCCGCGGTGGGTCGACGGGCCGGGCTCGCGGGGCGCATCACGTCGGCCGTCCACGGGGTAGAGGCCGGTATGGCCCGCGACTTCGACCCCGCCGAGTACGGGGGGCACTTCGCCTCCGTCTACGACGAGCTCTACGCGGAGCTCTCCCCGGAAGACGCCGTACGGTGCCTGGCAGATCTCGCCGGCGGTGGAGCCGTCCTGGAGCTGGGGATCGGTACCGGACGGATCGCCCTCCCGCTCGCCGCCACGGGACTGCTGGCGAGGGGATCGACGGGTCCCCGGACATGGTGGCGCAGCTGCGCCGCAAACCCGGCGGGGAACGGCTGCGCGTGGAGGTGGGCGACTTCGCCACGACGGCCATGGGGACGGCGTTACGACCTCGTCGTGCTGGCCTTCAACACGATCAACGCCCTGCCCTCGCAGCAGGCGCAGGTGGAGACCTTCCGCACCGCCGCAGCGCACCTCGAGCCGGGCGGTGCCTTCGTCGTCGAGAACTGGGTGCCCGACCTCGCCGCCTTCCGGCGCGGGTGCTCGGTAGCGGCGCACGAGGTGGGGGAGAGCCAGGTCGTCGTCGACGTCGCCGAACTCCACCCGGCCGAGCAGCGCATGAGCACCACGCGGCTGGCCTTCTCCCGGGACGGGGTGCAGCTGCTGCCGATGAACCACCGGTACGTCTGGCCGGCGGAGCTCGACCTCATGGCGCGGCTGGCCGGCATGCACCTCGAGACCCGGTGGGAGGACTGGCGGCGGAGGCCGTTTACCGATGACAGCGCCGCATACGTCGCCGTCTACCGCATGGACCACTGACCGGAGACACTCCTTGACGGGCCGACCTGCCCCGACCGGTACCGCATGCGCCGCCCGGGTCCGAGTACCGGCCGGGAGCCGGTGACGACGACGGGGTCAGCAGCGGCCCCACGGGCGGCCTGCGTCGAGCCGTGGAGGAGCGACGTGCACCTGCCCCTGCCCCGAGGTCCGCTGACCGAGCAGCTCGTGTCCGTCCTGCGTCGTCCTCCCCAGCGGCTGCCCGGGATCGAGCAGTGCGCCCGCGAGCTGGCCGCCGGCACGACGGGACGCGACGTCCTGGTGCACGACGACCTGCACCTGGGCCTGCACGTGCTCTACGAGTCGCACTACCGCGGCTTCGACGGCGTGGACCCGGCCTGGGAGTGGGCGCCCGACCTGCTCGCGGCCCGGGCGGTGCTCGAGGAGGTCCTCGAGGAGACCATCCGTTCGCGCGTGCCGGTCCCGGCGCTCCCCGAGGCCTGTGCACCGGCCGTCGCCGAGGCCCTCGGTGCACTCGTCGCCTCCGACGACTCGCCCTCCTGCTCGGCGTTCCTGGAGGTCGAGGCCACCCCCGAGCAGTTCCGTGAGTTCCTCGTCCACCGGTCGGTGTACGAGCTCAAGGAGGCCGACCCCCACACGTGGGCCATCCCGAGGCTGTCGGGGCGGGCCAAGGCCGCCCTCGCCGAGGTGCAGTCGGACGAGTACGGGGGAGGCCGCCCGGAGCGGATGCACTCGGAGCTGTTCGCGCGCGCGATGCGGGCCCTGGACCTCGACGACACCCCTGGCGCCCACCTCGATCGCGTGCCCGCGCTGACCCTGGCCTCGGTCAACGTGATGTCCCTCTTCGGACTGCACCGCCGGCTGCGCGGAGCGGTCGTCGGTCACCTGGGGGCCTTCGAGATGACCTCGACGGTCCCCAACCGGCGCATCGGCGACGGGCTGCGCCGCCTGGGGTTCGACGGTGACGCGACGTGGTTCTTCGACGAACACGTCGAGGCCGACGCGGTGCACGAGCAGATCGCGGCCCACGACCTGTGCGGCGCGCTCGCCGAGGACGAACCGGGCCTCGTCGGCGACCTGTTCCTCGGGGCCGCCACGGCCCTGACCATGGAGGGGTTGTTCGCCGACCACGTGCTCTCCGCCTGGACGGCGGGGCTGAGCTCCCTGCGCGGACCGGGCGACCTGCCCCTCGGCCGCGTCGCCTGAGCACCGGTGGCACTCGACGGGGAGTACGTGCTCCCGCTCCGCTGGCAGGACGACCGTGAACTCGACGAGCTGACCGGCTACCTCCGACGGCTGAGCCGCTGGTTGCCGGTCACCGTGGTCGACGGCTCGCCGCCCGGACTCTTCGAGGCCCACGGCCGGGCCTGGGCCGGTCTGGTCCGCCACCTGCGGCCCGAGCCGCGGGGCGGTGCCAACGGCAAGGTGGCGGGCGTGGTGACCGGTGTGCGCGCGGCTCGCAGCGAACGCGTCGTCCTCGCCGACGACGACGTCCGCTACGACCGGCCGGCCGTGGAGCGCGTGCTGGCGCTGCTCGAGGAGAAGGACGTGGTGCGCCCGCAGAACGTCTTCCGTCCGCAGCCGTGGCACGCCCGCTGGGACACCGGGCGGACGCTGCTCAACCGGTCCGTCGCGGCGGACTACCCCGGGACGTTCGGGATCCGCCGCAGCACCTTCCTGGCCATGGGCGGGTACAGCGGCGACGTCCTGTTCGAGAACCTGGAGATGGTCCGCACCGCGCGGGCCCACGGGGCGCGGGAGCACCGGGCGGGCGACCTGTTCGTGGTCCGGCGGCCGCCGACGGCAGCGCACTTCTGGTCCCAGCGGGTGCGTCAGGCCTACGACGACCTCGCCCAGCCGTGGCGGTTGGCGGGTTCCCTGGCGGCGTGGCCGTTCGTGGTCCACGCCGTGGTGCGGCGACGCGGCCGCCGGCTCGCGGTCGCCGCGTCGGCCGTGGTGCTCGCCGCCGACATCGGCCGCCGACGCGCCGGCGGCCGAGCCGCGTTCCCGCGGACCGCGCCCCTGTGGGCCCCGGTGTGGGTCCTCGAGCGGGGCCTGTGCTCCTGGATCGCCCTGGGTGCACGGGTCCTGCGGGGTGGGGTCCGCTACGGCGACGGGCGCCTGAGGACGGCCGCGCACTCCCCGGCCCGGCTCCGACGGAACGCCCGGACGACCGTGCCTCTGCCGGCCCTCGACCCAGAGGCCGGTGGAGCGGATCCCCCGCACGCCGCGCCGGCCGGTGCAGGGCCCGCCCGCAGCGGCTCCGTACCACGGGGCTGAGGCCGTCCCTGCGGGTCGCCGGGCGGCCGTCCGGCCGGGCGTCGAGCGCGTCCTCGAGAGCCGGCACCAGCCCCGACGTCACGAACAGCACCCGGCTCGACGGGTCCACGAAGGTGGCCTGGCCCGCGCGGAGCCCGGCCTCGGCAGGCGGCACGGCGGCGTCCCGGGTCACTGCCCACGGTCACCGTCTCCTCCACGCGGTCGGCGGTCGTTCGAAGACCGGGTCCACCGGTCCGGCGCGGAACTCACCGGACCGGCCGACGAAGGCCCGGTGCAGCTCCAGGGGCGGGACGTCGACCGACTGGGAGCCCTGCTCGAGCAGCAGGACGTCCCAGTCTCGGGGCTCCTTCACCGCCTGCCTCCGGCGGGCCTCCCGCTCGGCCTCCGCGCCCCGGAGGACGGTGACCTCCACCGCGAGGCCGAGGGCGGTGTGCCACTGGGCCGCGACGGTGTGCGCCACCGCCTCCCAGGCGGCCAGCGCGGTCAGCCGCAGCGGCCGGTCCGCCCCGCCGGCGGCCTGCCAGAGCCGGGCGGCCTCGGCGGGGTCGTGCGGATAGGGGCGCAGGCGTCCGGGCGCGCGGTGCAGCACCGTCAGCAGGGTGGGCGGCGTCAGCCCGGAGAGCGGGCGGGCGTGGCCGCCGAGGAGGTCGACAAGGGCGTCGCGGTCGACGGCCAGGTTGAGCGCCCGTCGGGCCCGGACGTCGTTCAGCGGCAGCCCCTGGGCGCCACGGTCGATCGCACCGGCGAGGGCGCGGACGGCGTCGACGGTCACCAGCCGGGCGTGCCGGGAGCGGCGCACCCGCTCGGCCGGGGCGTGCGGGACCTCGGAGACGACGTCGACCTCGCCGACGGTGTCGCACACCAGGTCCAGGGCCCGGTCGCGGTCGAGGTCGTTGCGGAACTCGACCTCGGCCAGGCGTGGCCCGCGGCGGCGGTCCCAGTAGTGCGGGTTGGCCCGCAGCCGGTCGGTCGGGGTGCGTTCCTCGGTCTGCAGCCAGGTGCGGTCGGCGCCGTCGGTGACGACGGCTGCGACCCACCTGTTCCCGGAACCGGGAGCGCTCGAGCAGGTCGTCGACCGGACCGTCGACTGGCTGGGCCGCTGGCTGGCGCCGTCCGCGACCGGCTGACCGGCCGCGGTCAGGACCCCGGCCGCCGGCGTGCGGCGGTCAGCGCGGCATCGACGTCGTCGAGCACGGACAGGGGCAGGTGCTCGTCCGGCAGGGGCCGGTGCGGCCGGTCCCGCCGGAGCGCGGGGCCGTAGCGGGCGAAGGCCGGGAAGTCGGCGGGGAAGCGGCGTTCGTCGGCGCCGAAGAGCTGGACCGGACCCAGCACCTCCCGCCAGTCGTCGGGGCGGGCCAGGCCGATGGAGTCGATGCCGTGGGAGAACAGCAGCTGCGCGGTGTCCCGGTACGGGTCGGTCGCGGCCAGGTGGCTGCACAGCCGGTCCAGGGACGGCCGGACGGGGAAGAGCGTCCAGTAGGGGACCCGGGCGCTGCGCAGGGCGGCGACCGGGTCGTGCAGCACGAAGGACTCCACGAGCAGCCGGTCGGTGGGCAGACCGCGCTCGGCGTACCAGCGGCGGTACAGGTCTGCGACCGGACCGCTGAGCTCGTCGGGCTCGTCCAGGACCAGCTCGCGGACCGGGTGCCCGGCTGCCGCAGCCCAGCGGCGGACGTCGTCGGCCAGTTGCGGGGCGAGCCCCCACTCGGCCTCCGGCGCCTCGGTGTCCGGTGCCGGCGGATCCCACCAGTCCCGGGCCACCCCGTGCCGGGAGAGGAACGCGCGGACCCGCGGTCCGCCGGACAGGTACTCCTCGACGGTGGCGCCGCCGCGTGCGCCGAACTGGAACACCTGGCGCTCGGCCACGCGGGTGACCGGCCAGCTGCTGCGGTCGCTGACGAGGAGGACCGTGCCGCCGGGGACCAGGTGGTCGGTGAGGAACCGCTCGTAGGCCGCACCGAGGGTCAGGCGCTTGAGGCGGAGGTAGGTCATCCAGCGCACCATGAGCCGGTCCTGGTTGGGGTCGTGCATGTGGTGCACCGTCACCTGCGGGTTGGCGGCCGACAGCGGTGCGGCGACCCGGGCGCCGTACTCCAGCGCCCCGTGCCCGTCGTCGGGGTCGGCGCGGGCGTGCCGGACGGTGACCAGCAGCGTCTGGGGCAGCCACGGGATGCCGAGGGCGGTGTACAGGTGCACCGCCGCGCCGTTGGAGGAGCCGATCGCCACGGCCGGGTAGCGGCGTCGCGGGCGGTGCGACACGACCCAGCCGGCCACCTTCTCCACGTCGAGGTCACCGAGCCGGTCTGCGGGCACGCCGCCGGCGCCACCGGCGAGGCTGTAGGCCGCACGACGCACGGGGCCCGGCAGCAGTGCCGAGGAACGCACCGCGGCGGCGGACACCCGTCCGCGGCCCAGATGCGGGAAGTCCTGACCCTGCAGGGCCGCGGCGGTGGAGCGCAGCATCGCCGAGGCGGAGTCGAAGGCGGCCACCGCCCGGTCGGGCCGGAGCACGGTCACGGGTCCTCCTCGCCGGCGCTCGTCGGCCCCGCTCCCGTGGGTGCTGTGCTCGTGCGTGACCTCGCGAGCTCGGTCACGGCAGCTCCCGGGCGAGGTCGCGGACCGGTCCCGACCAGGCGTGCGGGTCGGCCCACGGGAAGGTGTGCGCTCCGGGCATCGAGGCGAACCGGCCCTGCCGGGCGCGCTCGGCCAGGGAGCGGGCCCAGTTCTCGGTGCACACCCGGTCCTGGCTCCCGTGCAGCACCAGGACCGGGACCCGCAGCTGCGGGACGACGTCCTCGAGCCGGTCGGCCAGGTGGATGCGGACCACGTGCACCAGCCGGCGGAGGCCGGCCCGCCTCCACTCCGGCCGGTGCGACTCGCTCAGACCCGGCGGCTCCCGGCGGCCGTCGAGCCGCCACGCGACGAACAGGCGCCCCCAGCTGCGGTAGCGGGGATCGATCGTCGGGCTGGCCAGCACCACTCCCCGCACCGCCGGTTGCTGGCGGGCCGCCGCGCGGGCGGCGACCTGCGTGCCGCTGGAGTGCCCCATGAGCAGCACCCGGTCCAGGCCTGCCCCGTCGAGCCAGGCCGCCACCGCGTCCCCGTACCCGACGACGTTCAGCGGACGGGGTGGCTCGCCACTGCCGGCGAGACCCGGCAGCTCCAGCAGGTGGGCGCGGGTCCACTCGCCGAGCGCGGTCAGGCCCGGCAGGAGGTAGTCGGCCACCGCCATGCCCTGCACCAGCACGACCTCGGGGACCCCCTCCTGCGGCGAGCCCACGGCGCGGCTGCGCATCCGCCCGAACGGGGTGTCCCGGTGGGTCGTCACCGGCTCCGCTGTCATCGGCGACCTCCCGAGCCGCGGGCCGTCACGGGATCCGGTCGGGGGTCACGAGCCGCCCGGGGCCCGGTCGGCGGCGTCCGCCGCGCGCCGGACGAGGTCCTCGTAGACGTCCGGGTCGTCGGTGTCCACCAGCGGGTAGCCGGCGTCGGACCAGTGCAGCGAGATGCCGGGGTTGTGCACGTCGGAGCCGTCGGCCAGGAAGAAGTGCGGACTGCCCTGCACCTCGTCGGCGTGCGTCCGGTAGTCGGCCATCATGGCCCCGCGGGCCCGCCCGTCCTCGAGCGCCGCGGCCAGCGCGTCGGCGTCGACGCGGTCGCAGCTCCGGGCGACGTCGACCACCTCGTGCAGCATGCTGATGCACCGGCTGTCACGGAAGAACGCCAGCCGCAGGGCCATGTCCAGCTGCTCGGCGGCCGCTGCCGACTGCGCCTTGGCCGCATGCACGGCCTCGTCCGCCGGCAGAGCCGTCACCGGCCAGTCCGACGGCTGTCCCTGCCAGGGGGAGATGCCGAGGTCGGGCTCGAGCGGACCCACCACCGGGACCTCGGCCTGGAGCATCCGCATCGGGAGGGCGAACCGGTTGACGTCCTCCAGCAGGTACAGCCGGTGGTCCACGCGCACCTGCTCGTCGAGGCCCAGCCGGGACCGCGCCGCGTAGAAGCGCTGCAACGCGACGGTGGACCAGGCGCAGACCACGTCGGTGTAGACGGCCACGGTGCCCGAGGCGACGTCGACGGCCACGGGGGCTCCTCCCTGTCGGAGGGGTGGGCGTGCGGGCCCGCCTCAGCTCTTGTTGCCGGGCTCGTTGCGGCGGCTCTCGAAGGTCTTGTGCCCGTTCGGGCACGGCGGGATCTCGTGGCCCTGCTGCACGTGCACCTTCTCGCTGCAGTGGGCGCAGTAGAAGTCCCCGGTCTTCTGGGCCTTCTCTCCGGCGTGGGCGGCCATTCGTCTCCTCCTTGGTCAGCGCAGGGCGAGCCCGCCGCCCTGCGCGCGGCTGTCCGGGTCCAGGCCGAGCTCGCGGAGCAGGTCGGCGTCCCGGACGGTGTCCACCTGCACGTCGAGCTCCTCCTCGGCCCGCCGGGCCTGCTCGCGTCGCCCGCCGGCGCGCAGCGCCTGGACGACGTGACTGCGGTCGATCCGCACGGGTTCCTCCCCGGGTCGTCAGGTGGTCCGGCGGTCCTCGCCGGCGACTCGGTCCTGCTGCGGCGTGCGGCTGACCTGGCTGACCCCCGGCGGGGCGGAGGCGCGGGCCTGCTGGCCCGGTTCGGCGTGCGGGGCGGGGTCCAGCCGCAGCGAGCGGACGACCTCGTCCCGGTTGCGGTAGTCGACCGGGGGCACCGCCCGGATGGCCTTCACCACCTCCGGGGAGGCGCCGCGCCGCTCCGCCTCGGCCAGCAACGTCTCCTTGTCCGCCGGGTAGTCAACGTCGGTCAGGTGTCGCATGACGTCGTCAGCGGTCACCGCATCGGCCACGGTGGTGTCCTCTCCTCGCGTGGGCCCGTACGTCTGCTCCGCGCGGACCGGGTGGTCGTACCCGGCGGCCGGGCGGCGTACCCGACCCGTCCGGTCAGGCCTCGTTGAACGGGGCGCAGGCGAGCCGGGACCCGGTGGGTGGGAGCTCGGCGGCCAGGTCCGGCACGGACTCGTACACCACCAGCGCGGTCCCGTCGTCCACGAGCAGCTCCTCCACCGCGGGGGCCGGCTCGACGAGGGTGGTCAGCGATCCCACGCCGTTCTCGAACACCAGGACCGGGGGGAGGACGGCGATGAGCTCGCCGACGGAGGGGAAGGCCTCCCCGGCGGCCGCGTCCGCCGTGTCGCAGGTGCCGACGTCGTGCAGCGCCATCCCGTGGAACCCCGGTGTCATGCCCCGGACCTCGACGCTGACCTCGACGCCGATGTCGCCGTCCCGGAGCGCGGCCGATCCCATCACCGAGCCCTCGGCGTCGACCAGTTCGGTGGGGACCTCCGCCGGCTCCAGGACCGCCCGGTCGTCCTGCTCCTCCGTGGGCCCCTCGCCCTCCCCGGTGTCCGGGATCCGGGCGCCGTCGGCCGCCGTCGCCGCGGCCAGGTCATTGCGCAGCTCTTCCCCGTCGTCGGACGCGCAGGAGGTCAGGGCGATCAGGACGGCGGCTGCGGGCAGCAGCGTGCGACGCATGGCAGGGCTCTCCTCGGGATGCGGACGGTGACCAGAAACGTGCCCCGCAGGGCGCCGCCCCCTGCGCGGGGACGCCGAGGTGACACGGACTCGTAACGTGCCGCCGCGCCGTCTCCGTGCCGGGCGGCGGTCAGGACGACGGGTCGAGCGCCACCTTGGTCCAGCCCGCCTCGCGCCGGTCGAAGGTCTCGTAGGCGTCGAGTACCGAGGGCATGTCGTCGACCTGGGTGAGCACCGTGGACGGGTCGATGGCGCCGGTGCGCACCAGATCGAGCAGGTGCGGGACGTAGCGGCGGTGGTTGCAGTTGCCCATCTTCACGGTCAGGTTCTTGTTCATCGCCGCACCGATCGGGAAGCTCGTCGCCTGCGGCGGGTAGACGCCGATGATCCCGATGCTGCCGGCCTTGGCCACTGCCTCCACCGCCCACTGCAGCGACTGGCTCGGCGCGTCACCGGGCACCCAGGTGTCGCCGTGCGGGTCCTGCTCGGGCGCGACCTGCGAGCGCTGCTGCTCGAACTGCTCCGCCTGCTGCTGCGCGGCCTCGGCGGCCGGCCCGCTCTTCGGCCGCTGCGCGTCGACACCCACGGCCTCGATCACCCGGTCGACGCCGATGCCGCCGGTGAGCTCTTTGACGACGGGGACCGGGTCCTCGGCGTTGAAGTCGATCGCCTCGGCGCCGCGCGCCCGGGCCTGGTCCAGCCGGGTGCCGACGCCGTCCACCACCAGCACGCGGCCGGCGCCCTGCTGGAAGGCGCTGGTGACCGCGAACTGGCCCACCGGACCGGCGCCGAGGACCAGCACCGTGTCGCCCTTGCCGACCTCGGCCAGCCGGGCGCCGAACCACGCGGTCGGGTAGATGTCCGACAGCATGATCGCCGCGTCGTCGCCGACCTCCTCGGGCAGCCAGACCGGGCCGACGTTCGCGTACGGGATGCGGGCGTACTGGGCCTGCAGGCCGTCGACCGGGCCGGTGGTCTGCGGCCCACCGAAGAAGCAGGTGCCCGCCTCCGGGCCGTTGGGGTTGGCCCGGTCGCACTGCGCGTAGTAGCCGGCGCGGCAGTACGAGCACGTGCCGCAGCCGATCGTCGAGGGGATCACGACCCGGTCGCCGGGGCGCAGGTTGCGCACGCCCGGGCCGGTCTCGCGGACGACGCCGACCGCCTCGTGGCCGAGGATCGTGCCCACGACCATCCCGGACATCGTGCCGCGCACGAAGTGCAGGTCGGTGCCGCAGATCGCGCTCGCCGTGATCTCCACGATCGCGTCGGTGGGGCCCTGGATGGTCGGGTCGGGGACGTCGTCGAGCCGGATGTCACCGACGTCGTGCCACACCACTGCCTTCACGGGTACCTCCCGGGTCGGTCAGGAGGTGGTGCCCTACCCGGTGGCTCTCACCGAACCAGGGGTGGACGGGCATGCCGAGTTCCACTGAGGACCCGCGGAGCGCTGAGCTGTGGGTCACGCGGATCCCGGGTGCGTACCCCCGAGCCCGGCCGCAGAACGGTGCGCTCCAGGTCACACCGAGGCGGACGGGGCGGTAGCTTCCTCGTTCCCGGAGCCCACGGGGCCCACCGACCACGGGGGACGCCGATGACCGCCTGCCGCTCGATCTGCTTCTACACGCCGTCGACCGACCCCTCGGGGATGGGCGCGCACATGGTGGACCTGATCGCCGAGTACGCCGGGACGGCCGACGTGGCCCTGATGATGAGACCGACGGAGGGCGGCCGACGGCTGCTGGACCGCGCTGCCGAGCTGGGCGCCCGCACGGTGGAGCTGCCCTCTCCCCGCGACCGGCGCTTCGCCGCCGTGGTGACGGGCTTCCTCGACGCCCACCCCGCCGACGTGTTCCACTGCCACGTCGGCACCGGCTGCGAGGACTGGGACGGCGTGTGCCTCGCCCGCCGCGCCGGGTGCCCGGCGGTCGTGCAGACCCAGCACCTGCCCTACCTGGTGTCCTCCCCGCGCAAGCGGCGGGCGTACCACCACGCGATCCAGGAGGTGGACCGGCTGATCGCCGTCTCCCAGGGGCTGCGCCGCACCTACTCCCGCATCGGCGTCCCCCCGGAGCGGTTCACCACCGTGCCCAACGGCGTGGCCCCACTCCGCGACCGGATCGGCCGGGACGCCGCCCGCGCCGCCATCGGCCTGGATCCGCACCAGCCCGTCGTCCTCACGGTGGGCCGGCTCACACACATGAAGGGCCAGTGGCACCTGGTCGACGCCGTCCCCGGGCTGCTGGAGCGGTTCCCGGACCTCGCCGTCGTCCTGGTCGGGGACGGGCCGCTGCGCGAGGCGCTGGAGAAGCGGGCGGCGGGGCTGGGCGTGGGCGGCGCCGTCCGGTTCCCCGGTCACCGCAGCGACGCCCGGCAGCTGCTCGCCGCCGCCGACGTGTTCGTCCTCCCCTCGCGGCACGAGGGGATGCCGCTGGTGGCGCTGGAGGCGATGGAGGCGGGGCTGCCGGTGGTGGGCACGCGGGTGATCGGCACCGAGGAGGTCGTCGCGGACGGCGTCACCGGCGCGCTGGTGCGGCCGGGGGACCCCGCCGCCCTGGGGGCGGCCCTGGAACGGCTGCTCGCCGACCCCGCGCTCCGGCGCCGGCAGGGCGCCGCCGGACGGCGCCGGTACCTGGCCTGCTTCACCCGCGAGCGGATGGCCGGGGACACCGCAGCGGTCTACGAGTCGGTCCTGCGCGGGGCCCTGCGGTGAGCCGCCTGCGGGTCGGCGTCGTCGGCACGGGCTTCATCGCCGGTCGGCACCTGGCCGCGCTCGCCGGCTTCGACGACGTCGAGGTCGTCGCGGTCGCCGACGCCGTCCCCGCGCGGGCCGAGGAGGCCGCCGCGCGCTACGGCGCGCGGCCCCACCCCGACGGGACTGCGCTGCTGGAGACCGAGGAGTTGGACGCCGTCTGGCTCTGCGTCCCGCCCTTCGCGCACGGACCGCTGGAGGCCGCGGCGCTCGCCCGGGGCCTGCCGTTCTTCGTCGAGAAGCCGCTGGGGCCGGACCTGGCCACCGCCGAGACGATCGCGGCCGAGGTCGCGGCGGCCGGGCTGACCACGGCCGTCGGCTACCACTGGCGGCACCTGGGGCTCGTGCACCGGGCGCAGGAGCTGCTGAGGGACCGGTCCGTGCAGCTGGTGACCGGTGCCTGGCTGGACCGCACCCCCGGCGCGCCGTGGTGGTCGCGCCGGGCGGCCTCGGGCGGGCAGGTCGTCGAGCAGACCACCCACCTGTTCGACCTCGCCCGGCTGCTCGCCGGGGAGGTCGACACCGTCGCCGCGGTCGAGCGAGCGGCACCGGAAGGTGACGTTCCGGCCGCCGCCACCGCGCTGCTGACCTTCACCTCCGGCGCCGTGGGGAGCATCTCCTCGGCACGGGTCCTCGGCCGCCGCCACCACGTCGGGCTGGAGCTGGTCACCGAGGGCCTCGCCGTGGAGGTGACCGAGCGCGGCCTGTCCGACCACGAGCTGCGCGTCTCCGACGCCGACGGGGCGGAGACCACCGGCTCCGACGAGGATCCCGTCGCCGTCGAGGACCGGGAGTTCCTCGACGTGCTGCTCGGGCAGGCCCCGGGGGTGCGGGTCCCCTACGCCGAGGGGCTGCGCTCGCACGCCCTGGCCTGCGCCGCCGACCGGGCGGCGCGTGAGGGCAGGCCCGTCCGGCTCGGGGACTGACGACGGTTGCCGCCCGGTCGGCGCGGGCAGGAGGCGGACATGACGACGAGGATCGGCCTGGTCGGGGCTGGGTTCATCGCCGGCCGGCACGTGGACGCGCTCAGCTCCATCGACGGCGTGACCGTCGCCGGGATCGCCGACCCGCGCGCCGACCGGGCCGAGGTGCTCGCCGCCCGCGCGGGGGCCGCGGCCTACGCGCACTGGGCGGACCTGCTCGACGTGGAACGGCTCGACGCGCTGTACGTCTGCGTCCCGCCGCACGCGCACGGCGAGGTCGAGACGGCGGCCGTCGAACGCGGGCTGCCGCTGTTCGTCGAGAAGCCGCTGGCGACCGACCTCGCCACCGCCGAGGCGCTCGCCGACCGGATCGACGCCGCCGGCCTGCTCACCGCCGTCGGCTACCACTGGCGCTACCTCGACACCCTCGAGCTGGCCCGCGACCTGCTGGCCGGGGCGCCGGCGCGGATGGTCCTCGGCGCCTGGCTGGACCGGGCCCCGCGGGTGGACTGGTGGGCCCGCCAGGACGGCTCGGGCGGGCAGACCGTCGAGCAGGCCACCCACCTCTTCGACGTCGCCCGGGTGCTGGTCGGGGAGGTCGAGGGCGGCTGGGCCACCGGTTCGCGCTCGCCCGACGGCCCCGGCGACATCCTCGACGTCTGCACCGCCGCGCTGCGCTTCGAGAGCGGCGCGGTGGGGTCCTTCTCCAACAGCTGCCTGCTGCCCCGCGCGCACCGGATCGGCGTCGAGCTGGTCGCCCCGGGCCTGGGCCTGTGGCTCACCGAGCACCGGCTCGTGGTCACCGACGCCGACGGGGAGCGGGTGGTCGACCGCGACGTCGACCCCTTCGAGGCCGAGGACCGCGCCTTCGTCGCCGCCGTCCGGGGCGAGGGACACGACGTCCGGGCGCCGTACCGCGAGGCGCTGCGCACCCACCGGCTGGCGGTCGCGGTGGCGCAGGCGGCCGCCGACGGCGGGACGGTCCAGCTGTGAGCCGCGCGGTCCGCAGCATCGGCGTCGTCGCCCCGGGGGAGCCGGCGGTCCTCGACGTCGAGGAGCCCGATCCCGCGCCCGGTCAGGCGTGGGTGCAGACCGAGTGGAGCGGGGTGAGCGCCGGCACCGAGGTGGCGATCGTCCGCGGCACCGACCCGCACCACCTGCTGCACTGGGACCCCGACCTGCGTTCGTTCGACGACGCCGGCCCGCCTGCCGCCTATCCGGTCACGGGGCTGGGCTACATGGAGGTCGGCCGGGTCACCGAGAGCCGCACCCCGTCGCTGACCGAGGGGCAGCTCGTCGCCATGGCCTACGGGCACCGCACCGGTACCTGCGCCGACCCGTCGGCCAGGCCGGTGATCCCCGTGCCCGACGACCTCGACCCGCTGCTGGGCGTCTACCTCGCCCAGATGGGGCCCATCTGCGTCAACGGGCTGCTGCACGCCGCGGCCGACGCCGCCGGGCCGGGCGCCGGCGTCGACGCCGGGGTGCGCGACCGGCACGTGCTGGTCACCGGCGCCGGGGTCATCGGGCTGCTCACCGCGATGCTCGCCGTGCAGCACGGCGCCGCGGACGTCGTCGTCGCCGAGCCCTCGGCCGAGCGGCGGGCGGTCGCCGAGGCGCTGGGCCTGGCCACCCTCGCCGATGACGCGTCCGCGTGGCGCGCGGTCAAGGAGCGCTGGCGGCACGGGCCGGGGGACGCCGGCGCCGACGTCGTCCTGCAGTGCCGCGGCCACGACGCCGCGCTGGCCACCGGGCTCAAGGCGCTGCGCCCGCAGGGCACCGTCGTGGACCTCGGCTTCTACCAGGCCGGTGCGGAGGCGGTGCGACTCGGCGAGGAGTTCCACCACAACGGCCTCGCGGTGGTCTGCGCGCAGATCAGCCGGGTGCCGCGGGGCATGGCCGGTGCCTGGCCGCGGACGGCGCTGGCGCAGGTCACCCTCGACCTGCTGCGCGAGCGGGGTCCGGAGATCCGCTCGCACCTGGTCACCGACGTCCTGCCGTTCGAGGAGGGGCCACGGCTGCTCGCCGACCTGGCCGGCCGCCGGCTGGCCGCTCCGCCGCTGCAGGCCGTGCTGCGGTTCTGACGCCGTGCGGGTGCTGCTCGTCGGCAACCACTGGACGCAGGGACCCGGTGGCGCGGAGACGGTGCTGGTGCTCACCGCGGAGCTGCTGCGTGCCGCCGGGCACGAGGTGGTGCCCTTCGCCGTCGCCGAGGAGCGGACCCTGCCCACCCCGGTGCGCTCCTCCCTGCCGGTGGCGGCGGGGGCCGGTGCGCGGACCCGGTTCGGCGAGGCGTGGGCGGGGGTGTGGTCGCCGTCCGCCTACCGGGCGCTGGCGCGGGTGGTCGACGAGGTGCGGCCGGACGTCGCGCACGTGCACCACGTCTTCGAGCGGCTGACGCTCTCGGTGCTCGACGCGCTGCAGCGCCGCGGCGTGCCGACGGTGATGACGCTGCACGACTACAAACCGGTCTGCCCGGACTTCCGGCTGTTCACCGAGGGCGCCCCGTGCACCCGCTGCCTGTCCGGCGGCTACTGGCAGGTGGTGCGGCACCGCTGCCTGGAGGGCTCGCGGTGGCGGTCGGTCGCCGCGGCGGTGGACGCCTACGCCGCCCGCGCCCGCGGCGTCTACGACCGGGTGGACCGGTTCGTGGCGCCGAGCGCCTTCCTCCGCGACCGGGTGGTCGAGGGCGGGCTGCCGGCCGAGCGGGTGGAGGTGCTGCCCAACCCGGTGGTCGCGGCTCCCTCGCCCCGGCTCGCCCCCGGGGATCCGCCGGCGGTGCTGTACGCCTCCCGACTGGTGGCGGAGAAGGGCGTGGACACCCTGCTGGACGCCGCAGCCGCGCTGCCGGCCGGCGCGCGGGTGCGCCTGGCCGGGTCCGGGCGGCTGGCGCGGGCGGTGCGCGCCCGGGTCGCGGCGGAGTGCCTGCCGGTGGACGTTCTGGGCCCGCTGCCGCCCGACCGGGTCGCGGCCGAGCTGCGGGTCGCGGCGGTCGCCGTCCTGCCGGCGCTGTGGTGGGAGAACTGCCCGATGGCGGTGCTCGAGGCTGCCGCACAGGGGGTGCCGGTGGTCGCCTCCGCGGTGGGTGGGGTCCCCGAGCTGGTGGACGACGGCACGACCGGGCTCCTGGTGCCGCCCGGGGACACCGCCGCGCTGTCCGGCGCGCTCACCCGGCTGCTGTCGGACCCCGCCGAGGCGGGCCGGCTCGGTCGAGCTGGATGGGCCCGGGTGCGGTCGCGGCACGACCCCACGGCCCACGTCGCAGCGCTGCAGGAGGTGTACCGGCGTCTCGCCTGGTGAGCCGTTGCGGACGCCCTTGTGCCGCAACCCCAGGTGGCGGATCCTGCCGACATCGCCGCCGACGCCGGGTGGACCGGCTGCCGCGGCGCTCGGGGAGTGGTCGTCATGGGGTGGGCGGCTGTCGTCGTGCTCGCCTTCGGGCTCGAGGTCGCGGCGGTCATCTGGCTGGCGCGGACCAACACCGCCCGGTGGGAGCGCGACCACCGGGCCGCCCGGGCGGCCATCAGAGCGCGCGAGGAAGCGGGGCTGCGTGTGCGGGCGGCGGCGCTGATGGCGCAGCACGCGCCGCACCCGCACCTGCCGCACCTGCCGCACGTGCACCTGCCGCCGCGCGTCGTCGACCGGCTCGCGCACCCCCGCGGCACCCTGCACCGCCCGCACCTGCACCTGCCGCACCTGCACCTCACCCGGCGCCGTCCGGACGCGCAGGAGCCGCCGGTGCCCGCGCTGGACGACGCGAGCCCGCCGTCCGAGGAGCAGCCGACGTCGTAGCTGGTCGGCGGCCGGTCGCGGTGTGTGCACGCAGCGCTGTCCGCGCGCGGTCCGATCCCCGCTCCGTGCACATCCCGCACGGGACCTCGGCCGCGCTCGGCACTACCAACGACCGCGTCCACCAGCCCAGGTGCGGCACACTGCCGCGGCAGACGCCGGACGAGGAGGTGGGCGGTGACGCCCGAGGACGACCGCACCGAGGCCGCGCTCACCGGGGACGAGCGCACGCTGCTGACCGGGTTCCTGGAGTACCAGCGGCAGACCCTCGCCTGGAAGTGCGCCGGGCTGACGCCACAGCAGCTGGCGACCCGCGCCGTCCCCACCTCGGACCTCACCCTGCTCGGCATGGTGCGCCACCTCGCGGCCGTGGAGATCGGCTGGCTGGTCGGTCTCGGCGGGCTGCCGTACGACATGTGGCCGGACGTGGTGCGGGACCGCGACGAGCAGTTCCGGGTCGATCCGGACACCGTCACGCAGGAGGACGTCGACGCGGCCTGGGCTACCTGGCACGCCGTCACCGACGCAGTCGGCACGGTGGTCGACCGGCTGCCGCTCGACACCGTGGACCGGCCGTGGGGGCGGGACGACGAGTACTCGCTGCGCTGGATCCTGCTGCACCTGGTCGAGGAGTACGCGCGGCACAACGGCCACGCGGACCTGCTGCGCGAGGCCGTCGACGGCGCCACGGGCGAGTAGCCGGGCGGGTACCCGCTACGCGGGGAACGGGAGGAGGGGCGGTGCCTCGGCCCGCGGGTGGTCCCGTGGCCCCTGCGCCGCCCGCTCTGCGCACCGGGCGGCCCGGCGTGCCGCCTGCTGCCGGTCCGCCGCGCGGCGGGCGTGCAGTGCCCGGGCCTCCGCGGCGCCCGGTGCCTCGAACCCGTCGGCGGTGAGGCGGCAGGCGCCGAGCCGCACCCAGCGCGTCCCGCCGGCGACGTCCCGGACGCCGACGAGGAGCCCCGTGTTGTGCCGGCGCACCGCGTACGCCACGCCCCGGACGGCCAGCTCGGTGTCCCCGGCCGACCCGGCCTCGGGGCCGTAGAACCAGGTGACGTGCCGGACGCGCCTCCGGTACCGGTCGTCGCGCTCCCGCCAGGCGGTGTCCGGCAGGGACGAGAGCTGCACCACCAGGGCGCTGCTCGCCTCGGCCACGACGACGTGCAGCCCGCCGCTGCCGGGGACCTCCTCGAGCCGCGGCCGGAACCCCTGCGCGGCCAGCCACGCCCCCATCGCCCGGCGGTGGCGGAGCTGCTCGTACGCGGGCCCGGCGTCGGACCCATTGAGGGCGCAGCGGCCGTCGGCGGGGTGCCGGAAGTGCGGCCGGGCGCCGTCCCGGGCCTCCAGGACCAGCCGGCTCCCGCACCCGCCGGCCTCCCGGGAACACCAGAAGCCCCTGCCGTGGTCGAGGCCGAGCACGTGGGCGGCCATACCGTCGTCGGGCAGCGCGACGGCCGCGGTCCCCGCCGGACCGTCCGTCACCGCCCACCGCAGCTCGCCCGACACGCCGCGACGGTAGGCCGGGGGTCCGACAGGACGGCGGCGCTCCCCGACGCCACGACGCGCGGTGTGTGCACTCAGCGCTGTCCGGCCGCCGTCGCGTTCGCGCTGCCTGCACACGGCGCGAGCCGGGCTAGACCCAAAGCCGTTCACTTAGGCGCTGGACCGAGTTGTCACGGGTCAGGGTCGGTGAGGATGTCGATGCTGATGGTGGCCCGGTAGCTGGGTCCGCGTAGTCGGCCGAGGGCGGT
>NZ_NVPT01000219.1 GCF_002802985.1 Geodermatophilus chilensis | reverse complement strand
GGAGACCGAGCGGCAGCGGGCCGAGCAGCTCGCCGGCGAGGTGACCGAGCTCGAGGCCGCCGCGGCCGCGGCGACCGAGGAGCTCGACGCCGCCGTCGCCGCCGTCGACCGGGAGCTCACCCGGCTGCAGGACGCGCAGCTGCGGGTCAACGAGGAGACGGCGGCCAGCTGGCGGGCCTACCTCGCCGACCTGTCCTCCGCGGGCCTCACCCCGCCGCCGGCCTCGGCCCTGCGGGACCCCGGGTCGGGTCTGCCCGAGCGACTGGTGCCGGTCGGCGCCGCGGCCGGGGGAGCGCAGCGCGGGGCCGCCCAGCTGCCCCGGTAGCCCAGCTCGCTGCTGGTCCTGCCGGCCGAGACCCTGGACGCGGTCAGCACCGCCATGGACGCGCTGGGCCGCCCGTACGCGCCGGGCACCGCCGGGCTGGACTCCTGGGCCTGCGGCTCGCTGGTGCAGGCGGCCTACGGCTCGGCCGGCATCGACCTGCCCGACGACCAGGCCGGCCTCTACGGCGTCACCACGCCGGTCGACCCGGCCGACGTCCTCCCCGGCGACCTGGTCTTCCTCGGGGCGGGGGAGTCCGGTCTGGCGCACGTCGGCATCGCCCTGGACCCGCAGACGATGCTCGCGGCCGACGCGCGGGCCGGGGCGGTCGTCGTCCGCCGGCTGCCGACCGACGAGGTGCTGGGCGTCGGCCGGCCCAGCCTCGGGCTGCGGGACGGGGTGCCGGCGCCCGGCCCCACCGGGGGCGCGCTGCGCGTGGAGTGCGGCAACGCGGTGTACCCGCCGACCACCGAGGGGTCGCGCGCCTGGGGCGGCTACCCCAACGGGCTGATCCCGCCGAGCGCGTTGTGCCCGCTGGGGGTCGCCGGCCACGCGCTGCGCTGCGACGCGGCGGCCGCCTACCGCGCCCTGTCGGGCGCCTTCGCGGGCGCGTTCGGGACGCCGCTGTGCCTCACCGACTCCTACCGGACCTACGCCGGCCAGGTGCGCCTGTACGGCGAGAAGCCGGCGCTGGCGGCGGTGCCGGGCACCAGCGACCACGGGTGGGGGCTGGCCGTCGACCTGTGCGGCGGCGTCGAGCGGTTCGGGACGGCGCAGTACGCCTGGATGGTCGCCAACGCCGGCCGCTTCGGCTTCCTCCACCCGCGCTGGGCCGACCCCGGCAACGGTCGCGAGGAACCGTGGCACTGGGAGTACGCCGGATAACCGTCCGCGGCGGTCCGCCGTTGTCCGTCTCCGCAGGTCAAAGCCTCGCCCGACCAGTCGAGGACCGCCACGAACGGTCGCGGACGCCGCACGCTGGCCACCACGCTGGCACCAGCGACGGGCCCGACGGGAACCCGCCGCACGTCACCTAGCGCCATCGCCCCACAGCGGTGAGCATCAGACGCAAGGCGGCCCCGCCCCGGTGTAGCGACCGGAACGGGGCCTTGATCCCTCCCCCTCCCTGGAAGGACGAGAGACCCATGATCGACACTACTGAACGTCGTCCTGCCACGGCTGCGGTCGACGACCCCATGGCCGAGGCCATGGTGCATTTCCTGACGCACCACTCGGAGCCGACGCTCGTGGTGCTCCCGGTGGACTGGCTGCCGCGGAACGGCCGGCACTGGTACCTGTTCCCCGACGTCGATGTCTTGGCGTTGAGCATGGAGAGGTGGGAATGCGGCGCGGTGGATGCGGTCTTCGAGGAGCTCGGCATCCGTCTCCGGCTGCCTCGCCTGGGTGAGCGTCCACCGGCCCGGAGCCGATGCCCGCTCTGCAGCGGCCCACAGCGCTCGCCCGCCGTGCCAGGACGTGTCGCAGCCACGCGACACGATGCAGTGGGCCAAGCGCGCCGCCGGCCCGCCGCTCGGCCGATGAAGATCCCGCAGTCGTCAGCTCCGGCCACGCCTCGACGGCCGACCGTGAACGACCTGGGGCTGCTGCGTCCGAGGAGCGCTCGATGAACCCCGAGGAGATCGTCGTGCTGCCCGGCGGGGTCACCCTCCAGCCCGCCGCTCCGGGCCTGCTGGAGGCCACGGTGGCTACCCCGGGCGGGGTTCGGTTCGGCCTGATCGACCTCTCGGACCTGCAACGGATCATCGACGAGCTCGCCGCCGGCCTCGCCACCTAGCGCCGTCCCGCACAAGCACTGAGCCCCGCCGATCCGCAGTCGGCGGGGCTCAGTCCGCTTCTGGTGCCTTACGGGTGCCTGTCTGGGGTCGGGCACATCTCGGGCGACGCAGACCAGCGGGCACCGCGATTCGTCATGTCCGTCGGATCGGTGTGGGGGTACCACTTCACCCGCTTGGCGCTGCCGCACACCTCGCAGACGCCTGGCTGATGGGCGTCCTTCTCGGCCGTGGAGTAGTACCCCTGCTCATCAGGCATGGGCTTCAGCCTGCCAGTGCAGGATTCAAACCGCGACGCTCCGCCGGCAGCGTGCCGCCCCAGATGCCGTACCGGTGATCGTTGGCGAGGGCGTAGGCGAGGCACGGGGCTGCTGCCGGGCACCGGCGGCACGCGGCGACCGCCGTGCGCGCCGGCATGTCGTGGATGTCCTTGTGGTCGGGCCACCAGGCCTCCGCGTCGGAGGTCTGGCAGGCCACCGGGCCACAAGCCTCGAGCGCCTCTTGCAGCGCGAGCCACTGTGCCGCCGCCTTCGCGGGCGGGGCCCACAGGTCCCGCTCGAGAGCCGCGTCCTGGCTCACGTACCTATTGCGTCACGAACCTGATCCGACACACGACAGGCGCGCCGCACATGACCGCAGGGATCCGCCGTCCCCCAGCCGCTGTCATCCCACTCGCCGCACCCGCTCCGGCGGCACGGTCGGCACGTGCCGACCACGACCCCACTCGTGCTGGACGACAAACTCGACAGTCCCGTCCAGGGTCCGACCCAGGTTCCCGGCCTGCACGGACGTTCGTGCTTTGAGTGGCACGCGACCGTGGAGATCCGGTCGGCGAACTGCGGCTGACCTCCGTCGCTGGCCGCGCAACGCTCCCCACACGCCCACTCCCGTCCGCAGCCTCAGGGGCGCAGGCGCAGGAGGCGCCCCCCGAGCGTGGCAGGCCACGCAGGCTCGCAGGCCCCATGCGCGCCGGCAGTTCGTCCGAGCACCGGCCCCCCCTACTGGCCGGCGGGGTTGGTGAAGCGATAACCGCGGTCGCGGTAGTAGTTGATGATCCGCTGCACGCTGTCGACGGTGTTCTGCCGGTAGTTCCCGGGGCTGCCGTCGTGCATCAGGACGTTCGGGTGGTAGGACCCCGGGTTTGTGGCCCTGTAGACGATCGACTGCTGGAAGGAGCTGCTCAGGTAGAGCGGCGTCTTCCAGTCCTGGGTGTCCCGCGACCACATCGTCGTACTCATCCCGCGGTTGCGAGCCAGGCTCAGGGTGGTGCTGTCGTAGGCCCCGTAGGGCGGGCGGAAGAAGCACGGCTTGTAGCCCCCGACGACGGCTGCGGAGATGTACCTGGTGGCCGAGTCCATCTGAGCCGCCTGCTGGCTGCTGGTGAGCGTCGTCATCTTGGTGTGGTTGTAGGTGTGGTTCCCGACGGTGTGCCCCTCGGCGACCACCCGTCGCACCAAGGCGGGGTAGGCGCGGGCGTAGGTCCCGGTCATGAAGAAGGTGGCGCGGACGCGGTTGGCCTTGAGGATGTCGAGGATTTGCGTCGTCCACTTTGGGCTCGGGCCGTCGTCGAAGGTGAGCGCCACGTTGCGGGCCACCGTGGCGGGCACCGTGGTGAGGACGTAGCTCTTGGGTGCCGGGCAGGTGTTGACGGCCGCCTCTGCCGGCTGCGGCCCGAGCCCGGAGTCCGGCGGGGCCGCCACCAGGGCGGCGCAGGTCAGGGCCGCAGCCAGCAGCACCGCCTTGGCTCTGGCGATCAATAGTCCGGCCATGCCGACACCTCCAAGGGTCGAGCTGCCCGCTACAGACCTCGTGCGACCCGGAAGGTAGGGGATCCCGCTCGACGGCGGGCAGGCCATCGGTCGCGGGTCCGCGCAGTCCGGCGTTGCGGCGTCCCTCAGCGACCTGCCGCGTGACCTCCGTGACGACGAGTCGTCACTGGGTTACGTCCTGAGCCGTCGACCTCGGGGACCTTTGAGCCGGGCACGGCGAAGGTCGCGGGCCAGGAGCCCTGACCACGATCACGGCACCAGCTCGTCACCGTCCGGTCGCCAGGCCCGCCAGCCGGTGCCCATCACAGCTGCGCCTGTCGCATCCGCACCGTCTGCTGCAACAACTCCACGAGATCGAGACCGCCGGGCCAGCCGTACTGGTCACGCCAGTTCAGCCGGGCACGGCTAAACAGGTTCCACGCCTGCTGCCCGCGCCACGCCTCGAACGACCAGTTCGGCGGACCGTACGGACCATCCGGGCCACGGTTCCGGTAGCTCTCCGGGTCGTAGCCGGCCGGATCGACCAGCGGCAACCAATCGGCCTCGACGTACGACAGCAGCCGGCCCGGCGGCTCGACGAACCCCGGCGGGGTCCTCTGCCGGCGCCTCACGACATCAGCCCGTACCGGTCAAACCAGTCCATGAGGTTCACATCGTGCTCGTCGCACCAGTCAGACCAGGCAGTCAGATAGCGGCGGTTCGCCTCGTAGTGCCCCAGCACCAGATACCCGTCCTCGTAGGCCGGGCCATCCCAGCCCCACTCCGCGGCCACGAACCGGC
This sequence comes from Geodermatophilus chilensis, assembly GCF_002802985.1. Classification (GTDB taxonomy): domain Bacteria; phylum Actinomycetota; class Actinomycetes; order Mycobacteriales; family Geodermatophilaceae; genus Geodermatophilus; species Geodermatophilus chilensis. The sequence continues at coordinate 2,735 of NZ_NVPT01000219.1, read as the reverse complement.
GGATACGCAACGGCGGCTCCGGGACCACGGGCACCCGCAGACGGCGGCGCCTCATCCGACACCACCCCGGTACACACCACGCACACCCATCCGACGCTGCGGACGGCGGCTCTCGCCTTCGCTCTCCTCACCCGCCGGCAACCGCAGAGCGGCCTGCAGCCGGGCCAGAGTGATCCGCTGCTGCCGGGCCTCCACCAACGCCGGATGCGCCCGCTCACCCTGGCTGGAGCCCAGGAGGACACCATCCGCGGCCACACGGGCCTCGAGCAGGTCCAATGCGTCGGTGGTGCGAACCAGCTCCCGCAGCAGCAGCAGCTCGTGTTCCTCGAGCTCGTACTCCTCCAACACGGCGTTCCACAGGGCCGCGCCGGCCTTCTGAGCGCCCCTCGGGGGCCTCGGCTTGCTCATCTGGTCCTCGCAAAGGGGAGATGGTTTCGGATGTCGGAGATAAGTTTTCGAGACTGGCGGGTCCCGTAAGGGGGGTGGGGGGAAGGGAACGGCCCCATACCTCGCTGACCTGCGCGTTTACAATCCGACACGGGTGGCTTCCCGCCTGACACGGGTGACGTTCTGCCGTGATCGTCCTTCGCGTCCACCCGCCGACAAGTTGCACCACCTGCGGCACCAGGGGCACGGGGCGCCGTGGGCGAAGCCGAGGTAGCCGGTCCGGGTGCGGTCATGGTCATAGTGCAGCCACGGCCCCATCGGTCCCAGCGGATGACGGCATCGACTGCACGGGTCGGACGGGTCGTGCCTCGCTGCTGCGGCCTTGCGGGCCTTGGCGTGGGCGTAGCCGTAGGACGCCGACCGGGGCCGGCTGCGGGACCAGGGCATCGGTGCTGCGGTCCTCTCGAATGGCAGGGATGAGACGGTGTCGACGCAGGCGGATCGCAGCGCGGAAAGGAAGTGACGCGCTCCTCGCCTTACGTCCGGTTGCCCCGCGCCATGGCGAGCGGGGGCCCGGTGGGCTTGACGCCGGCACCATCTCGGTCATGGGTCAGCCCTGCGGCGGGATGGTCGGGGGCACGATCGGCTCCCCGGTGGGCGTGCGCGGGGTCAGGTCGTGCACCTTGCGGTAGCCGTCGCGGTCACGGTCGGCGGACAGCTCTTTGCCGTGCGGCATGAAGGTCCCGCTGCCCGCGGCCTCGGCGTCGGCCTGGGTGTTGAGCGGTTTCCCTGCGGCGTCCCTCGGCCAGTACGGGTAGTTGCCAAGAGGTCCGGGGTCGAGCGCGTCAACGGCCATCAGTGCCGCTCCCGCATCACGCCGTCGTAGCTGGCGTTTCCACATTCGACGCACCGATCGCAGCGGATGCTGCCGACCTGTGCGGTGCCGTCCTGGCTGTAGGTGGGGATGCCGTAGCTCTCCACGCGAGGCGCGTCCTCGCCGGGGCGGGGCTTGCAGTACTCGGCGTGCTCGAGGGTCGGGGCGGTCATCGGTTGGTCTCCTCTGCTGCGGTGTCGCCGGCCGCGGCGCGGCGGGCGTGGAGGTCATTGACCTCGGTGGCGGTGCGGTCGCCGACGATGCGGGCCACAGCGGCGGTCACGACGTCCTGCACGGGGGCGACGTCGACGGTGGGGAGGGCGCGGTAGTCGACGTCGTGGCCGAGCCGGCTGAGCGCGGACAGGTGCTCGTAGACGCGGGTGCGGCGAAGCTGCTGCGCGGCGGTGTAGTCCGCGAGCGCCTTGACGATGGGCAGGTCGGCGACGGCGGCGTCGAAGGTGGCGCGGGCGGCGTCCACCTCGGCGTCGAGGGCCTTGCGGTCGTAGCCGGCGACGAGCTCTTCGTCGAACTGGCGCTCGGCGTCGGCGCGGCGCTGGGCCTGCTGCTGCTGCCGCTGGGCTTCCTGCTCGCGGATCTCGGTCAGGCGGGCGGCGATCCGCTCGGCTTCGGCGGCGAGCTGGTCGCTGGTCGGCTCGGCTGTGGTCTTCGGCATGTCGGTTCTCCTGGCAGTCAGGCCGCGGGGCCGTGGTCGGGGACGTAGACGCCGGCCGCCTTGGCGTCGAGGTAGTACCGGCGGAAGGTGGCGTGCTCCACGGCGACGCTGCGGACCCGCAGCGGCAGAGCGTCGAACGCTTGGCGGTCGTTCTCGAGCAGGTCGGCAGCCCGGTCCAGCGCGGGGTCTGGCCTGTAGAGCCTGGCGTTGACCTCGAGCCGGGCCCGGTCTCCGTACTCGTAGTAGTTGCTGGGCATGGGTTTTCTCCTTCGGGTTGGGCTACTGAGTGGCTTGCTGGTCGACGAGCCGGTGGAACCGTTCGTCGGCCTGCTCGCGCCACGAAGCACGGCGCGGCTTGGAGTGGCGTCGAGGCGGGCGGCAGACGTCGCAGCGACCATCCCGGGCGTTCGGGGGAACCTCGACGGCGAGGCAGTCGGGGCACCAGGCGCTCACGGCCGGCCCCCGGGCTCGTAGGCGGCCAGGCCGCGGGCAACTTCGCGGAACACCGTCGCGGTCGACAGCTCCGGGTGCTGCTCGGCGGTCTGCGCCAGGTCGAGCAGCAGTGCGGCCACGTCGTCGGCGGCCAGGTAGAGGGCGCCGTCGTAGACGACGGTGCGGAGATCGGCGTCAGTGCTGCGCATGCTCTGTCGCTTAAACACATTCGACGCCGCCTACGACTCCTCCCGCGAATACCCTGGTGCCTGCCTGATAATGTACCAACACGCCGCACTCACCATCCGGAATGCAGCCTCACACCGTTCGAACAAGTCTCTGCCGATGATCACACGTAGATAACGATAT
>NZ_NVPT01000218.1 GCF_002802985.1 Geodermatophilus chilensis | reverse complement strand
CGGCCCCGTCGCGGGCGGCCTTGCGGTCGGCGTTGCGCTGGTGGGCGGCGTCGCTGACCCGCTCGCCGGTGGACCAGCCGTTGCGGGCGCCCTGGCTGACCCAGTCGCCGAAGGACTGCCCCTCGGCCGGGCCCTCCGTCCACTCCTCCTCGGTCAGCCCGGTCTCGGTGACCGGCGCCTCGGGAGCGGGGACGTCGGCGACCTCGTCCGCGGTCCCGTCCTCGGCGGTGCCGTCCTCGACGACGTCGTCCTCGACGGCGCTGCCGTCACCGGTCTCGTCGCCGGCGGTCCCGTCCGTGGTCTCGTCGGTGTCCTGCGGCGCCTCCGTGACGTCGGCGGCGTCGCCGCTCTCCATGACGGTGACGGTGTCGTCCTGGCCGGGCAGGGCCCCGGCGGTGGCGGCGCCGGTCAGGGCGACGGCGACGACGCCGCCCGCGGCGGCTGCCTTGGCGACGGCACCGGCGGCGGCGAACTTGGCGGCGAGGGTGGTGATCAGCACGTGGGGCCTCTTCCGTGAGGTCCGGGCGGGTCGCCCGGCCGTCCCGGGGGACGGTTCCTGGTGGGTGACGAGGAGATCGGTCGCCAGCAGTTCGGCCAGCGCCGCGTTCGGCCACCCGGGCGCGGTGGCGCTCGCCCGGACCGCGTCGGTGAACGCGACCAGGCCTTGCGCGCCCGCGGGCACGGGACGGCCGGCGAGGCAGGCCGCGAAGGCCTCCTCGTCGGTCGGGACGTCGGCTGGCGTGGTCATCTCGCTCCCGTCATCGCCACGCGGGCCGACAGGGGTGCGCCCGTCGTCCCAGCAGTCCCGGCCGTCTCACCCGTCCGGGGGGTCCCGGCCGGCTCGAGCTCGGCGCGCAGCCGGCGCAGCCCGCGCCGCTGCAGCGCCTTGACCGAGCCCACCGAGCGGCCCATCACCTCGGCCACCTGCTCGACGGTGAGGTCGGCGAGGATCCGCAGCAGCAGGACCGAGCGCTGGTCGGCGGGCAGGCCCGCGCACATGCGGTGCACGGTCTCGGTGCCCAGCCGGGTCAGGACGTCGTCCTCCACGTCGCCGCCGGGCGTCTCGGGCAGCAGGTCGCCGACGTCGTCGGCCAGCTGGGGACGGCGGCTGCGTCGGCGCCAGTCGTCGACCAGCCGGCGGTGGGCGATGGTGAACACCCACGAGCGCAGGGCGTCCTCGTCGCCGGAGAAGCCGGCCAGGCCGTGGAAGACGGCCAGGAAGGTCTCGCTGGCCAGGTCGTCGGGGTCCTGGGCACCGTGCAGTCGCAGGTACCCGGTGACCCCCGGGGAGAGGTCCCGGTAGAGCACCTCGAAGGCCCACGCGGCGCCCGCCTGGGCCGCCGCGAGGACGTCGTCGAACGCCGGACCCGTCGCCATGGGCACCTCCCGCCGCACTCCCGTGTGGGACGTGCATCGGCAGGTGCGGCCCGGAACTGGACCGTTGTCCCCCGGTCAGATGGCCCCGGCGCCCCGGTCAGATGGCCTCGGTGCCCCGGAGCCGTTCCTGCTCGACGACCTCCTCGAGGCCCTTGAGCCGGTCCAGGCCCTGCAGTGCGCGGCGCATCCGCTGGTTGGGCGCCAGCCGCCCCCGGTTGCGCTCGAGGAAGGCCCAGTAGCCGGCGGTGTACGGGCAGGCGTCCTCGCCCAGTCGCTTGCGCGGGTCGTAGCGGCAGCCGCCGCAGTAGTCGCTCATCCGGTCGATGTAGGCGCCCCCGGCGGCGTACGGCTTGGTGGCGAGCAGCCCGCCGTCGGCGTGCTGGCTCATGCCGACGACGTTGGCGACCATCACCCAGTCGTAGCCGTCGACGAAGCTGCGGTGGAACCAGTCGGTCATCGCGAGCGGGTCGATGCCGCGCTGCAGCGCGTAGTTGCCGAGCACCATCAGCCGCGGGATGTGGTGCACCCAGCCGTCGCGGCGCAGGTCGCCGAGGACGTCGGAGAGGCAGGCGGCGTCGACCGCGCCGTCGTCGAGGTCGGTCAGCCAGTCCGGCACCGCCTCGTGCGCGGCCAGCGCGTTGGCGTGCCGGAAGTCGCGGCCGAAGTGCCAGTAGGTGTGCCAGATGTAGTCCCGCCAGCCCATCACCTGGCGGACGAAGCCCTCGACGCTGTTGAGCGGCAGCGGGTCGCCCACCGCCACCGAGTCGCGGTAGCGCTGCTCGGCGGCGTGCACCACCTCGAGCGGGTCGAGCAGGCCGAGGTTGAGCGCCGGGGAGATCAGCGAGTGCGCCATCGGTACAGCGCCTCCTCGCGGGTCACCGGGAACAGCCGCGGGCCGTCGTCCCCTACGAAGGCGACGTCGCCGTCGGCCGCCCAGCGGTCGAGGTCGGCGCGCACCTGCGCGTCGATCTCGTCCTCCTCCGGCCACCACGGCTCGGGGACGGCGAGCCGCCCGTCGGACGGCGGCGGCTCCCGGTTGTCGTGGTCGAGGTTCCAACGCCCGCCCACCGGCTCGGCGCCGTCCATGAGGACGTCGTGGCGACGCCGGTTGTCCCGGTAGAAGTCCTCCATGAGCAGGCGCCGGCGTCCCCGCCCCTCGGCCCAGCCGGCGAACTCCTCCTGCGTGGCGACGAACCCGCGGGCGGCGAGGACGGTGAGGTCCGGACGGCGCAGGACGTGGTCGCGGCTGCTCCAGGTGGTGGGCGCGCACACGCTCAGCGGCTCGCGCACCCGGTCCAGCGCCTCGGCGTAGGTGCGCACCTGGGCGAACTCCGCCTGGTCGCCCAGCTCGGCGGCCCGGTGCCGCAGCGCCGACAGCACCAGGTGCGCCTTCTGGCGGTGGAACCGGCGGCGCGCGAACACCGCCTTGGACTCGATCAGCAGGACCGGCTGGTCCGGGCGGTCGAGGAAGTGCGGGCCGAGCTGGTCGGCGAAGCACCACCGCCGGGTGGCCGGTGCCTGGGCGGGGAACGCGGCCAGCGCCGGGTCGGCCTCGGCCGGTCGCGGCATGCCGGGCACCCCGTGCCCCACCGCCGGGTCCTGCGGCACGGCCTCACCTCCCGGCGGCCATCGTGGGGAGGGCGTTAGGCTCGGCGCGACTCGGGCCATCGACGTGCGGTGGCCGGCACGTCCCTGGAGGTCGACGGCTGTGAACCGCGCACTGCGCGCCGCCACGATGGGTGTCCTGCTCCTCAGCCCGGTCGCGCTGACCGCGTGCAGCGCCGGCCAGGTCCCCCAGACTGCTACCCAGAACCGGGACAAGGTCGGCCCCGAGGCCGCGGTCGGCGACATCACGCTGCGCCAGATCACCCTCGCCTACCCGCAGGACGGGCTGTACGAGGAGGGTGGGTCGGCGGAGCTGCAGATGGCGATCGTCAACGGCGACACCGAGGCCGACACGCTGGTCGGCATCGAGGGTGAGGCCTTCGACGGCGTGGTCGTGTCCGGGCAGGCCACCGCCTCCGCCGTCCCGAGCTCCCCGTCGGCCGCCCCGGTGACCACCTCACCGGCGACACCGACCACCCCCGGCACGCTGCCGACGCCGACCCCCGGGTCGACCCCCACTCCCGGCACGCTCCCGACGCCGAGCGTCCCCGCCGCGCCGAGCGCGAGCACGCAGGTCCAGCTCCCGATCCCCGCCGGCTCCACGGTCTTCCTCGGCGGGGCCAGCGGCGCGACGGTCGAGCTCGCCGGCCTCTCCGAGGAGCTGACCGTGGGCGAGAACATCGAGGTCACGCTCACCTTCGAGCGCGCCGGCGAGGTCACCGTGCCGGTCGTCGTCGCCACGCCCGAGCGCGTGCTGCCCCGCGGGGAGCCCTTCGACTTCCACCAGGAGGAGGGCCACGGCGAGGCGCCTGCCGAGGGCGCCGAGGACATCGCCCGCGAGGGCGAGAGCGAGGCCGGGAGCGGCCCCGGCGAGCACGACTGAGAGTCGGACCTCCCCGGAACCGTCACCGCCCGCGGTTAGCGTCGCGGTGTGCCATCTGCCGGAGTGAGGTCCCGTCCCGCCCACCGCTGCACCGAGTGCGGCTACGCCTCCGCCAAGTGGGTCGGCCGCTGCCCCGAGTGCCAGGCCTGGGGCACGATCCAGGAGGTCGGCATCCCGGCGTCCCCGCTGCGGGCCGTGGCGGCCGGGCCGGTGACCGCACCGGCGGTACCCATCGCCCAGGTCGAGCTCGCCGCCGCCCGCGCGGTGCCCACCGGCATCACGGAGTTCGACCGAGTCCTCGGCGGCGGGCTGGTGCCCGGGGCGGTGCTGCTGGTCGCCGGCGAGCCGGGTGTGGGCAAGTCGACGCTGCTGCTCGAGGTCGCCCACCGGGTGGCCGCCACCAACGGACCGGCCCTCGTCGTCTCCGGTGAGGAGTCCGCGGCCCAGGTACGGCTGCGGGCCGAACGCATCGGCGCGCTGCACGACCAGCTCTACCTGGCCGCGGAGACCGAGCTGTCAGCCGTCCTCGCCCACGTCGAGGACGTCGCCCCCTCGCTGCTGGTCCTCGACAGCGTGCAGACCGTGCGCTCCCCCGCCGTCGAGGGCACCGACGGCGGCTCCACCCAGGTCCGCGCGGTGGCCAGCGCGCTCACCGCCGTCGCCAAGAGCCGCGGGATGACGACGATCCTGGTCGGCCACGTCACGAAGGACGGCGCGATCGCCGGGCCGCGCACCCTCGAGCACCTCGTCGACGTCGTCATCTCCTTCGACGGGGAGCGGCACTCGACCCTGCGCCTGATCCGGGCGATGAAGAACCGCTTCGGCCCGGCCGACGAGATCGGCTGCTTCGAGATCGGCGACACCGGCGTGGTCGGTGTCCCCGACCCCTCCCACCTGTTCGTCTCCCGGCGCGCCGCGCCGGTGCCGGGCAGTTGCGTCACGGTGACCATGGAGGGCAGCCGGCCGCTGCTGGCCGAGGTCCAGGCGCTGGTGGCCGCCAGCGGCGGGGGCGGCTCGCCCCGGCGGGCGGTCAGCGGGCTGGACTCCCAGCGGGTGGCCATGGTGAACGCCGTCGTCGAGCGGCGCGGCCGGGTGAAGCTGGCCGACGCCGACGTCTTCGCCGCGTCCGTCGGCGGGGTGCGCATCGCCGAGCCCGCGGCCGACCTCGCACTGGCGCTGGCCATCGCCTCGGCGGCCAAGGACCTGCCGCTGCCCCGCGGCCTGGTCGCGGTCGGCGAGGTGGGCCTGTCCGGGGAGATCCGGCGGGTCGGCGGCACCGGCCGGCGGCTGGCCGAGGCGGCCCGCCAGGGCTACAAGGTGGCGCTCGTGCCGGAGGACGCCGGCAACGCCCCCAAGGGCATGCGGCTGGTCGAGGTCCCCGACCTGGGGGCCGCCTTCGCCCGGCTGTTCTGAGGCGCGCGGGACCCACGGGGCTCGGGCGACGGTGAGGTGGCTCACCGAGGACCGCCAATACCGTGGTCCCCACGTAGAATCAGCCGCCACCACGTCGAACGTCAGGAGCGCTCGTGCCCCCCGCTGTGGACTCCGAGGTCGCGCTCCGCGAACTGCTCGGCCGCATCGCACCGGGCACAGCGCTGCGCGACGGCCTGGAGCGGATCCTGGCCGGGCGCACGGGCGCGCTGATCGTGCTCGGCTACGACCGCGTCGTCGAGTCCATCTGCACCGGTGGGTTCGCCCTCGACGTCGCCCTGTCGGCCACCCGGCTGCGCGAGCTGGCCAAGATGGACGGCGCGGTGATCGTCTCCTACGACGGCAGCCGCATCGTGCGCGCCGGCGTGCACCTGATGCCCGACCCGACCGTCCCCACCGAGGAGTCGGGCACCCGGCACCGCACCGCCGAGCGGGTCGCCATCCAGACGGGCTTCCCGGTGATCTCGGTGAGCCAGTCGATGCACATCATCAGCGTCTACGTCGCCGGACGGCGGTACACGCTGGAGCACCCGACGACGATCCTGGCCCGGGCCAACCAGGCGCTGGCCGCGCTCGAGCGCTACAAGCTGCGGCTCGACGAGGTGGCCAGCACGCTGTCGGCGCTGGAGATCGAGGACCTCGTCACCGTCCGCGACGCGATGAGCGTCAGCCAGCGGCTGGAGATGGTCCGCCGGATCGCCGACGAGATCGAGGGCTTCGTCGTCGAGCTGGGCACCGACGGGCGCCTGCTCGCGCTGCAGCTCGACGAGATGCTCGCCGGGGTCGAGGAGGACCGCGCCCTGCTGGTGCGCGACTACCTGCCCTCCGGGCTGCGCCGTCCCAAGAGCATCGACGAGGTCCTGGCCGACCTGCGCGCCCTCTCGGCCACCGAGCTGCTCGACCTCTCCGCCGTGGCCCGCTGCTACGGGCTGCCGACGTCCGCCGACGCGCTGGACTCCCCCGTCAGCCCCCGCGGCTACCGCCTGCTGGCCCGCGTCCCGCGGCTGCCGGCCGGCATCATCGACCGCCTGGTCGACCACTTCGGCGGGCTGCAGAAGCTGCTGGCCGCCACCATCGAGGACCTGCTGGCCGTCGAGGGCGTCGGCGAGGCCCGCGCCCGCGGCATCCGCGAGGGGCTCTCTCGGCTGGCCGAGACCTCGATCCTCGACCGCTACAGCTGAAAGAGGACCCCCTGCCCCCCACCGTTCGCAAGCTCACGGTGGGCCCCGCAGGGGGCCGAGGACGGGGTCCTTCTGGGGGTCCGCTTTCAGCCGATCCTGAAGGGCGTGTCCGCGCTGAGCGCGGTGTCCAGCCGGCCGCGCAGCACGTACTGGCCCGGCGCCGGCGTCGTCCGCTCGGCCGTGCAGGACGGCTCGCTGGTCAGGCCACCCCAGGTGAGCGGGAAGGCCACCGACTCCCCCGGCACCAGGATGCGGGTGTCACTGCTGGTCTCCGGGAAGCAGTCGTTGCTGCCCCACACCCGGTTGCCGGCCGCGTCGAGCAGCAGGACCTCCTGCAGGCCCGCGTCGAGCACCCGCACGCACGGTACCGACGAGACGTTCGTGACGACGAGCTCGAAGGTGGGCTTGCCGCCGGCCGGCGCGCTGCCGGGTGCGCGGACCTCCAGCCCGATCATGTCGTCGCTGCACGGGCCGCCCGGCGTCGGGCTCGCGGGCGCGGGGTCGGGCTCCGGCTCGGCGGGCGGCTCGGGAGCCGGCGTCGGCGTCTGCACGCTGGCCAGCGAGGGCACCACCTGTTCCAGCGCGGGCGGCTCGTCGGTCGGGTCGGCCGCGTCCGTGGTCGCGGCGGCCCCGGTCGTCGACGTCCCGTCGCCGCCGGTCAGCGCGGCGACGAGCAGCCAGCCTCCGCCGCCGAGCACCGCCAGCAGCAGGGTCAGGACCAGCAGCCGCCGCCGCCAGTAGACGGCCGCGGGCAGGGGGCCGACCGGGTGCAGCACCTGTCGCTTATACACATGTGAAGCTGCCGAGCGCTCCCTACCGGGATGACTCGGGGGTCGCCGTACCGCTTCGACAAAAATTCGTCGTTGAGCTCAATCTCGAGTGGTTTTATGCGTTCGTCTGCGATCATGTTGTCTTCGGCTGGTACCTCTGCATCGCTCGCCTCTGCCCTGTT
>NZ_NVPT01000217.1 GCF_002802985.1 Geodermatophilus chilensis | reverse complement strand
TTTGAATGTGTACGTATTTGTATTTGTTGTCTTTTTGACTTGTACTGTGTTGTTTTTTCAAGTGGAGACAGGAGTATGATTTCTAGTACGGTCTTTTGTGTTCTGAGATGGTTATAAGAGACAACGACAGGACCGGTGCCTCGGCGCCGGCGGGTGCCACCACCGTGGGCGCGGGGGCGCCGAGGGGACCCCCGCCCCCACCTACGTCCCGCTGGTCGGCCGGATCGCCGCCGGTGGCCCGGTGCTGGCCGAGCAGGCGGTCGAGGACGTCTTCCCGCTCCCCCGCGAGCTGGTCGGCGAGGGCACGCTGTTCATGCTCAAGGTCACCGGTGACTCGATGGTGGAGGCGGCCATCTGCGACGGCGACTGGGTCGTCGTGCGGCAGCAGCCGACCGCCGAGAACGGCGAGATCGTCGCCGCCATGATCGACGGCGAGGCGACGGTGAAGACCTACAAGCGGCGGGACGGCCACGTGTGGCTGCTCCCGCACAACCCTGCGTACGAGCCCATCCCCGGTGACGACGCCACCGTGCTGGGCCGCGTCGTCACGGTGCTCCGCCGGGTCTGACCCGCTCCCGCCGGTGTGGCGACGGTCGCGCCGGCGGTCGGCGCACGCCGCGGTCGTCAGCCGCTCCGAGCCGGGGTCGCGCGACCTGAGTCGCGAGGCGCGGGCGTGCGGCCGGAGCCCCGCGGCGCGGGTCGCGGGCCGGCAACCGCGGCGGCGACTGGACCCGGGGCGACTCAGTCGCGCCGGCGCACCAGCTTGCCGCCGAGCCAGACGAGCACGCCGGCCACGACGGCGGCCGCGACGGCCGCCGCGATCGGCGGCGGCCCGTCGTCGCCGGACAGCAGGCCGGAGACCGTGCCCTCCGCGGACGCCGTCGCCGACGAGGCCGCCACCTCGGCCGGCAACGGGACCACGGTGACGTCGCTGCGCAGCCCCTCCCCCGCGACGACGAGGGCCGAGGAGTCCCCCGTGAAGCTGATCGCCTCGCCCTGGGCGGCCTCGGGCAGGGCGATCCGGCGGGGTTCGGCCGCCAGCGCGCCGGCCACGTCCGAGTCGGTCAGCGGCCAGACGTAGGCGTCGGTGTAGGTGCGCAGTGCGATCCAGCGCTCGTCCGGCGACACCGCGCCGCCGGTCACCATGAGCTGCCCCGCGCGGCCGACCGGGCCGCCCGGCGTCCCGGTCAGCACGAGGTCCACGCCGCCGACCTCGGTCAGCCCGACCGTGCCGTCCTCCACGAGCGCGGACACCGGCCGGTACACCGTGCTGGCGCCCAGCACCTCCTTGGTGACCAGGTACGGCGTCCCGTCGGGGGCGAGCAGCAGCGCCTCGACGTCGCGAGGGCCGTCGGGGTACGCCAGCCGGTAGACGGAGCTGCTGCCGTCGGCGTGCAGGGCCAGCAGCGCGACCGTCGTCCGGGTGCCGGCGTTGTCGCCGGTGTCGGCGAGCCACACCGTCCCGTCGACGGCCAGCGCCATGTCCTCGGGGTCGTAGGGGTCCACCGGCGCGGAGTGCACGGTGACCACCGCGCAGGTCCCGTCGAGCACGTAGACGTCGAGTGAGTCCCCGCCGTCGTTGTGCACCAGCATCCGGTCGCCCACCTCCACCAGGCCGGAGACCTCCGGCAGCCGGGGGTCGGTGAGCTGGCAGCGGGTCGAGGGTGCGGCCGGGTCGGCCGGCTGGGCGGACGCGGGCAGCGCGGGACCGAGGACGAGCGTCAGCGCCAGACCGGTCCCGGCTGCCAGACGTCGCCCCGCGGCCCCGCTACGCGGACGACCGGCCAGCTCGGGCACCGACCCAGCGTGACAGCACGACCGCGTCGAGCAGGTGAACCACGCCCAACAGCAGGAGGCCGACGGCCGCCCCGACCACGGCGTCGGTGACCCAGTGGAAGTCCAGGGACACCATGGCCACGCCGGTGGCCACCGGGCCGGCGACGCTGAGCACCCGGGCGGTCCGCTGCACCCACGCCGCCAGCCGGTACTGCACCACCTGCCAGCGGGCGACCCCCCACATGAGCACGGCGTTGGCCACGTGCCCCGAGGGGTAGGAGGCGCCGTCCCGGTGGAAGAACGAGCCGGGGTAGGCCGGCGCGGTCCGGCCGGTCCCGTACTTGAACGAGTAGACGACGACGGTCAGCAGCACCAGCGCCAGCAGCACCCGCACCAGCGGCACGACCGTGCGGAACCGCCACCCGAGGTAGCCGACCAGCCCGGCCAGGACGATGAGGATGAAGCCGCGCCCGCCGAGCTGGGTCACCGCCCACACCGGCCAGTAGGCGGCCGAGTCCTCGAGGTCCCAGGCGCTGACCACCTCGGAGACCCGCAGGTCCATCCGCTCGAGCACGCCGCGGCCGAGCAGGTCGACGGTCACCACGACGGTGACCACCAGAGCGGCCAGCAGCGACCACCGCGACGGGCGGCCGACGGGGACGTCGGTGCCGGCGGCGTCCAGCGGGGAGGCCCCGGGACGCCGCCGTACCGCGCCGCTGGTCACGCCGGCCACGGTACCGGGCCGTGACCTGACCGTGACCTCGCTCGGCCGAGGGGGCGTGTCAGGCGACCGGCGCCGCGAACCCCTCGAGGGCGGCGGCCAGGCCGCCGTCCACCCGGGCGCTGAGCCGGGTGCCCCCGGCCTCGTGGGTCTCGCTGAGCACCTCGCCGTCCCGGTGCACCCGGGCGACCAGGTCGCCGCGGTCGTAGGGCACCAGCACGTCGACCTCGACGTCGGGGTGCGGCAGCCGGGCGGCCACGATCTCGCGCAACTGCTCGATGCCGACGCCCGTGCGGGCCGAGACCCACACCGCGCCGGGCAGGGCGCGGCGCAGGGTGAGCACGTCGTCCTCGCTCATCGCGTCCACCTTGTTGACCACGATGAGCTCGGGGACCGACGCCGCGTCGATCTCGCCCAGGACCACGCGCACCGCCTCGATCTGCCCCAGTGGGTCGGGGTCGGAGCCGTCGACGACGTGCAGCAGCAGGTCGGCGGCGGCCACCTCCTCCAACGTGGAGCGGAAGGCGTCGACCAGCTGGTGCGGCAGGTGCCGCACGAAGCCGACCGTGTCGGTGAGCGTGTACTCGCGGCCGTCCGGGGACTGCGCCCGACGCACCGTCGGGTCCAGGGTCGCGAACAGCGCGTTCTCGACCAGCACGCCGGCACCGGTGAGCCGGTTGAGCAGGCTGGACTTGCCGGCGTTGGTGTACCCGGCGATCGCCACACTGGGGACGGCGTTGCGCCCGCGGGACGAGCGCTGCGTGGCCCGGGCGGTGGCCATGCCGGCGATCTCCCGGCGCAGCTTGCTCACCCGCGCGCGGATCCGCCGCCGGTCGGTCTCGATCTTGGTCTCACCCGGTCCGCGGGTACCGATGCCGCCACCGCCGGCCACGCGGCCACCGGCCTGCCGGGACAGCGACTCGCCCCAGCCGCGCAGCCGCGGCAGCATGTACTGCATCTGGGCCAGCTCGACCTGCGCCTTGCCCTCCCGGCTGGAGGCGTGCTGGGCGAAGATGTCGAGGATCAGCGCGGTCCGGTCGACCACCTTGACCTTGAGGATCTTCTCCAGCGCGTTGAGCTGGCCCGGGGTCAGCTCACCGTCGCAGATCACGGTGTCCGCGCCGGCGGCCGCGACGATGTCGCGGATCTCGGCGGCCTTGCCCGACCCGACGTAGGTGCCCGCGTCGGGCTTGTCGCGCCGCTGGCTCACCGCCTCCAGTACCTGCGAGCCCGCGGTCTCGGCCAGCGCGGCCAGCTCGGCCAGCGAGCGGTCGGCGTCGGCCTGCGTGCCCTCGGTCCAGACCCCGATCAGCACGACGCGCTCGAGGCGCAGCTGGCGGTACTCGACCTCGGTGACGTCGGCGAGCTCGGTGGACAGGCCGGCGATGCGGCGCAGCGCACCGCGGGCCTCCAGGGCGTAGGAGCCGGTCGTGTCGTCCGGCTCGTCCCATCCCCCGTCGGGACGGGACGTCTCCTCGGCGGGCGCCGGTGCGGCACGCAGGGCGCGCTCCTCGGCGTCGTCGAGCACGGCGCGGTTCTGTGCGGTCGTCATCGTCTCCAGCGTGGCAGACCCCAGGTCCTGGGGCATCCGAGTTGTCTCCTGCAGTCCTGTCATCGCCCGGTACAACACCGCGGTCGCGGCAGACCATCCCGGCACGCGTGGCGGGGTCGCGACCGGGTAGGGCGGGAGACGACCACCGACACTCCGAGGAGGCTCGAGATGAGCGAGACGGGCAGCAGCGCAGCCGGGACCAACGAGGAGCTCGACGACCCGGGCCGGGACCCCAAGGGCCTCAACCCGCCGCGCAACCCGCTGTCCGGTGGCCTGGGCAGCACGACCGGCGGACCGGACCAGGACAGCGGCCGCGGTGAGCCGAAGGGCAGCCCCGGCATCGCCGGCCAGTCGATGGTGCCGGAGTCCCCGCAGGAGACGGAGAACACCCGGGACTGAAACAGGACCCCTCTGCCCCCCACGCCTCGCGGGCTCGGCGCGGGCCCCTGCAGAGGGGCCGTTCCAGCACGTCACCAAGGGGCCGGACAGCGAGCCCCCGGGGTCAGCTCCCGAGCCACTCAGGGGTCAGCTCGCCGGCCGCCACCACGACCGCGGGGCCGGACAGCACCGTCGTCCGCTCGTCGACGGTCACGCCCAGCCGGCCGCCGGGGACGTCGACGGTGACCGTGCCGGTCGCCGCGCCGGCGGCCTCCAGCGCCGCCCACGCCGCGGCGCAGGCGCCGGTCCCGCACGAGCGGGTCTCCCCCACCCCGCGCTCGGAGACCCGCAGCCGTACGTGCCGGCCGGCCTCCAGGACGTTGACGAACTCGACGTTCACGCCGTCCGGGAACAGCTGCGCGTCGACCGCCGGCGCCGTCGTGAGGTCGAGGGTGTCGACGTCGACGTCGGTGAGGCAGGCCAGGTGCGGGTTGCCCATCGAGACCGCGCGGCCGGGGAACGCCGCGCCCCCGAGCTCGGCGGTGCCGACGCCGAACGGTCGGGCCGGGTCCATGTCCACCCAGTAGCCGCCGTCGGCCGCGGCCCCCACCCGCCGGGGGCCGCCGCGGGTGCCGACCCAGATGCCGTCGGCGCAGGCGTCCCGCTCGACCAGGCCCTCCGTCACGAGCACGTGCAGGAACAGCCGGATGCCGTTGCCACACATCTCGGCGGTGGAGCCGTCGGCGTTGCGGTGGTCCATGAACCACTCGCACCGCGCCAGCGCCTCGCCGAGGACGGCGGGGGCGTCGGGCACGTGCGCGCTGCGGACGACGCGCAGCACGCCGTCCCCGCCGAGGCCGGCGCGCCGCTCGCACAGCCGCCGCACCATCGCCGCGTCCAGCCGGCTCTCCGGCCAGCCGGTGCCGTCGGGGTCGGGCAGGACGACGAAGTCGTTCTCCGTGCCGTGGCCGATCAGCACCCGGTGCGCGTTCACCGGTCCAGGGTACGAGCGGTGATCACCCCGAGGGCCGCCTCCACCAGGTCGGGGCGGGCGGGGTCGAGCCAGGTGGTCGCCGGGTCGCGGCGGAACCAGGAGCGCTGCCGGCGCACGAAGCGGCGGGTGGTCGAGACCGTCCGCTCGCGAGCCTCGTCCGGGGTGAGGGTTCCGTCGAGCTGGGCCAGCACCTGCGCGTAGCCCAGCGCCCGGGACGCCGTGGGCCCCTCTCGCAGGCCGTCGGCGGCCAGCGCCTCCACCTCACCGACGAAGCCGGCCGCCCACATCCGGTCGACCCGCGCGGCGACCCGGTCGTCGAGCTCGGCCGGCTCCCGGTCCAGTCCGACGGTCACCGCCGGATAGTGCGGCCGCGGCTCGGGCAACGTCGCCCGGAACGGGCCGCCGGTGATCTCGACGACCTCGAGCGCACGCACGATCCGCCGTCCGTTCGACGGGAGGACGGCGGCCGCGGCCGCGGGGTCGACGGCGGCGAGGCGGGCGTGCAGCGCCTCCGGACCCACCTCGGCCAGCTCGGCCTCCAGCCGGGCCCGCACCGCGGGGTCGGTGCCCGGGAAGTCCAGCTCGTCGAGGACGGCGCGCACGTAGAGCCCGGAACCGCCGACCAGCAGCGGCACCGCCCCGGCCGCCCGCAGCCGGTCGACCTCGGCGCGGGCCAGCTGCCGGTACTCCGCCACCGATGCCGCCTGCCGCACGTGCCACACGTCGAGCAGGTGGTGCGGCACGCCGTCCCGCTCGACGGCGTCGGGCTTGGCGGTGCCGATGTCCATGCCGCGGTAGAGCTGCATCGAGTCGGCGTTGACCACCTCGCCGCCCAGCCGGTGCGCCAGCGCGACCCCGAGGGCGGTCTTGCCGGTGGCGGTGGGGCCCACCACCGCGACGACCGGCGGGAGAGCGGTCACCGCACGCTCCAGTCGGCCACCAGGTAGCCGACGCCGAAGGGCGCCTCGTGCGCGTGCAGCCGGCCGCTCACCTCGCAGCCGGCCAGCGCGGCGCCGACCGCCCGCCAGGCGGGTACGCCGGTCGCGAGCAGCCGGGCGCCCTCCGCGGGGTCGAGCGCGGCCAGGGCGCCCGGGTCCGCGGCGTCCAGCGCGGCGGCGACGGCGTCGTCGAACGGTTCGGCCGCCGGGTCGAGGTGGCCGGGCGCCTTGAGCGACCGCCGGGCCGAGCCGTCCCCCACCGCCAGGACGGCGACCGGCCCGGGCAGGTCGCCGAGGGCGTCGGCGAGGTCGCCGGGACCGACACCGAGGCGGAGGCCGTCGTACCCGGCCTCGTGCAGCAGCCAGGCGCCGATCGTGTGCGCCAGCGGGGTGCGGCGCCCGCCAGGGCGGACGTGGCGGGCGAAGGGGACGTCGAGGTCGACACCGTAGCCGCGCAGGTCCCCGCCGTCGCCGTCGCCGAATCGCCCGCAGCCGTCCTCGCCACCGACGACCACGACGACCTCCGGGTGGGTGGCCAGCACCGCGTCCACCACGGTCGCGCAGGCCGCCCGCAGGACGGCGGTGTCCGCAGCTGCCCGCCCGGCCACGGCGGGCACCAGCAGCGGCGGGCAGGGGCAGAAGGCGACCGCCCGCGGTGCCGTGCGGGACGGTGCGGCCGGGACCGAGCTCACCGCAGCAGTGTCCCGGATGCGTCGTGGGACACTCCGAACCGTGTCGAGCACGGAGAACGCCGGAAACCCCGCGCAGCAGCTGCCCGAGCCGCCGACGGCCGGATCCGAGGCGGTCGCCCCCGAGGCGGGGACCACGGCGGCACCCACCCCTGGCGACGCCGCTCTCGCCGACCCGACCGCGGGGTCCGCCGCGCCGGAGACCCCCGCTGCAGCGGCCCCGGCGGCCGAGACCCCCGCACCCGAGACCCCCGCATCCGAGACCCCCGCCACCTGTCTCTTATCCACTCCTGCCTCTGCAGACGACCCCGACCGTTTAGATACCATTTGATCAAGTATAATTAAATAAAACCAAAATACAAACCATCAACCAACGAATTAACAA
>NZ_NVPT01000216.1 GCF_002802985.1 Geodermatophilus chilensis | reverse complement strand
GTGGTGGACCGACCCCGACGGCGACTTCGGCGTCTCGCTCTCCGTCCCCGCCTGAGCGCGCACCCCGCACCCCGCACCCGCACCCCGCCGGCGCCCCCGGCTCCCCCCGGCTCCCCGCTCCGGCTCCGGCTACACCCACTCCGGAGACGATCATGGAGTCCGGGTGGCGACACGCCGTCCGGACCCGGCGCGTCGCCACCGCAGCTCCATGATCGTCGGCGCGAGGGCGGCGGACTCCGCGGCTGGTGCCGGCCACCTGTGGCGGACCGTCCCTCCCCGAGGTGGGGGGCTGTCGCGACGACGTCGTGGTCGTCGCGGAGGCGGCGACGTGACGGGGCTGCTGGAGACGGAGCGGGACGACGGCTCGCGGGTGCTCGAGCTGACGCTCGACGCGGTCCCGCTCGACGAGGGCTACTACGAGGTGTGGCTGCTCGACGAGGCGGTCGCCCGACTGGTGCCGGTCGGGGTCGTGCAGGGCGGTGACGACACCACGCTGGAGCTGCCGCCGGGGGTCGACCTGGGTGGTACCCGGTGGTCGACGTCTCGGTGGAGCCGCTGGACGGCGACCCGTCCCACTCCCGGGTGTCGGTCGTCCGCGGCGTGCTGGAGAGCTGAGCCCCGCGCGCCGCGGCCGAGGCCGCCAGCCAGTCCAGCACCGCCTCGGACGCCATGGGCCGGGCCATCAGGTACCCCTGGGCCTCGTCGCAGCCGAGCTCCAGCAGCCGCTGACGCACCCCGGCGGTCTCCACGCCCTCGGCCACGACGGTGAGCCCGAGGTCGTGCCCCAGCTGGACCACCGAGCGGATGACCGCCTGGTCCCGGTCGTCGTCCAGCAGGTGGGTGACGAAACCGCGGTCGATCTTGAGGCTCCGCACCGGCAGGGACTTGAGGTAGGACAGCGACGTGTAGCCGGCGCCGAAGTCGTCGATCGAGACGCCGATCCCCATCGCCTGCAGCCGGCGCAGCGTCTCTGCGGCCCGCTCCGGGTCGACCATCACCGCGGTCTCGGTGATCTCCAGCTCCAGCGCGTGCCCGGGGAGCCCGCCCTCGGCGAGCATCGTGGTGACCCGGGAGGGCAGGTCGCCCTCCAGCAAGGTGCCCGGGGCCACGTTGACCGCCACGTCGACCTCCCAGCCCTGCGCTCGCCAGGCGGCGCACTGCTTGACCGCCTCCCGCAGCACCCAGTCGGTCAGCGGGCGCATCAGCGCGGTCCGCGCCGCCAGCGGGACGAAGGCCGCGGGGGCCAGCAGCCCGCGCTCGGGGTGCGCCCACCGCACCAGCGCCTCGAACCCGACCGTGCGCCCGGCCCCCAGCGCCACCTTGGGCTGGAAGTGCAGCCACAGCTGACCGGTGTCGATGGCGGTGCGGAGCTGGGAGAGCAGGTCCAGCTGCCCCTCGTCGTGCGGGTCGTCGCCGGAGTCGTAGAGCCGGACGCCGCCGCCGTCCCGCTTGGCCTGGTACATCGCGACGTCGGCGCGGCGGAGCAGGGCGGCGAGGTCGCTGCCGTGGTCCGGCGCGACGGCCACGCCGATGCTGCCACCGACCTCGAGGGTGACCCGGTCGACGGCGAAGGGGCGGGTGAGCGTCGCCGCGACGGACTCGGCCACCCGCACCGCTGCGGCCGCCGACGGCAGGTTCCGCAGGAGGAGGGCGAACTCGTCGCCCCCCAGCCGGGTGACGACGTCGGCCGGCCGCACGGCACCGCGCAGGGCGCCCGCCACCTGGACCAGCAGCTGGTCGCCCACCGCGTGGCCGAGGGTGTCGTTCACGTTGTTGAAGCCGTCGAGGTCGATCAGCAGCAGCGCGGTCACGGGCTCGTCGGGGGTGGACCAGGAGCGGCGCGGTGCGCCCAGCGTCCGGGCCTCCTGCGCCAGCATCGACCGGTTGCCGAGCCCGGTGAGCGGGTCGTGCAGCGCCTCGTGCTCGCGGCGCAGGACCCGCCTGCGGGCGGTGACGGCGAGCACGGTCACCAGCGGGAGCAGCCCCGCAGCGCCGGCGTAGAGCCGGCGGGACGCGGCCTCCAGCTTCTCGGTCACCCCGTCCTGGGGCAGCAGCACCTCGGTGACCAGCCCGCTCGCCCCGTGGTCGAGCGTCCTCGGCTCGGAGAGGACGGTCGCGGTCGGGACCTTCCGCCCGTCGTCGAGCTCGAACTCCACCTGCGGGCGGCCGTCGAGCACCTCATCGAGGTGGGCGAGCTCCTCGTCGGTCAACGGGTCGGGGGACGCGACGTCGGAGTAGAGCAGCCGCCCGTCGCGGGTCCACAGCTGCAGGCCCACGAGGCTGCCCTCGTGGACGAGGTGGGCCACCCCGCTGTCGATGCGGGCGATCAACCCCGGGCTGAGGGCGGTGACCTCGACGCCCTCCCCCGGGAGCTCCACGGCGATCAGCAGGTGGTTGACCAGCTCGGCGTCGACCACCGCCTGGCGCAGGGCGCGTTCCTCCTGCTGACGCTCGAGGCTCTGGGCGAGCAGCGCCAGCCCGGTCACGGCGACGGCCAGTACGGCCAGCAGCGCGCGCCAGGACGTCAGGATGCGGAACACAGCCCCTCCTCCGGGCCCGCCGGACGCGGGACCTCGCACCGTGTCCATCGGTTTCCGTTGTGTGCAACCTGACCGTCCTCACCCCGTGGGATGGCCCGGTCGTCGGCTCGCCTAGCGTGGGGAGGTGACCGAGCGTGCGAGGTCACCCAGGAGCCAGCACCGTCGGGCACGCGACCGACGAGCGCCAGCGAGGAGGCCCGCGTGACCGCGCTCGACACCGACCTCGTCCACGAGGACCTGGGCGCAGCGTGGCGCTCGGCCCGGCCCCGACCGGCCGGACGGCACCTGGACAGCGCCGCGTGCAGCCGGCAGAGCCACCGGGTGCTCGAGGCCGTCGCCCACCACGCCCGGCACGAGGCCGAGCTCGGCGGGTACGTGGCCGAGGCGACCGCCGAGGATCTGCTGCAGCAGGGCCGGTCGGTGATCGGCGGGCTGGTCGGGATGGCCGCCGCCGACGTCGTCTTCGTCGAGTCCGCGCAGGCCGCGCTGGCCGCGCTGCTCTCCGGGTGGCGGCTGCCGGCCGGGTCGCGGGTGGCCTGCCTGCCCGGCGAGTACGCGCCCAACGTGGCCCAGCTGCGCGCCGCGGGCCTGACCGTCGAACACCTGCCGGTCGACGACCTCGGGCGGGCCGACCTCGACGGCGTGGCCCGGCTGCTGGCGGGCGACCCGCCGCGGGTGGTGCACCTGACGCACATCGCCAGCCACCGCGGCGTGGTCCAGCCGGCCGCCGAGGTCGCCGCGCTGTGCCGCGAGGCGGGGGTGCCGCTGGTGCTCGACGCGGCGCAGGCGCTGGGGCACGTCGACACCGACCTCGGCGTCGACGTCGTCTACTCGACCTCCCGCAAGTGGCTGGCCGGCCCGCGCGGGGTGGGCCTGCTGTGCGTGCGGCCGGCGGTCGCCGCCGAGCTGACCCCGCTGCTGGCCGCGCCGGACGACGTCCCGCCGCTGCGCGCCCTCGAGTCCGGGGAGGCGCACGTGGCCGGCCGGGTCGGGCTGGTGCTGGCCGTGGGCGAGCACCTGGCCGCGGGGCCGGTCCGGGTGCGCGAGCGGCTGGCCGCGCTGGGCCGGGCCGCGCGCGAGGTACTCGACGGCGCCGCCGGCTGGCGGGTGGTCGAGCCACGCGACGAGCCGACCGCCACGACGACGCTGCGCCCGCCGGACGGCGTCGACGTCGTCACCACGCGGGCCCGGCTGCTCACCGAGCACGGCATCGTCACCACCGCGATCGGCCCGCAGCGGGCGCCGGGCGAGATGACCGGGCCGGTGCTGCGCGTCTCGCCGCACCTGGACGCCACGGTGGACGACCTCGAGGCCCTCGCCGCCGCCCTCTGACGAAGGACCCGCTGCCCCCCACTGCTCGCACGCTCGCGGTGGGCCCCTGCAGCGGGCCGCCGGCGATCACCGCCCGCCGGCGGCCTGCATCGCGGCCGACACCCGGCGGTGGACGGCGAGCTGCTCGTCGAGGCCGGGGTGCACGGGGACGCCGTCCTCGACGACGAACCGCCCGGCGACGACGGTGTGCCGCGCCGCGACCGGGCCGCAGCGCAGCCACGCCTCGACCGGGTCGGACAGCGCGCCGGCGAACGCGGGGCCCTCCAGCGGCCACACCACCAGGTCCCCGCAGGCGCCGACCGACAGCTCGCCGACCTCCCCGGTGCGCCCCAGGCACGCCGCGCCGCCGCGGGTGGCCATCTCCAGCGCGTCCCGGGCGGACATCGCGGCCGCGCCGTGCCGCAGCTTGCCCTGCAGCATCGCCGTCCGGGCCTCGAGCCACAGCGACGCGGAGTCCGCCGACGACGACCCGTCCACGCCCAGCCCGACCGGCACCCCGGCGGCCCGGAGCTCGGCGACCGGTGCCAGCCCGCTGCCGAGGACCATGTTGGACGACGGGCAGTGCGCCGCGCCGACCCGCGCCGCGCCCAGCCGCGCCACCTCCTCGGCCGAGGGCCACACCGCGTGCGCCAGCCACGTCCGGTCGGTCAGCCAGCCGACGTCGGCGAGGTGGTCGACCGGACGGCGGCCGAAGGTGGCCAGGCAGAAGGCGTCCTCGTCCCGGGTCTCGCACAGGTGAGTGTGCAGCCGGACGTCGAGTCTCTCGGCGAGCTCCGCGGTCCGCCGCATCAGGGTCGGGGAGACGCTGAACGGCGAGCACGGCGCGAGAGCGAGGCGGGTCATCGCGTGCGGCGAGCGGTCGTGGTGGGCGTCGACCAGGCGCTCCGAGTCGGCCAGGATCTCGTCGTCGTCCTGGACGACCGAGACCGGCGGCAGGCCGCCGTCCTGCACCGACAGCGACATCGAGCCCCGCGTGGGGGAGAAGCGCACGCCGAGCTCACGGGCGGCCGCCACCTCCGCGGAGATCAGGTCGCCGCTGCCGCGCGGGTGCACGTAGAGGTGGTCGGTCGAGGTGGTGCAGCCCGACAGCGCCAGCTCGGTGAGGCCGACGTACGCGCTCACGTGCGCGGCCTCCTCGTCCAGCCGGGCCCACAGCGGGTAGAGGGTGACCAGCCACTCGAACAGTCCGCCGGTCAGCGCGGGCGCGAACGCGCGGGTGAGGTTCTGGTACAGGTGGTGGTGGGTGTTCACCAGCCCCGGGGTGACCAGGCAGCCGCGGGCGTCGACCCGCCGGACGGCGGCCGGGGCCGGGTCGCCCGGGCCGCCGACGCCGGTCACCACCCCGCGGGTGACGGCCACCCAGCCGCCGGGGAGCTCGCGGCGGGCGTCGTCCACGGTGGCCAGCAGCTCGGCGTCGTGCACCAGCAGGTCGGCGGGCGTCTCCACGGACGGCATCCTGCCCGTCCGGTGTTCCGGACGCGTGTCAGCGCAGGGTCTCGACCAGCACCCAGGCGTCGACCGCGCCGGCGAAGCCGGCCGGCAGCGAGGGCACCGCCATCCGGGTCAGTCCAGAGCGCGGGTCACTCGACCGGTGCGATGTCGAAGTTGGCCGTCTCGCCCTCGACCGAGGTGACGGTGATCCGGAGCGCGACCTCCTCGCCGCTGTCCGGGTCGGTGGCGGTGCACTCCGTGCTGGCGTCCACCTCGGCGTCGAGGTCGCCGGGACAGGAGACGTCGGCGGCGACGCCGAACTGCGACTCGAGGGTGCTCGACACCTGCCGCTCCAGCTCGTCCTGCTCGATCGACGAGCCGCAGGCGGCCAGGCCGAGCCCGAGGACCGGCGCGGCGGCGAGCAAGGGGAGGCGGCGCGGCACGGGCGAACCCTACTGGCGTCCCCCGGCGTGCCGGTCCGGTTCCGTCACCGCCCCGGACCGAGCACCAGCCGGGCCACCGGCGGGAGCAGGTCGGCGCCCAGCGGGCGGGCGCCGACCGCCCGGCCCGCCTCGGCCGGTGCCACCCCCGCGGACTCCAGGACCTCCAGCGCCTGGACGTCGGGCAGCGCCTCGAACCAGCGCCGTCCCAGCGCCTCACGCCCGACGGCGGTCGGCCGGCCCCACAGGCGCAGCCGGGCCATGCCGCCGTCGGGGAAGACGTCCAGCCGCACCCGGTCCACCGCCGGGCCGCCGTCGAGGACGAAACGGTGCCGGGTGTCGGGCTGCAGCCGGGTCCGCGGCAGGACGACGACCTCGCCGTCCGGGCCGTTGCCGGTGAGGGACGCCGACCCCGGCGCGTTGCCCAGGAAGTACGAGGTGTCCAGCTCGGCGAGGGTGACCACGCCCTCGCAGGCCAGCGACAGCTCCACCCAGTCGTTGCCGTCCCCACGTCGCCGGCGGGTCTCCCAGCCCTCGCCCATCGACCGCGCCAGCCCCGGCGACACCAGCTGCACCGGGCGGCCGTAGAACGCGTCGCTCACCCCGGTCACCAAGGCGCCGTTCTCCAGCGCGGCCAGGTCGAGAGGGCCGGCGTCCACCAGGCGCGGGTCGGGGACGGCGGTGCCGTGCACCCGCAGCCGCGCCACGCCGCCGTCGGGCACGATGGTCAGCCGCACGTGGGTGACCCGCCGGGCGGGGTCGACGGGGAAGGTGTTGGCGGTGTCGCCGGCGAGGTCCGACAGCGGCAGCAGCGGCTGCCAGTCGGCGCGCTCGAGCTCGGCGAGGCTGGGCTGACCTTCCACGGCGGCGCACTCGACGGACGCGCGCGGCGGGAAGTTGCCGGTGAAGTGGGCGGTGTCCACCACGACCGCCGACACGATGCCCGGGACGCCCAGCCGGACGATCGCCCAGTCCGAGCCCGGGGAGCGCCGGCGCCGGGTCTCCCAGCCGTCGTACTCCTTGCCGCGGTGACCGAAGCCGGGCAGCGCCTGCGCCGGGTGCGGCAGCACGAGGTTCTCCTTGGCGGCGAAGGACTCGTCGTTGGCGGCGAGCACCGCTCCGCCCAGCGCGCGGCTGGCCAGGTCGGGCAGGCGGGTGGGGTCGCTCATCGGGCTCCTCGCCGGTGATCGCAGGGTGACGCGGGGGTCACTGTGGCACGGGGCGGGTAGGGCAGCCGGCGTCCGAACAGTCGTGCCGAGGAGGACCCGTGTCCGAACCCACCGACGACCTGCGCGAGCGCGCCCGCGAGCACGTCGAGCAGCTGCCCGCCGCGACCGCCCTGGGCAACGCCGACCCGGCGGGCGGCGTCCAGGACGACCCGCAGGTGCTCGACGAGGCCGCCCGGGAGGAGGGCGAGCAGCAGTAGAAGGGCCCCGCCCCCTCTCCGAGCGAGGCGGAGGACGCCGATGCGCGTCGGCTCCGAGTCCCCGGACGTGTCGCCGCCACCACCCCCGTTCCGTCACCACGGGCGGGAACCCGATGCCGTTCCGTCCCGGCCGGCTCGTCCCACGGCCGGGCCCTTTCCCCGGGAATGCATGAAGGGCCCTCACCTGGTGGTGAGGGCCCTTCATGGAATGGTTGTCCGGCGGCGTCCTACTCTCCCACCCCGTCTCCAGGGCAGTACCATCGGCGCTGAGAGGCTTAGCTTCCGGGTTCGGAATGGGTCCGG
>NZ_NVPT01000215.1 GCF_002802985.1 Geodermatophilus chilensis | reverse complement strand
ATCGTCGCGGTCAACAAGGACCCCGAGGCGCCGATCTTCGAGCTCGCCGACTTCGGCGTCGTGGGTGACCTGAACACCGTCGTCCCGCAGGCCACCGAGGCGATCACCGCCCGCAAGTAGAAGGACCCCTCCGCCCCCCACGCCTCGCAAGCTCGGCGCGGGTCCCTGCGGAGGGGCCGCTGCCGGCACGTTGGCCCGCTGGGCCTCGGGACGGGGCGGTCGAGCGCCGGTCCCCGTCGGGGGCCGGCGCTCGACGTCTGTCCGGGGGAAGTGTCGGGGCGCCGACCGGGTTGGCGCAGAGGTGGACGGGAGTGCGGTGCCGGGGATCCTCGACCAGGCGCACCGGCGGACGACCGCGGGCCTGCTCATGCTCGTCACCTTCGTCGCGTTCGAGGCCATGGCCGTCGGGACGGCGATGCCCACCGCGGTCGCCGAGCTCGACGGGCTGGCCTGGTACGGCTGGCCGTTCAGCGCCTTCCTCGTGGCGTCGGTCGTCGGCATGGTGGTCGGCGGGGACGCCGGCGACCGCCGCGGTCCCCGGGTCGCGCTGCCCTGGGGCGTCGCGGCCTTCGCGGCCGGGCTGCTGGTCGCCGGGCTGGCCGGGGGCATGGCCGTCTTCGTCGCCGGACGGGCGCTGCAGGGGCTCGGCGCCGGCGTCATGGTCGTCCTGCTGTACGTCATCGCGGGGCAGGCCTACGAGTCGTCGCTGCGGCCCCGCCTGTTCGGCGCCATCTCGGCGGCCTGGGTGCTCCCCGCCCTGGTGGGGCCGGTCGTGGCCGGGCTGGTCACGACCCACGCCAGCTGGCGGCTGGTCTTCCTCGGCCTGCTGCCGCTGATCGTGCTCGGCGCCCTCCTGGTGCTCTCGGCCGGCCGGTCGCTGACCGCGCCGGCCTCCCCGCCACCCGTGGCGAGGGGACGGCGGTGGTGGGCGGTGCTCGCCGGTCTCGGCATCGTGGCGCTGCAGTACGCCGGCCAGCGCCTGGACCTGCCGGCGGTGCCGGTGGCGGTCGTCGGCGCGGCCGCCCTGGTCGCCGGACTGCGACCGCTGCTGCCGCGCGGGACCGCCCGTGTCGCGCGCGGGTTGCCGGCGGTGGTCGCCTCCCGGGGGCTCCTGGCCGGCGCCTTCTTCGGGATGGACGCGCTGATCCCCCTGCTGCTGACCACCGTGCACGGCTACAGCCCGACCGCCGCGGGCCTGCCGCTGACCGCCGGCGCGGTCGGCTGGGCGCTGGCCTCCCAGCTGCAGGGCCGCTTCCCGCAGGTGCCGCGGGAGCGGCTGCTGCGCCTCGGTTTCGTGCTGCTCGCCACGGGCCTGGCGGCCACCGTGCTCGCCGCGGTCCCCTCGCTGGGCGGCTGGCCGGCCTACCTGACCTGGGCGCTAGCCGGCCTCGGCATGGGGCTCGGCATGCCCAGCGTCGGCGTGCTGCTGCTGGAGCAGTCCCCGGAGCACCGCAGGGGTGCGGACTCGGCGGCGCTGCAGATCGCCGACGTCACCCTGTCGGCCCTGAGCATCGGGCTGGCCGGCGTCCTCGTCGCGGCGGCCACGGAGGGGCTGCTCGGTCTGCCCGCGGCGGTGGCGACGTCGATCGCCGTCTGCACCCTCCTCGCGCTGCTGGGCGCACGGCTGGCGGGGCGGGCGGCTGCTCCGCCGCGGGAGGCGGTGCGCGACGCCGGGACTACCCTGGCGGCGTCATGAGCAGCTCCGAGGCGGTCTACCTGGACCACGCCGCCACCACCCCGATGCTGCCCGCGGTGCTGGCGGCGATGACCGGACAGCTGGGCCGCGTGGGCAACGCCTCCTCGCTGCACGCCAGCGGCCGCGCCGCCCGCCGGGTCGCCGAGCAGTCGCGCGAGCGGCTGGCCGAGGCGCTGGGCGCCCGCCCGTCGGAGGTGCTGTTCACCGGCGGCGGCACCGAGAGCGACAACCTCGCCGTCAAGGGCCTGTTCTGGGCCCGGCGCGACGCCGACTCCCGTCGCCGGCGCATCGTGGTCAGCCCGGCCGAGCACCACGCCGTGCTCGACAGCGTTGAGTGGCTGGCCAAGCACGACGGCGCCGACGTCACCTGGCTGCCCGTCGAGCCGACCGGACGGATCGCCCCGGCTGCGCTGCGCGCGGCACTGGGCAGCGGCGAGGACGTCGCCCTGGCCAGCGTCATGTGGGCCAACAACGAGATCGGCACGGTCAGCGACCTGGCCGCGCTCGCCGAGGTGGCGCACGCCGTCGGCGTCCCGCTGCACACCGACGCCGTCCAGGCGGTCGGGCAGGTGCCGGTCGACTTCGCCGCCAGCGGCGTCGACGCGCTCACCATGACCGGGCACAAGCTCGGCGGGCCGATGGGCGCCGGCGTCCTGCTGCTGCGCCGCGAGGCCGAGTGCACCCCGCTGCTGCACGGCGGCGGCCAGGAGCGCGACGTGCGCTCGGGCACCCTCGACGTCGCGGCGATCGTCGGGCTGCAGGTGGCCACCACCCTCGCCGTCGCCGAGCGGGAGGAGCGGGCCGGGCGGCTGGCTGCGCTGCGCGACCGCCTCGTGGCCGGCGTGATCGCGCAGGTACCCGACGCCCAGCTCAATGGCGCCCCCTTGGACGACGTCGTCGCCGGCGGCCCGGGACGGCTGCCCGGCAACGCGCACCTGTCCTTCCCCGGCGCCGAGGGCGACGCGCTGCTCATGCTGCTCGACGCCCGCGGCGTGGAGTGCTCCACCGGGTCGGCCTGCAGCGCCGGCGTCGCGCGGCCCAGCCACGTGCTGCTGGCCACCGGCGCCGACCCCGACCGCGCGCGCAGCTCGCTGCGGTTCAGCCTCGGGCACACCTCGACCGACGCCGACGTCGACGCCGTCCTCGACGTGATCGGTCCGGTCGTCGAGCGCGCGCAACGGGCGGGGATGGGGCGGCGGTGACCATGCGTGTGCTCGCCGCGATGAGCGGGGGAGTGGACTCGGCGGTCGCCGCGGCGCTGGCGGTCGACGCCGGGCACGACGTCACCGGCGTCCACCTGGCGCTCTCACCGGACCGGCAGACGCTGCGCAGCGGCGCCCGCGGCTGCTGCAGCGTCGAGGACGCGCACGACGCCCGCCGGGTCGCCGACGAGCTGGGCATCCCCTTCTACGTCTGGGACCTCGCCGAGCGGTTCACCGAGGACGTCGTCGAGGACTTCGTCGCCGAGTACGCGGCCGGCCGTACGCCCAACCCGTGCCTGCGCTGCAACGAGAGGATCAAGTTCTCCGCCGTGCTGGACCGGGCGCAGGCCCTCGGCTTCGACGCGGTCGTCACCGGGCACCACGCGCGGCTGGCCGGCGGTGAGCTGCGGCGGTCGGTCGACGCGGCCAAGGACCAGTCCTACGTGCTCGCCGTCCTCACGGCCGACCAGCTGGCCGGCGCGGTCTTCCCGCTGGGCTCGATGACCAAGCAGCGGGTGCGCGAGATCGCGGCCGAGCGCGGGTTCGCGGTGGCCACCAAGGCGGACTCGCACGACATCTGCTTCATCCCCGACGGCGACACCCGCGGCTTCCTCGCCCGGCGGCTGGGTGCCCGGCCCGGGCCGGTCGTGGACGCCGCCACCGGCGCGACGGTGGGGGAGCACGCGGGCGCCTACGGCTTCACCGTCGGCCAGCGCCGAGGGCTCGGTGTCGCCGTCGGCGACTCCCGGCCGCGCTATGTGCTCGGCATCGAGCCGGTGACCCGCACGGTGACCATCGGCACCGCCGACCTGGCCGGGGTCGACGAGGTCCGCACCGCGCCGCCGACCTGGACAGGTGCCCCGCCCCAGCTGCCGTTCCGTGCCGAGGTGCAGCTGCGGGCGCACGGCACCCCGGTGCCGTGCGAGGTGACCGCGGGGGACGACGGCGGCCTGCGGCTGCTGCTCGGCTCCTCGCAGCGCGGCGTGGCGCCCGGTCAGTCGGCGGTGCTGTACGCCCCCGACCCCGAGCGCGGCGACCTCGTGCTGGGCCAGGGCACGGTCCTCGCCACCTCCTGAAAGGGGACCCCGTCCTCCCCACCCCTCGCAGGCTCGGGGCGGTGCCCTGGACGGGGCCGGGCTCGGACTACCGTCGCCGCCGTGACCCCGCTCGACCCCGTGTCGCCCACCGATCCCGACGTCCCCGCCGACCTCGCCGACGCACCGGAGACCCGCGGGGCGGAGCCGGCGCCGGCGCCGTGGGGACCGGCCACCGGGGTCGGCTCGCTGCCGGGCGCCGACCCGGTGGAGGCGCTGCGCGTGGTCATCGGCGAGCTGCCCGAGTTCGCGCACCTGCCCGAGCTGCCCGGCCGCGGCCCGGGCGCGGACCTCGTCGGGCGCAGTGCCGCGCTGCTGGTCGACCTCGCCGTCGAGCTGACGCCGGCCGGCTGGCGGCTGGTGCCGCGGCCGGGGATCGACCAGCGCCGCGCCGAGGAGCTGCTGGCGCGCGACCTCGACGCGCTCCACGAGGTCGCCGGGGGCTGGACCGGCCCGTTCAAGGTGCAGGCCGCGGGCCCGTGGACGCTGGCCGCGGGCCTCGAGCGCACCCGCGGCGACCGCGCGGTCGTCGACCCGGGGGCGCGGCGGGACCTCGCCCAGTCGCTCACCGAGGGCCTCGCCGCGCACGTCGCCGCCGTCCGCGCGCGGGTGCCCGGGGCGCAGGTGGTCGTGCAGCTGGACGAGCCGTGGCTGCCCGCCGTCCTCGCCGGGGCGCTGCCCACCGCGAGCGGGTTCGGGAGGCTGCCTGCGGTCGAGGCGCCCGTGGTCGAGCAGGAGCTGGCCGCCGTCGTCGGCGCGTTGTTGGGCCCGGTGGTGGTGCACTGCTGCGCCGACCGGGCGCCGCTGGGGCTGTTCCGCTCCGCGGGGGCGGACGCCGTCTCCTTCGACCTCGGGCTGGTGCAGGACCTGGACGCGCTGGGCACCGCCGTCGAGGCCGGGACGCACCTGGTGCCGGGCGTCGTGCCGGGCACCGACGCCCCGCTGCCCGCCCCGAAGGCGACCGCCTCCCGGCTGCGGGCGTGGTGGCGCGAGCTCGGCTTCCCCGCTGAGCGGCTGCACGAGGCGGTCACGCTCACCCCCTCGTGCGGGCTGGCCGGCGCGACGCCCGGCCACGCGCGCCTGGCGATGACCCACGTGCGCGAGGCGGCGCGCTACCTGCTGCCGGAGTGACGCACACGGCCGGGTGATCACCGGTTCGCCGTCAGACCCGCCGGATACCGTTCCGCCGTGACCACCGACGCCGAGCTGGACGAGCCGCAGGTCGAGGCCCCGACCGAGCGCGAGGACCTCACCGAGGTCCCCGACGAGGCGCGGACCCGGCACCGGGACCTCTCCGAGGAGCTCGACCGCTACGCGTTCGCGTACTACGTGCAGGACGCGCCGCTGGTCAGCGACGGCCAGTACGACGAGCTCATGGGTCAGCTCAGGGCGATCGAGGCCGCTCACCCGGCCCTGGTCACGCCGGACTCGCCGAGTCAGAAGGTCAACGGCGGCTTCGCCGCCACGTTCGCCCCGGTGCGGCACCTGGAGCGGATGCAGAGCCTGGACAACGCCTTTTCCGGTGACGAGCTGTCCGCCTGGGCCGCCCGCGTCGAGCGCGAGGTCGGCTCCGCCGCGGTCTACCTGTGCGAGCTGAAGGTCGACGGTGTGGCGGTCGACCTGGTCTACGAGCGCGGCCGGCTGGTGCGCGCGGCCACCCGGGGGGACGGCGTCACGGGGGAGGACGTCACCGCCAACGTGCGCACGATGGACGACGTCCCGCAGCAGCTCACCGGGGACGACGTCCCGCCGCTGCTCGAGGTGCGCGGCGAGATCTACTTCCCGGTCGCCGCCTTCGCCGACGTCAACGCGGCCATGGTCGAGCAGGGCAAGGCGCCGTTCGCCAACCCGCGCAACGCGGCCGCCGGCTCGCTGCGCCAGAAGGACCCGCGGGTCACCGCCTCCCGGCCGCTGCGCCTGGTGGTGCACGGCCTCGGTGCGCGGGAGGGGTTCTCGCCCGAGCGGCAGTCGGAGGCCTACGCGCGGCTGCGCGAGCTGGGCCTGCCGGTGAGCGACCGGTTCCGGGTGGTCGACGACCTCGAGGGCGTGTGGGGCTACATCGAGACCTACCGCGAGCAGCGGCACTCGGTGGAGCACGAGATCGACGGCGTGGTGGTCAAGGTCGACCAGGTGGCGCTGCAGCGGCGGCTGGGCTCGACCTCGCGCGCGCCGCGCTGGGCGATCGCCTTCAAGTACCCGCCGGAGGAGGCCACCACCAAGCTGCTCGACATCCGGGTCAACGTGGGGCGGACCGGGCGGGTGACGCCGTTCGCCTACATGGAGCCGGTGAAGGTGGCCGGGTCGACGGTGCAGCTGGCCACGCTGCACAACGCCAGCGAGGTCAAGCGCAAGGGCGTGCTGATCGGCGACACCGTCGTCATCCGCAAGGCCGGCGACGTGATCCCCGAGGTGCTCGGCCCCGTCGTCGCCGCGCGCACCGGCGACGAGCGCGAGTTCGAGATGTCGACGCACTGCCCGGAGTGCGGCACGGAGCTGCGGCCGGAGAAGGAGGGCGACGCCGACATCCGCTGCCCGAACGCCCGCTCCTGCCCCGCACAGCTGCGGGAGCGGGTCTTCCACGTGGCCGGCCGTGGGGCCTTCGACATCGAGGTGCTCGGCTACGAGGCGGCGATCGCGCTGTTGGAGAGCCACCTGCTGCAGGACGAGGGCGACGTCTTCTCCCTCGACGAGGAGAAGCTGGAACGGACTGCGTTCTTCACCAAGAAGGACGGCACCCTCTCGGCCAACGGGCGCAAGCTGCTGGCCAACCTGCAGACCCGCAAGGACGTGCCGCTGTGGCGGGTGCTGGTCGCGCTCTCGATCCGGCACGTCGGTCCGACCGCGGCGCAGGCGCTGGCCCGCGACTTCCGCTCGCTGGACCGGATCGCCGAGGCCTCCGAGGAGGAGCTGGCCGCCGCCGACGGCGTGGGGCCCACGATCGCCCGCTCGGTCAAGGACTGGTTCGCCGTCGACTGGCACCGCGAGGTGGTCGAGAAGTGGCGGGCCGCCGGGGTGCGCATGGCCGACGAGGGGGAGGACGCCGGACCGGGGCCGCTCACCGGGGTCACCGTCGTCGTCACCGGCTCGCTGCGCGACTTCAGCCGCGACCAGGCGATCGCCGCGATCCAGGAGCGCGGCGGCAAGGTCACCGGCTCGGTGAGCAAGAAGACCGGCTTCGTCGTCGTCGGGGCCGACCCGGGCAGCAAGTACGACAAGGCGGTGCAGGCCAAGGCGCCGATAGTGGACGACGACGGCTTCCGCGTGCTGCTGGAGGAAGGGCCCGACGCGGCCCGCGCGGTCGCGACGATCGGCGACCTGTCTTTTATACACACCTGACGCTGCCGACGACCCCGTCCGTGTAGATCTCGGTGCCCTCTGTATCATTGACCAAAAAACCCCGTCGGTTTGTGCACTTGAACATGTACGTTACCTTCTCTTTATACACACCTTAGCATGCTTACTCATATATCCCACTGTTATT
>NZ_NVPT01000214.1 GCF_002802985.1 Geodermatophilus chilensis | reverse complement strand
ACAACGTGTTGAGAAAGGGCTCAGGAAGCTCGTGCTGGCTGCCAGGGACGGCGGCCGGGAGCCGGTGCGAGTCGGCGGGCCATCAGCCCGATCATGGCCCACTTGATCATCGCTTCGGAGTGGGCGGGCAGCCGTTCGTAGTCCCGGCTCATCCGGCGATGGCCGGTGATCCAGGCGTGCGTGCGCTCGACCACCCAGCGGCGCGGCAGCGGCACGAAGCCCTGCTGGCCGACCAGCTTGGCCACCACCTGCACCAGGATGCGCAGCGCCTTCGAGGCGAAGTCCTGGGTGCGGCGGCTGTAGGCGGCATCGGCCCAGACCAGCACCAGGGAGGGCATGGCCATCTTGGCCCGGTCCAGCACCCGGATGCCGCCGTCGCGGTCTTGCACGCTGGCCGCGGTCACCAGCACGACGATGAGCAGACCCAGGGTGTCGACCACCAGGTGCCGTTTGCGGCCGTTGACCTTCTTGCCGGCGTCGTAGCCACGGGAGCCTTTGCCGACCGTGGCGGCGCCGGGCACCGTCTGGGAGTCCACCGCACCGGCCGAGGCGGCTGGGTCACGCCCGGCGGCATCCCGGGCCGCGTCGCGCAGCGCGTCATGGATCCGGTCGGTGGTGCCGTCGGCGGCCCACCGCTGGAAGTAGTAGTAGACGGTCTCCCACGGCGGAAAGTCATGCGGCAGCTGCCGCCAGGAACACCCGGTCCGATCCACGTACAAGATCGCGTCGACCATCCGCCGCCGCGGATACTTCGCCGGTCGTCCGCCGCGAGTGCCGCGGCCACTGGTGCTGAGCACCGGCACCAGCGGCTCGATCAGCGCCCACTGCTCATCGGTCAGATCCGAGGGATAGGCCGGGGAAGAGCCCATGAACCAGCCTGACTCACCGCTCGACCCCTGTCACCCCCGCTTTCTAAACACGTTCTGAGGAGCCCCGCGTGGACCCGATCGTCGGCATCGTCATGGGCAGCGACTCCGACTGGCCGGTGATGGAGCCCGCCGCAGCGGCGCTGGCCGAGTTCGGCGTCCCGTACGAGGCGCACGTCGTCTCCGCGCACCGCACCCCGCGCCGGATGCTCGAGTACGCCGAGAGCGCCGCCGGTCGCGGCCTGCGGGTGATCGTCGCCGGCGCCGGGGGAGCGGCGCACCTGCCCGGGATGGTCGCCGCGGCCACGCCGCTGCCGGTGATCGGCGTCCCCCGACCGCTGGACCGCCTCGACGGGCTGGACAGCCTGCTGTCGATCGTGCAGATGCCCGCCGGGGTGCCGGTCGCGACGGTCTCCATCGGCGGCGGCCGCAACGCCGGGCTGCTCGCCGTGCGCATCCTCGCCGCCTCCGACCCGGAGCTCCGGGCCGCCGTCGAGCGGTTCCAGGCCGACCTCGCCGCGTCCGTCATGGCCGGGGACGCCACGCTGCAGGAGCGGCTGAGGTCCGATTGACCGCAGTCCGGGTCCTGGGGTCTGCGGCCCCGCACTCTGTGCATCCGACGACCACGAGGGAGACGACCGTGCTACGGGGGTTCCGGTGATGCGGGGGCTGGTCCGGCGCGCGAGGCCGCTGATCCGCAGGGCACTGTTCGGCGTGCGTCCCGTCGACGATCTGGCCCGGCGGCTCGGGCTCGACGGCGAGGACGTGGCGCTGGCTGAACACTTCAACCGGTCCAGGGAGGCCTATCCACAACGCTGGCCGGGACTGGTCCGATGGCGGCGTGCGACGCAGCCGTGGCACTGGACGGATCGGGGCAACCGACTCACCCGGTACTACGTGGAACGCTGGTGCGGCTTCACGGTCGGCCGTTACACCTACGGCTTCCAGCAGTGGATCGAACACCCGTGACCGGCACTGGCGTCCATCGGCTCCTTCACCAGCATCGGGCTCGACGTGACGATCGCCGGCTTCACCCACCCCATCGACCGGGTGACGACGAGCCCGATCACCTACCTGCCGTCGCGGGGTTCGTCGAGGAGAACGGTGAACCGGCCCTCCTCGCGGAGCCGGCCAACCGCCCGGTGACCATCGGGAACGACGTGTGGATCGGCAACCGCGTCACGATCCTCCGCGGTGTCCACGTGGGCGACGGAGCGGTTCTCGCGGCAGGGGCGGTGGTCACCCGCGACGTCCCGCCCTACGCGATCGTCGGGGGCGTCCCCGCTCGCCTCATCCGGTGGCGCTTCCCGGAGCCGATCCGGGAGGCGCTCGCACGGTCACAGTGGTGGACGTGGCCCGACGAACTCATCCGGGAGCGGATCGCCGACTTCTCCGATCCGGAGCTGTTCGCCCGGCGTCACGGCGGCCGCGACGGGGCTGCGGCGGCGGGGTAGACGGTCGATCAGGGGCACGCGACGGGCCCGCGAGTCGGGCCAGGTGCCTCCCCGACGGAGGTCGCTGGGCCTAGGATCTACCCGTGGGTAACAACGTTGCGGGGCTGTACGCCCTCACCGAGGAGCACGAGGCGATCCGCGAGGCGGTCCGCGACATCGCCGAGCGGGAGATCGCGCCCCACGCCGCCGAGGTCGACGCCGAGTCGCGCTACCCGATCGAGGCGCAGAAGGCGCTCACCGCCGCCGGCTTCCACGCCACCCACATCCCCGAGGCCTACGGCGGCGAGGGCGCCGACGCGATCGCGACCTGCATCGTCATCGAGGAGGTCGCCCGGGTCGACGTCAGCGCCTCGCTGATCCCCGCGGTCAACAAGCTCGGTTCGATGCCGGTCATCCTGTCGGCGTCCGAGGACCTCAAGCAGCGGGTGCTGCGGCCGATCGCCGCGGGCGACACGATGATCAGCTACGGGCTCTCCGAGCGGGAGGCCGGCTCCGACGCCGCCGCGATGAAGACCCGCGCCCGGCTGGACGGCGGCAGCTGGGTGCTCAACGGCGCCAAGGCCTGGATCACCAACTCCGGCGTCTCCGAGTGGTACACGGTCATGGCCGTCACCGAGCCGGGGAAGGGCGCCAACGGCATCTCGGCCTTCGCCGTCCACCGGGACGACCCGGGCTTCGCGGTGGGCCCGAAGGAACGGAAGATGGGCATCAAGGGCTCGCCGACCTGCGAGCTCTACTTCACCGACTGCACCATCCCGGCCGACCGGATCATCGGCGAGCCCGGCACCGGTTTCAAGACCGCGCTCCGGACGCTGGACTTCACCCGGCCGACCATCGGCGCGCAGGCCGTCGGCATCGCACAGGGCGCCCTCGACGCCTCGGTGGCCTACGTCAAGGAGCGCCGGCAGTTCGGCAAGGCGGTCTCCGAGTTCCAGGGCGTGCAGTTCATGCTCGCCGACATGGAGATGAAGATCGAGGCGGCCCGCCACCTCGTCTACGTCGCTGCGGCCGCCGGTGAGCAGGGCCGGCCCGACGTCACCCGCGTCTCCGCCTCGGCCAAGGCCTTCGCCTCCGACGTCGCCATGCAGGTGACCACCGACGCCGTCCAGCTGTTCGGCGGGGCCGGCTACACGCAGGACTTCCCGGTCGAGCGGATGATGCGCGACGCCAAGATCACCCAGATCTACGAGGGCACCAACCAGATCCAGCGCATGGTGATCGCACGGAGTCTCCTGAAGTAGGTCGTCGACCGGCGTTGCTGCAGGTCAACACCATGATGGGCCGCGCTGGGGGCGGTGGCCTCGTCACTTGTGCGGAGCTACTCGCGGGAGTGATCTCGGCACCCGGTGGAACCGTCAGGCGTGGTCCGTGTGACGCCTGTGTGACGGCTGGCCGCCGAGGAGTTCACGCAGCGTCAGGACGTCCGTCGGTGCCTGTGGTGATGATGGGTCCGTGAGCCGGTCCGATCAGGGCCTTCGCCAGCAGGAGCATCCGCCACTCCGCGGCGTGCTCCGGCCGCTTGTGCGCCGGGACGACGTCCCCCGACCGCCGCGTGACCGCTTGCGTGATCTTCAGGGCGGTGACCGGGCCTCGTCGGCGGTGACTGCGGCATTCGGGGCCTCAGCCGGTCAGCGTCGCGCCGGCCCCCGCGCCCCAGGCGGCGTTGTCGTCGGGATGACGTGGCAGACGGCGTCGTCGTCGCAGGCCGCGGGGTCCAGCCCGTCGGCGCGGTCGCGCAGTCGCCGGATGTCCGCGCGCAGCGCGGTGAGCTCGGCGATGCGCCGGTCGAGGTTGGCGGCGTGCGCGTCGAGCAGGGCGGTGACGTGCCGGCACGGCGGGCCGCCGTGCTCGCGGGCGGTGATGACCTGGCCGATCTCGGCGAGGGTCAGCCCGGCGGTCTGAGCGGCCTTGACGAACCGCAGCCGGGCCAGCGCGCCGGCGTCGTAGTCGCGGTACCCCGAGGGCCGCCGCGCCGGTTCGGGCAGCACGCCGGCCTGTTCGTAGAACCGGATGGTCTTCACGGTCAGCCCGGTCTGGGCGGCGAGCTCTCCGATGCGCACCCGGTGAGCCTACGGCTTGACCTTCCAGTGCAGGGGAGGCTTTACGGTCGGTCCCATGAGCGCGGAACTGGACCTGGCGGTCATCGGCAGCGGCGGGGCAGCGATGGCCGCGGGCATCCACGCCCGCCGGGCGGGCCGGTCGGTTGTGCTGGTGGAGCGCGGCGTGACAGGTGGAACTTGCCTGAATGTCGGATGCGTCCCCAGCAAGGCGCTGCTGGCGGCCAGCGGCCAGCGCGAGCACGCGCTGCACAACCCGTTTCCGGGCGTGCCGACCAGCGCCCGGCCGGTCGACCTGCCCTCGGTGGTCGCGCAGAAGGACACGCTGATCGAGCACCTGCGCGCGGCGAAGTACCTCGACGTCGCCGCCGCGCACGGCTTCGAGATCCGCCGCGGCCAGGCTCGGTTCGCCGACCCGGACCTGCTGCTTGTCGACGGGCAGCCGCTGCCCGCCCGCGCCTACGTCGTGGCCACCGGGTCGGTGCCGGCCACGCCGGACCTGCCGGGCCTGGAGACCGTGGACTGGCTGACCTCGACCACGGCGATGGAGCTGACCGAGCTGCCCGAGAGCCTGATCGTCATCGGCGGCGGCTACGTCGGCATGGAGCAGGCGCAACTGTTCGCCGGGCTGGGCACTGCGGTCACCCTCATCGGCCGGCTCGCGCCGTGCGCCGAACCGGAGCTGGCCGAGGTGATGCGCGCGGCGTTCGCTCAGGCCGGCATCGCCGTCGTCGAGCAGCGGGCTGTGCAGGTGACCGCCGACGCGGGCGGGGTGCGGGTGACCACCAACACGGGGCAGATCGTGGCCGCCCAGCGGCTGCTGCTCGCGATCGGCCGGACCGCGCGCTACGACGGACTGGGCCTGGACGCCGCCGGCATCGACGTCGACGAGCGCGGGTTCATCGCCGTCGACGCCCGCCAGCAGACGTCGAACCCGAAGGTGTGGGCCGCCGGTGACGTCGCCGGCGCCCCGCAGTACGTCTACGTCGCCGCCGAGACCGGCCGCGCCGCCGCGGTCAACGCCCTCGGCGGCAAGGCCGAGGTCGACTACACCGGCCTGCCGCGGGTGGTCTTCACCCGCCCGCAGCTGGCCAGCGCCGGACTGACCGAGGCCCAGGCGCTGGCCGCCGGGCACGCCTGCGACTGCCGGGTCCTGGGCGGCCAGGACATCCCCCGGGCACTGACCAACCAGGACACCCTCGGGGCGCTGAAGCTCGTCGCCGACGCCGACACCGGCCAGGTGCTCGGCGTGCACGCCGCGCTCGAGGGCGCCGGCGACGTGATGCTCGCCGCCACCTACGCGATCAAGGCCGGGATGACCGTGGACGACGTCGCCGACACCTGGGCGCCGTACCTCACGATGAGTGAGGCGCTGCGCATCGCCGCCGGGCTGTTCCGCACTGACAAGCCCACCAGCTGCTGCGCATGACCGGCCGCTCCCGGCGTCCGACGGCGCGTTCAACGCTGCGGTCAGCTCGCTGGTCTTGTGCAGCGTGCCGGACCAGGACGCGGCGCTGGGAGAGTTGCGGCGGGTGCTGCGGCCGGGTGGCCGGCTGTTCTCCTGGGAGCATGTGCGCGCCGGCGGGCGAGCCGCGGCGCGGATGCAGTATGCGCTGGACGCCACGGTGTGGCCGATCTTCGGCGGAGGCTGCCACACCGCCCGGGACACCGCCGCGGCGATCCAGCGGGTCGGGTTCACCCTCGAGCGGATCGAGCGCTTCCCCTTCCCCGACGTCAGCTTCCCGATTCCGACGAAGCCGCAGATCCTGGGGACGGCGATCCGCGCTTGGCGGCGCCGCAGGCGCTGCCCGCGCCGCCGCGGCGGCCGTCCGGGTACCGGGAGTACTGCGAGGACGCGGTCGACAGGCTGCGTTCGTCAAGGCCGGGCAGGCCGCCGGCCTCACCCTCGGTGAGGTCCGTGAAGTGATCGCCGTGCGTGACAGCAGCGGCCGGCCCTACGAGCACGTCGCCGCGCTGCTGGACACCCACGCCGTCGACCTCGACCGGCGCATCGCCGAACTCACGGCCCTGCGCGCGGAGGTTGAGCGGCTCCGCCACCGCGCTTCCACGCTGAATCCGGCCGCCTGCAGCGCCGCCGCCGTCTGCCCACTGATCCCCTCGGACGCCGGCTGACGCTGCCAGGATCGGTCGCACCCCACGAGCTGGCGGAAGGGTGGGCGATTCGCATGGCGACGGAGACGGTGGGCGACTCAGAACGTGTTGAGAAAGCGGGCTGACAACTTCGGGGTTGTGGGCCAGGGTGGGCTATGGGCTCTTCCCCGGCCTACCCCTCGGATCTGACCGATGAGCAGTGGGCGCTGATCGAGCCGCTGGTGCCGGTGCTCAGCACCAGTGGCCGCGGCACTCGCGGCGGACGACCGGCGAAGTATCCGCGGCGGCGGATGGTCGACGCGATCTTGTACGTGGATCGGACCGGGTGTTCCTGGCGGCAGCTGCCGCATGACTTTCCGCCGTGGGAGACCGTCTACTACTACTTCCAGCGGTGGGCCGCCGACGGCACCACCGACCGGATCCATGACGCGCTGCGCGACGCGGCCCGGGATGCCGCCGGGCGTGACCCAGCCGCCTCGGCCGGTGCGGTGGACTCCCAGACGGTGCCCGGCGCCGCCACGGTCGGCAAAGGCTCCCGTGGCTACGACGCCGGCAAGAAGGTCAACGGCCGCAAGCGGCACCTGGTGGTCGACACCCTGGGTCTGCTGATCGTCGTGCTGGTGACCGCGGCCAGCGTGCAAGACCGCGACGGCGGCATCCGGGTGCTGGACCGGGCCAAGATGGCCATGCCCTCCCTGGTGCTGGTCTGGGCCGATGCCGCCTACAGCCGCCGCACCCAGGACTTCGCCTCGAAGGCGCTGCGCATCCTGGTGCAGGTGGTGGCCAAGCTGGTCGGCCAGCAGGGCTTCGTGCCGCTGCCGCGCCGCTGGGTGGTCGAGCGCACGCACGCCTGGATCACCGGCCATCGCCGGATGAGCCGGGACTACGAACGGCTGCCCGCCCACTCCGAAGCGATGATCAAGTGGGCCATGATCGGGCTGATGGCCCGCCGCCTCGCACCGGCTCCCGGCCGCCGTCCCTGGCAGCCAGCACGAGCTTCCTGAACCCTTTCTCGACACGTTGTCAG
>NZ_NVPT01000213.1 GCF_002802985.1 Geodermatophilus chilensis | reverse complement strand
TAAGAGTAGAGAGATAGAGAAGAGAAGAAAACACGAGGAAAGGTGGAGTGGAGACTAGGAAAGAGGAGGTAGGGGAGAAAGCTAGACGGGGCGGGTGCACGGCGGCGTCGGGTGTGTATAAGGGACAGGTGGGGGGCAGGGCGGTGCGGCGGAGAGCGAGTTCGGCGTAGGCCCGTGCGCCGTCGGCGAGGACGGCGTCGTCGAAGCGGGCCTGCGGCGAGTGGTTGAAGGGGGCGGTCTCTGGGTCGAGTCCGGTGGGCACCGCGCCCAGCCCGACGAAGCTGCCCGGCACCCGCTGCAGCACGCGGGAGAAGTCCTCGGAGCCGGTCAGCGGGTGGGCCAGGGACGCGTGCCGGTCCGGCCCGAACAGGTCGGAGAGCGTGTCGGCGGCGAAGGCGGTCTCGTCCGGGTCGGTGACCGTCACCGGGTACTCGGCCCGGTAGTCGACGTCGACCTCGACCCCGTGCGCGGCGGCGATCCCCTGCAGGAGCCGGGGGACGGCGGTGGTCATGGCCTCGCGCGCGGCGGTGGAGAAGGTCCGCACCGTGGCCTCGAAGGTCGCCGTCCCCGGGATGACGTTGCGCCGCGTCCCCGCGTGCAGCGCGCCGACGGTCACCACGACGGGGTCGAAGACGTCGAACTGGCGGGTCACCATCGTCTGCAGGCCGGTGACCATCTCCGCGACGGCGGTCACCGGGTCCTTGGCCCGGTGGGGCGTCGAACCGTGCCCACCCGCGCCGCGCACCGTGACGAACAGTCCGTCGGACGCGGACAGGATCGGGCCGGGGCGGGTGACGAACCGTCCCTGCGGGACGAGTGCGGAGAACACGTGCAGGGCGAAGGCCGCATCGACCGGACGGCCGGCGGCCCCCAGCAGGCCCTCCTCGAGCATCACCCCGGCGCCGTCGCAGCCCTCCTCGCCCGGCTGGAACACCAGGACGACGTCCCCGGCGAGGCGGTCGCGGTGGCGGGCGAGCAGGTGTGCCGCGCCGACCAGCATGGTCGTGTGCAGGTCGTGACCGCAGGCGTGCATGGCACCGGGGACGCGTGAGGCGAAGTCCAGGTCGCTGTCCTCCTGGACCGGCAGGGCGTCCATGTCGGCGCGCAGCAGGACGACCGGACCCCGGGCGGCGGCGGTGCCCCGGAGGACGGCGGTGACCGACGTCGTCCGGGTCCCCGTGCTGATCTCCAGCGGCAGGTCGGCCAGGGCGTCCAGGACGCGTCGCTGGGTGCCGGGCAGCACGAGCCCCACCTCGGGTTCGGCGTGGAGGGCGTGCCGGAGCTCCACCAGGTCACCGGCGAGGGCGTCGGCGTCGTTCCGCAGCGTTGGTGCGGTCGCTGTGATGTGAGTCATGGTGCGGCTACTGTGGTGCGACGCACAGGCGCGTCGCGCCAGAGCGAGGATTCGTGCACGAGGGCCGCGCAGGAAGAGAGAGACGTGCACCGACTCCTGGAGGATCCGGACCTGGCGCTCATCCACGCGCTGCAGATCGCCCCACGGGTCAGCTGGGCCCAGGCCGGTCAGGTCCTCGGTGCGTCACCGGCGGCGCTCGCCGAGCGCTGGGCCCGGCTCCGGGGCAGCGGGCTGGCCTGGGTCACCGCCCACGTCAACGCCTCCAGGCCGGACCTGATCGTGGCGTTCGTCGAGGTGGACTGTCTCCCCGAGGCCCGTCCGGACGTGGTCCGACACCTCTGCCAGGACCCGCGTGCGGTCACCGTGGAGGAGGCGGCGCGGGGACGTGACCTCCAGGTCACCGTGATGGTGCGCGACCTCCGGGCGTTGACGCGGTTCGTCCTCGAGGACCTGCCGCGGGTGCCCGGCGTCCGGCAGACCCGGTCCCGGCTCGCCACCGGCCTGCACTTCGAGGCCAGCCGCTGGCGACTGGACGTCCTCGAGCCGGCGCAGGTCAGATCGCTGGCCGCCGTCGCGGGTCAGCACCGGGGTGAGCCCGGTGGAACGCCGCCACGGGATCCCGGGCCGCTGATGGAGGCGCTCGCCGTGGACGGACGGCTGGCGGCCTCCGACCTGGCCCGTCGGACCGGTCGCAACGCCGCGACGGTGCGCCGCCAGCTGCCCCGCCTCCTGGCCTCCGGGCGGCTCACCTTCCGCTGCGAGGTGGCCCAGTTCGACGCGGGCTACCCCGTGTCGTGCAACTGGCTCGCGCGGGTGCCGGTGGAGGAGCACGCCCGGACGGTCCAGGCACTGGCCACCCTGCCGGAGTTGCGCCTGTGCGTGTCCACGACCGGCGAGACCAACATCATGCTGACCGCCTGGACCCGGTCGTTGGCCCACCTGCTCTCCCTGGAGCGACTCATGGGCGAGCGGCTGCCGTGGCTGTCCATCGTGGACAGCTCCGTCACGCTGCGGGTGGCCAAGCGGATGGGATGGCTGCTCGACGACGAGGGCCGGTGCACCGGCGAGGTCGTGGTCAACCGCCTCGAGGCCTGACCTCGCCCCACGCCGAGGGGCGAGGGGGACGACGCGACTTCCCCGGCGGTACCGGGAGCTAGCACTCGATGACGTTGACGGCGAGGCCGCCGCGCGACGTCTCCTTGTACTTGACCTTCATGTCCCGCCCGGTGTCGCGCATGGTCTTGATCGCCTTGTCGAGGCTGACCTTGTGGCTGCCGTTCCCCGACAGGGCCAGCCGGGCGGCGTTGATCGCCTTGACGCTGGCGATGGCGTTGCGCTCGATGCACGGGATCTGCACGAGGCCGCCGACCGGGTCGCAGGTGAGGCCGAGGTTGTGCTCGATGCCGACCTCGGCGGCGTTCTCCACCTGCTCCGGGGTACCGCCGAGCACCTCGCAGAGCGCCCCGGCCGCCATGGAGCAGGCCGACCCCACCTCGCCCTGGCACCCCACCTCGGCGCCGGAGATCGACGCGTTCTCCTTGAACAGGATGCCGATCGCGGCGGCGGTGAGCAGGAACCGGACGACGCCGTCGTCGTCGGCGCCCGGGACGAAGCGGGCGTAGTAGTGCAGGACGGCGGGCACGATCCCCGCCGCGCCGTTCGTGGGCGCGGTGACGATCCGCCCGCCCGAGGCGTTCTCCTCGTTCACCGCGAGGGCGAAGAGGTTCACCCAGTCCATCACCCGCAGCGGGTCGACGGAGTCGGCGTC
Organism: Geodermatophilus chilensis; assembly: GCF_002802985.1. Classification (GTDB taxonomy): domain Bacteria; phylum Actinomycetota; class Actinomycetes; order Mycobacteriales; family Geodermatophilaceae; genus Geodermatophilus; species Geodermatophilus chilensis. Next base: position 4,352 of record NZ_NVPT01000213.1, on the reverse strand, counting down.
CTGGCTCAGCCGCCGGAACAGCGCCGGGGCGCGGCGCGGCACCTTCAACCCGCCGGGCAGGACCGGCTCCTCCCGGTGGCACCCCCGCTCCACGCAGGCCTGCATGACCGACCACAGGTGCAGCATCCCGGCACGGACCTCGGCCTCGGTACGCCAGGCCTGCTCGTTGGCGAGCACCACGTCGCTGATCGACATGCCCTCGCGCGCGCAGTGCTCCAGCAGCTGTGCCCCCGTGGTGAAGGGGAACGGCAGCGCCGTGTCGTCCTGGACCACCCGGTCCGCACCGGTGGCCGCCTCGTCGACGACGAAGCCGCCTCCGACCGAGTAGTAGGTGCGCTCGGCCAGCAGCGCGCCGTCGGTGCCGAGAGCGCGGAAGACCATGCCGTTGGGATGGGCGGGCAGGGACCGGCGGCGGTGCAGCACCAGGTCGCCGTCGGGGTCGAAGGCGACCTGGTGCTTGCCGGCCAGCAGCAGGAGACCCTGCGCGCGGGCCCGGGCGACGCGGTCGTCGGAGGAGTCGATGTCGACGGTCGCCGGGTCCTCACCCTCCAGCCCCAGCACGACCGCCTTGGCCGAGCCGTGGCCGTGGCCGGTCGCCCCCAGGGAGCCGAACAGCTCCGCCTGCACCCGGGCCACCTCGGGCAGCCGGCCGGCGTCGGCCAGGCCGTCGACGAACATCTTGGCCGCCCGCATCGGCCCCACCGTGTGCGAGGAGGAGGGGCCGATGCCGACGGAGTAGAGGTCGAACGCGGACAGCGCCATCAGGGCACCCGCGGGCCCTCGTACTCGGTGGCCGCGTCGAGCAGCCAGCGCGCCACGTAGTCGGCGAACGACGACCGGGGGAGGACCCGGTACGTCGTCCCGCCGGTCTGCCACAGCAGGACCGGTACCGGCCCGAGGGTGGTGGCCACCGCGCGGCCCGGCCCGAAGGAACGCGGGTGCAGGTCGACCGGGCAGCCCTTCTCCAGGGCCTCCCGGGCCGCCGGGCCGGAGAGCTCCAGCACAGTCCGGTTGGCCGACACGTCGACCACCGCACCGCGGTCCCCGGCCAGGGCGTCGCGCAGATCGGCCGCCAGCGCACCGGGGTCGGCCTCCGAGACGACCAGCCACTCGTCCGGGCCCAGCCACAGCGCGCTGTGCGGGCCGGACGACGTCACCTGCCCGCACGCCTCCGGGAGCGCGGCGCCCAGCCGCTCGCCCAGCCGGGCGGACGCGACCGAGCCCGGCTCCACCCGGATGCTCACCATGCCCAGGAACGGCAGCTCGCGCAGCGCCACGCCCCGCTCGCCGGCGACGCGCTCGGCCTGGAGCCGGTCGTGCAGGTGGTGCAGCGGGCTGCGCCGCAGGGTCGTCGGGTCAGCCATCTCGCTTGGTCCCTTCCGGGTCGTAGAGAACGGGGTCGGCCACGGTGACCGGGACCAGGTCCTCGCCCACCGGCGCGAGGAGGGTCTGGCCGATCCGGTTGCGGCCGTCGGCGACCAGCGCCAGCGCGAACGGCTGCTCCAGGGCCTGGCTGTGGTAGCTGGAGGTGACGTGGCCGAGCATCGGGACGGGGCCGTCGGCAGGGGTGACCGGCACGTCGGGGGCGATCACCTGCGTGCCCTCCGGCAGCCGGGTCGTGCGGTCCTCGGACAGCAGCGCCACCAGGTGCTTGCGGTCGGTGCGGGCGGTGTCCGCCCGGCTGAAGGACCGCTTGCCGACGAAGTCCTTCTGCTTCGAGACGATCCACGCCATCCCCAGGTCCTGCGGGGTCACCGTGCCGTCGGTGTCCTGCCCGACGATCGGGTAGGCCTTCTCGGCCCGGAGCACGTGCATCGTCTCGGTGCCGTAGGGCGTGATGCCGAGGTCGGCTCCGGCGGCGTGCACCTGCTCCCACACCGCCAGCCCGTACCAGCCGGCGACGTTGACCTCGTAGGCCAGCTCGCCGGAGAAGGAGATCCGGCAGATGCGGGCGGGGATGCCCGAGGCGAGGGTGGTCTCGCGGAAGGTCATGAACGGGAACGCCTCGTTGGACACGTCCAGGTCCGGTGCCAGGCGGGCGACCACCTGGCGCGACTGCGGCCCGACGACCGCGACCGTCGTCCACTGCTCGGTGACCGAGGTGCACCGGACGTCAAGCTCCGGCCACTCCGTCTGCAGCCACTCCTCCAGCCAGTCGAGGACGCGCGCCGCGCCGCCGGTGGTGGTGGTGGTGAAGTAGCGGTCCTCGGCGAGGCGGAGGGTGACGCCGTCGTCGAAGACCATCCCGTCCGGCGTGCACATCACGCCGTAGCGGGCCGAGCCCACCGGCAGCTTCTTGAACGCGTTGGTGTAGATCCGGTTGAGGAACTCCCCGGCGTCGGCGCCCCAGATCTCGATCTTGCCGAGGGTGGAGGCGTCCATCATCGCCACGCCGGTGCGCGCGGCCAGGCACTCGCGGGCGACGGCGGCGTCGAGGTCCTCGCCCGGCTGCGGGAAGTACCACGGCCGCAGCCACTGGCCGACCAGCTCGAACTCCGCACCGTGCGCCACGTGCCACGGGTGCACCGGGGTGGTCCGCTCGGGGTCGAACAGGTCGCCCCGCTCGCGCCCGGCCAGGGCGGCGAAGGAGACCGGGGTGTAGGGCGCCCGGTGGGTCGTCGTCCCGATCTCGCCGACGGAGGCGTCGCCCAGGGCGGCGGCGATGACGCCGATCGCGTTGACCGCGGAGGTCTTGCCCTGGTCGTGCGCGGTGCTGATGGACGTGTAGCGCTTCACGTGCTCGACGCTGCGCATGCCGGCGCCCGTGGCCCGCCAGACGTCGGCCACGGTTTGGTCGCGCTGGAGGTCGACGAAGTGCTCGGTCCACCCTGCCGGGTCGCCGCTGCGGCCCGGGACCACCCACAGCGGCCGGGTCGGACCCGGGGTCGACGAGCTGACGCCGACCGGAGCGGTCGCCTCGACCGGGAAGCCCGCCGCGACCGCAGCGGCGATCCCCGCCGTGGTGCCGTCGGCGAGGCACCCGTCGAGGGGAACGGTGCCCCGCGCCGCTCCGACGACCTGCTGGTCGCGCACCGTGCCGTCCGGTACGAAGCCCGCCAGGGTGTCGTCCCAGCGCAGTCGGCCCTGGCGCTGGCTGTGCAGGTGCACCACCGGGCTCCAGCCGCCGGAGACGGCGAGCAGGTCGGCGTCGAGACCCTCGACGTCCCCGGTGGGCAGGTCGTCGGCGTCCAGGGCGCTGACCAGGACGCCGGTGAGCCGGGGGTCCCCGAGCGTCTCCACCACGGCGCTGCCGGGGAGGACGCGGACCCCGGCCGCGGCCAGCTCGCTCGCCCGGCGGGAGAGCTCCGGCCGCGCGTCCACGACGGCCGCGACCTCGACGCCGGCGGCGAGCAGGTCCTCCGCGGTGTCGTAGGCGCTGTCGTTGGTGGTGGCCACCACGACCCGAGAGCCGGCGGCGACGGCGTACCGGTTGAGGTAGCTGCGCACCGCGGAGGCCAGCATGACGCCCGGGCGGTCGTTGCCGGCGAACACCAGGGGCCGCTCGTGGGCACCGGTGGCGAGCACGACCTGCCGGGCGCGGACGTGCCACACCCGCTGGCGGGAGACCCCCCGTGGCGCGGGGTCGGGCAGGTGGTCGGTGCGGTGCTGGACGGCGACGACGTAGTTGTCGTCGTAGCTGCCGAAGGCGGCGGTGCGGGTCAGGACGACGACCTCGGGCGAGGACGCCAGCTCCGCGGCCACCCGCGCCACCCAGTCCAGGGCCGGAGCGCCGTCGACGGTCTCGCCGCGGCCCGACAGCAGGGAGCCGCCGAGCTCGGGCTGCTCGTCGACGAGGACGACCCGCGCACCGGAGCGGGCGGCCACCGACGCCGCCGCGAGGCCGGCCGGTCCGCCACCGACGACGAGGACGTCGGTGTGCACGAACTTCTTGTCGTACACCGCCTCGTCCGGCGTCGGGTCCAGTCGGCCCAGACCGGACAGCGTCTGCGCCCGCAACCCCTCGACCAGGGACACGGTGGTGGCGGTCAGCATCGACTCCGACACGTCGCCGGCCACCTGCAGCAGTGCGTTGGGCTCCTCGACCCCGGCGGCCACGATGCCGCGGGGGCGGCCCCGGTAGATGGACGGCGCGACCTCGATGCGACCGTTGGCCAGCAGCGCCGAGGCGACGGTGTCGCCGGGGTGCCCGGTCAGCTCGACGCCGTCGACGGTGAAGGGCAGGACGGTGTCCCGGTCGATCCGGCCGCCGCTGGGCAGCCGGGAGGGCTGGGTGGTCACGGGTCCTCCTCGCTGGCGCTCGTCGGCCACGTGACCGACGGTGTTGTGTTCATTGCGTGACCGCGCTTGCGAGGTCACGCAATGAACACAACACCGTCGGTCACGTGGCAGCG
>NZ_NVPT01000212.1 GCF_002802985.1 Geodermatophilus chilensis | reverse complement strand
ATGGATGGAGGCGGCGCTGGAGAGACGGTGAGCGGCGGGGAGGAGGAGTCGGCGGGGTATAAGGGACGGGGCCCTCCAACGAGGGGTGGGGAGGACGGGCGGCCCCTCTGCAGGGACCCGCCGCGAGCCTGCGAGTGGCGGGGGCAGAGGGGTCCTCTCTCAGGCCGTCAGCGCAAGGGCGAAGGGCAGCACGCGCGAGGCGCCGGCCAGCCGCAGCTCCCGGCCGGCGACGGTCATCGTCCAGCGCGAGTCGGCGAGGTCGTCGACCAGCAGCACGGGAACCGGCCCCAGCCCGGCCAGCCGCTCCCGCAGCTCGGGGCCGACGACGAGCCGCTGCCAGACCCCCGCCAGCCGGAAGGCGCTGTTGCCGCCGGGCTGGCCGGTCGGCCCGCCGTGCGCGAGGGACAGCTCCCCCAGGTAGGGCAGCCGGCCGAGCCCGGCCAGCCCCTGCGCCAGCCCGGTGACCAGGCGCGGCCGCCGCCGGGAGGGGACGGCGACCACGGCGGCCGGGCGCTCGGCCCAGTCCCAGGCACCGAGTACCCGCGCGCACGCGCGCAGCAGCTCCTCGTCCGGCGGCACGTCCGACGGCGCCCGCCGCACCGGCACGTCGAAGGCGGCGTCCGGGTCCTCCTCCAGGGCGGGGGCCTCGAGGTCGACCACGCCGCCGACGCCGTCGTCCCCGAGCAGGGCCCGCAGCCGCTGACCCCAGCCGAGGTCGGTGAGCCGGGCGACGGCCCGCCCCGGGTCGAGCTGCTCGCCGGCCGCGATCTTGCCCTTGACCTCGACGCCGAGCCGGTCGGCGCCGGTCGGCCACTGGGCGCGCGGTGCGAGCTCCACGCCGGGGCGGTCGAGCGCCGCGGAGGCGGCCTGGGCCGCCCCCTCCGGCACGTCGGAGGAGTACCAGGGGCCGGCGCAGACGTCGCAGCGGCCGCAGGGCGCGGCGGTCGGGTCGTCGAGGGCCTCCTGGAGGAAGGCCATGCGGCACTGCGCCTCGTCGACCGGGCGCGCGTAGGCGATCATCGCCCGCTGCTCGGCCTCCCGGGTGCGGGTCACGCGGGCGTAGCGGTCGGCGTCGTAGACCCACGGCCGGCCGGTGGACCGCCAGCCGCCCTGTACCCGCTCGACCGCGCCGTCGACGGCGAGCACCTTGAGCAGCAGCTCCAGCCGGGAGCGGCGGACGTCGGCCACGGTCTCCAGCCGCGCCACCGACCACGCCTTCCCGTCGGCCATCGCCGACAGCACCGCGGCGGCGTGGTCCTCCCGCGGCATGGACGAGGTGGCGAACCACTGCCAGATGGCGAGGTCCTCGGGGCCGGGCAGCAGCAGCACGTCGGCGTGCTCGACGGCGCGACCGGCGCGGCCCACCTGCTGGTAGTAGCTGACCGGCGACGACGGCGCCCCCAGGTGGACGACGAAGCCGAGGTCGGGCTTGTCGAAGCCCATGCCCAGCGCCGAGGTGGCCACCAGCGCCTTGACCCGGTTCTCCCGCAGCGCCTCCTCGGCGTCCTTGCGGTCGGCGTCGTCGAGCCGGCCGGTGTAGGCGCGCACCTCGTGGCCGGCGTCCCGCAGCAGCGCGGCGGTCTCCTCGGCCGCGGCCACGGTGAGCGTGTAGACGATGCCGCTGCCCGGGAGGTCGCCGAGGTGGGCGGCGAGCCACGCCAGCCGGGCCCGGTCGGTGGGCAGCCGGAGCACGCCGAGGCGCAGCGAGTCGCGGGCCAGCGGACCGCGCACCGTCGTCACGCCCACACCCCCGGCGCCGAGCTGCTCGGCGACGTCGGCGACCACCCGCTCGTTGGCCGTGGCGGTCGTGGCCAGCACCGGCGTCCCGGCCGGGAGGGTGCCCAGCAGATCGCGGATGCGGCGGTAGTCGGGACGGAAGTCGTGCCCCCAGTCGGAGACGCAGTGCGCCTCGTCGACGACGAGGAGGCCGCAGCGGGCCACCAGCCCCGGCAGCTGCTCTTCGCGGAAGCGCGGGTTGGTCAGCCGCTCCGGGGAGACCAGGAGGACGTCGACGTCGTCGGCGGCGAGGGCCTTCGCGACGTCGTCCCACTCGGTGGCGTTGGCGCTGGAGATCTCGACGGCGCGGATGCCGGCGCGCGCGGCGGCGGCGACCTGGTCGCGCATCAAGGCGAGCAGCGGGCTGACCAGCAGTGTGGGGCCGGCGCCACGGCGGCGCAGCAGCGCCGTGGAGACGAAGTAGACCGCCGACTTGCCCCAGCCGGTCCGCTGCACGACCAGGGCCCGCTCGGAGCGCTCGACCAGCGCGGCGACGGCGGCGTCCTGACCCTCGCGGAACCCCGCGTCGGGCCGGCCGGTCAGCTCGCGGAGGACCGAGAGGGCCTCGGGGGCGAGGTCGGACGTCGGCGCGGCGGTGCTCATGGCTCCCGACAGTAGGCAGCGACGACGACAGGAGCGGTCGCCGCGCGCGACCTGGGGACGGAGGAGGACAATCCACAGGCGATGCGACCACCGGACAACCACGTGCACACCAGGTGGTCCTGGGACACCGCCGACTCCTCCACGATGGTGCGCGCGTGCGAGCGGGCGGTGGCCCGGGGCCTGCCCGCCATCGCCTTCACCGAGCACCTCGACTTCACGACGTGGACGCCGGAGGACCGCGCGACCGCCGAGGGGCTGGTCGACCGGCACGCCTCCCGGCACCTGCCCATCGACGTCGAGGGCTACTTCGCCGAGCTCGAGGAGTGCCGCGGGCGCTTTCCGGAGCTGCGGATCTGGTCGGGGGTCGAGACCGGCGAGCCGCACCTGTTCGCCGCCAGCGTCGCCGCCCACCTGCGCGACTCCCCCGTCGACCGGGTGCTCGGCTCGCTGCACTCGCTGAGCCAGGACGGCCGGCTCCACGGCGTGGGCCGGCTGCTCTATCCCGATCCGGACACGACGATGCGCCGGTACCTGGCCGAGGTCGTCGACATGGTCGAGAACAGCGACGTCTTCCAGGTGCTCGCGCACGTGGACTTCCCGCGGCGCTACTGGCCCGGCGGCAGCGACCGGTACGCCGAGAAGGACTACGAGGAGGAGTACCGCGCGGTGTTCCGGGCGCTGGCCGGCACCGGGCGGGCGCTGGAGGTGAACACGACCAGCCCGCTGGCCTCGGTCGACCAGGTGCGCTGGTTCCACGAGGAGGGCGGCGAGGCGGTCAGCTTCGGCAGCGACGCCCACCAGCCGGCCGGCGTCGGCCAGCACTTCGACCTCGCGGTGGACGTCGTGGAGGCGGCCGGCTTCCGGCCCGGACGGGACGCCTTCGACTTCTGGCGTCGCTGAGGAGTTACTTCAGCGCTGAGAGATCTCCGGCTAGGGTCGCCGGGGTGACCCCCGGCCGCGTCGTCATCGCCCTCGGGGGCAACGCGATGACCGGGCCGGACGGCTCGGCGACGCCCGGCGCACAGCGCGACGCGATCGCGGCGGCCTGCCGGCACGTGGCGGAGGTCGTGGCCACCGGCGTCCCCGTGGTGCTCACCCACGGCAACGGCCCGCAGGTGGGCAACCTGCTGGTCAAGAACGAGCTGGCCGCGCACGAGGTCCCGCCGGTGCCGCTGGACTGGTGCGTCGCCCAGACCCAGGCGACCATCGGCTTCACGCTGGCCGACAAGCTCGACGCCGCCCTGGCCGTGCGCGGGCTGCCGCAGCGCACCGCCGCTCTGGTCACCCGCACGCTCGTCGACGCCGACGACCCGCACTTCCGCGAGCCCTCCAAGCCGGTCGGCCGGTTCCTCCCGCGGGAGCAGGCCGAGCGCTCGATGGCCCACGGGCAGGTGTGGGAGGACCGCGGCGCCCGCGGCTGGCGGCGGGTCGTCGCCTCGCCCGAGCCGCGGCGCGTGGTCGACGTCCCGGCGGTCGAGGCGCTGCTCGCGGCGGGCTTCGTCGTCGTCTGCGCCGGCGGGGGCGGCGTCCCGGTGGTGGACGACGGCACCGGCGGCGCGCTGCGCGGCGTCGAGGCCGTGGTCGACAAGGACCTCACCGCCGCCCTGCTGGCCCGCGAGCTGGGCGCCGGCACCCTGGTGATCGCGACCGACGTCCCCCGGGTGCTCGTCGGGTACGGCACCCCCGCCGCCCGGCCGCTGGGCCGGGTCACCCCCGCCGAGCTGCGCGCGCACGCCGCGGCCGGCGAGTTCGCGCGCGGGTCGATGGGCCCCAAGGTCGAGGCCGCGCTCCGCTTCGTCGAAGGTGGCGGCACGCGCGCCGTCGTCACGTCCCTCGAGCACATCGCCGACGCCGTCGAGCGCGACGACGTCGGCACCACCCTCACCGCCGCCTGAACGCATCCCGAGAGAAGAGGAAGCCGTGCCCGCACCGATCGAGGTCCGCAAGGTCCCGCTGCACAACGTCAGCGACGCCAGCGAGCTGGCGAAGCTCATCGACGACGGCGTGATGGAGGCCGACCGGGTCGTCGCGGTCATCGGCAAGACCGAGGGCAACGGCGGGGTCAACGACTACACGCGGATCATCGCCGACCGGGCCTTCCGCGAGGTGCTGCTCGAGAAGGGCAGCCGGTCCAAGGAGGAGGTCGGGGAGATCCCGATCGTGTGGTCGGGCGGCACGGACGGCGTCATCAGCCCGCACGCGACGGTCTTCGCCACCCTGCCCGAGGACGCGGTGGAGAAGACCGACGAGCCGCGGCTGACCGTGGGCTACGCGATGAGCGACGTGATCCTGCCCGAGGACATCGGCCGCATCGCGATGGTCGAGAAGGTCGCCGACGGCGTGCGCCGGGCGATGGCCGAGGCCGGCATCACCGACCCGGCCGACGTCCACTACGTGCAGACGAAGACGCCGCTGCTGACCATCGAGACCATCCGCGACGCCAAGGCCCGCGGCAAGGACACCTACTACGACGAGCCGCACGGCTCGATGGACCTGTCCAACGGGACGACGGCGCTGGGCATCGCGGTGGCGCTCGGTGAGATCGAGATGCCGAGGCAGGAGCAGGTCATGCGCGACCTGTCGCTGTTCAGCGCGGTGGCGTCCTGCTCGTCCGGCGTGGAGCTCGACCGCGCGCAGATCGTGGTCGTCGGCAACGCCCGCGGGCACGGCGGCAACTACCGCATCGGCCACTCGGTGATGAAGGACGCGCTCGACCAGGACGGCATTTGGAACGCCATCCGGGACGCCGGCCTCGAGCTGCCCGAGCGCCCGCACCCCTCGGACCTCGGCGACCGGCTGGTCAACGTCTTCCTCAAGTGCGAGGCCGACCCGACGGGCTACGTCCGCGGCCGGCGCAACGCGATGCTCGACGACTCCGACGTCTTCTGGCACCGCCAGATCAAGGCGACCGTGGGCGGCGTGGCGGCGTCCGTGACCGGCGACCCGGCGGTGTTCGTGTCGGTGGCGGCGGTGCACCAGGGGCCGTCGGGGGGCGGCCCGGTGGCCGCGATCGTCCGCGCGTGACGACAGGGGCACCGCGGCGGGCCCTGCCGAGCGGGGAGCGGACCGGAGCGCGGAGTCCCGCCGTGAGCACGTGACTCCCGTCCTCTCTCACCGGGTGTGCGGCGCGCCTCACAGCCGGTGACGTCGGACGACCTACCGTGGACACGCACCGGCCGGTCCGGTTCCGGTGCTCCCACCGGATCGGCCCAGGAGGCACGAGTGCGCAGGTCGTCCGTGCAGGAGACCGTCCTGCCCGAGCCCCGGCCGGCGCCGGTGCCCCCGCCGGCCCCCCGACCAACCGCGAGCCGGGCGCGCCGGCGGTTGGAGCGCGAGGGCGGGGCGGACGACGCCGCCCAGCGCGCCGGGGTGCTCGCCCAGGCCAGCCGGGAGGTCTCGGACACCTCGCGGCAGGCCGCGGAGTCCCTCGCCGAGCTGCGCTCCGCGATCGGCGACATCGCGGAGTCCACGACGCTCGCCTCGGCCGTCACCGAGGAGGCGGTCCGCGACGCCCAGGCCGTCGACGAGCGGATCGCCGCCCTGCAGGGGGCGACCGACGCGATCACCGAGATCGTCCGGCTGCTGTCGGCGATCAGCCAGCAGAGCCGGTTCCTGGCGCTCAACGCCTACGTCGAGGCCGCCCGCGCCGGTGAGGTCGGCCGCGGCTTCGCCGTCGTCGCCGACGAGGTCAAGCAGCTCGCCGAGCGCACCGCCCGGGCCGCCGGCGACATCGGCGCCCAGGTCGAGGCGGTCCACCGGGAGACGCGCTCGGCCGTGGACGTCGTCTCGCGGATCACCACGACGCTGGGCTCCATCGCCGCCGCGCAGGACACCGTCGCCGCGGCCGTGCAGCAGCAGCGGGCCGCCACCGACCGGGTCGTCGAGAGCGTCGAGCGGGCCGCCGGCGGGTCCGCACGGATCACCGAGGCGGTGGCCGCGCTCGCCGACGACCAGCGCGAGGCCTACGTCCGCCGGGCGCTCGCCGTGGCCGAGGACCTGCTCGCCGAGGCCGGCGGCGTGCAGCTCGGGGACGGCTGCCGTCGGCTCACCGTCCGCGACCAGGTCACCGGGGCGACCCGGGACGTCGAGCTGCCCGACCTGCTCCTCGGCGGCGTGCCGCTGACCCGCGACGACGACCCGCGCCGTCCCGCGCCGCTGGTCGACGAGGTGGTGGCGCTGGTGGGCGGCAGCTGCACGCTGTTCCAGCGGCTGGACCGCGACGGCAGCATGGTCCGGGCGGCCACGACCGTCGTCACCGCGCAGGGACGGCGCAACGTCGGCAGCTACATCCCCCGCCGCACCGCTGACGGCAGCGCCAACCCGGTGCTGACCGCCGTCCTGGCCGGGCGGACCTACACCGGCGAGGCGACGGTCGCCGACCGGCCGTACTTCACCGCCTACGAGGGCCTGCACTCCGTCGACGGCGAGCTGGTCGGAATGCTCTACGTCGGGCTGCCGCTGGACGCGCTGCCCGGCTGAGCCCGCTCGGGACGCACGGTCGGCCGAGTGCGCAGTTGCGGTCGGGGACACGCGACGACACGCCGTCCCCGGCGACCGCAACTGCCCACTGGGCGGGGTGGGCCGCCCCGCGGACGGTCAGGCCCGGCTGGGGCCGCTCAGACCTGGAACTGGACCCGCGCGATCTCCTCGCAGACCGGGTCGAACATCTCCCGCCGGATGCGGTTGTGCTCGGCCTCGGCGTCGTACATGCGGTAGGCCTCGGCGTCGACGAAGTCGCTGGTGATGGCGAAGCTCCAGGCGCCGGGGCGCAGGCCGGCGTCCAGGCCGACCCGGACGTCGACCAGCCCCTCCACGGGCAGGGCGACGATGGCGTCGAGCGCCTCCTGGACGAGGGCGGGGTCGGTGCCCGGGCGCACCCGGCCGACGACGACGTTGCGGATCACCGGCCCAGTGTGAACCGGACCGGCCCGGACCCGCGCTCCAGGCGCAGATACCGGGGCGGGACGGCGTCGACCAGCCACACGCCGTTCGCCGAGCGCGTGAAGACGGCGCCGTCGCGGGCCATGCCCGCCGCGTCGACCCGGAGGACGACTGTCTCTTCTCCTCCTCTTTCGCTTCCCTCCTCTCCTTTCCTCTCCTTCTCCTTTGTCCCCTTTTCCTTTCTCTCTTTCTTTTCCTTCTCTTTTCTTACTTTTCTCTCTTTTTTTTTTTTTCTCTTTTTCTTATTTTTCTTTCTTTCTCTTTCTTTTTTTTCTCTCTTTTCTTTCTTTT
>NZ_NVPT01000211.1 GCF_002802985.1 Geodermatophilus chilensis | reverse complement strand
GGCCACCTCCCAGCCGCCGGTCACCGAGTCCCCGGCGCCGCAGCCCCCGGTCTCCGAGCCGCCCGCGTCGGAGGAGCCCGCCCCGGAGGAGCCCGCGGCCGAGCAGCCGACGACCGAGCAGACCGCTCCCGAGCCCGCAGCCGAGCCGGCCGCCACCTCGACGGCGGGGCCGGCGTGAGCGCGGCGACCGGGTGGGGCCCGGAGCTGGTGCGCGAGTTGACCGCCCCCTCCGGCCGGGTCCCCGCCGTCGTGACCGTGGTGGGCCCCGGCGGTACCGGGAAGTCGCTGCTGCTGGCCGAGCTGGCGACGGCGCACGAGCGGGCCGGGCTGGCCGTGCTCGACGCCGTCCCGGAGGACCCGGCCGCGCTGCCCGGACCCGTGGCGGTCCTCGTCGACGACGCCCACCACCTGCCCGACGCCGACGTGGCCCGCCTGGGCGCGCTGCTGCGCTCCCCCGCCGCCCGCGTGGTGCTGGCGCACCGCCCGTGGCCGCGGCCGGTGGCGCTGGGCGCGCTGCTGGCCGAGACCGGTCCCGCCCGGCGCACCGTCGTCCTCGGGCACGCGGACCGGACCCGGCTGCGCGAGTGGGCCCGCGAACTGCTGGGCGAGGCCCTGGCGCCCCCGCTCGCCGACGCCGTCCTGACCCACACCGGCGGGCTGCCCGCCCTCGCCGTCCCCCTGCTGCGGGCGCTGGGCCGGCGCGGCGGCGCCCCCGGGCAGCCGGGGCGCCTCGTGGTGCCCGAGGAGGTCACCGACCGGGTCCGGGCCGACCTCGCCGCCGTGGAGGAGCAGACCCGTGCCCTGCTGCACGCCCTCGCGGCCGGCGCGCCGCTGGACGAGGACGTGCTGGGCGAGGTGCTCGGGGTGTCGCCGGACCGGGCGGTCGACCTGCTGGACGCCGGCCGGGCCACCGGGCTGCTGCTGGGTGCCGGTGAGGTCGTGCCGCTCGCGGCGCGCGTGCTGCTGGCGGTCACCCCGCCCGACGTGACCCGACGGGTCCGCCGCCAGGTGCTGGCGCTGCTGGTCGAGCGCGGGGACGAACCGGTCGAGCTTGCCCGGCGGCTGGCCGCGGAGCAGGTGCGCGACCGGCACGCCGCCCGGCTGCTGGAGCGGCACGGCGAGGCGGCGCTGACCGACGATCCGGCGCTGGCCGGGCAGCTGCTCGGGGAGGCCGCGCGCAGCGGGGCTCCGGTCGCCTCCCTGGCCGGACGGCGGGCGCAGGCCGCCGCGCTGGCCGGGGACCTCGACGGTGCGCTGCAGTGGGCCGACGCCGCGCTGACCGACGAGACGGCCCCGGACCGCGCGCGTGCGGCCGGTGTGGCCGCGGCCGTCCTGGCCCAGCGGGGGCTGCTGTCCCGCGCCGCGGGCCTGTGCCGGCTGGCCGGGAGCGAGCGTGCGGGGTCGGCAGCGCTGGCGCTGCTGGCGACCGGCGAGCCCGACGCGGCGGCCACCGCGCTGGAGGCGGCGCGCGCCGCGCGCGAGGTGACCACGGTGCTGTCGGTGAGCGAGGAGCTGACCGCGCAGGGGGTGCTCCAGTCGCTGCGCACGGGGGACGACGCCGCCGCGGACATCGCCGCCGCGCTCTCCACGCTGACCCGCGCCGCCGCGCTGCTGGAGCCGGTGGGCCGCACCGCGCTGCTGGTCGACTCCCCCGCCGCGCTGGCCGCCCTGGTCGCGCTGCACAGCGGGGAGCTGGGCGTGGCCGAGTCGGTGCTGCAGCGGGCGGTCGACGCCGACCTCGGCGGCCCGCCGTGCCGGCGCCGGCACCGGCTGCTGCTGGCGTGGATCGCGATGCTGGCCGGCCGGGTGTCGCAGGCCCGGGAGCACGTCGGGCGGGCGCAGGAGGGCGGCGGACCGCTCGAGCCGCGCGACGACGTCGTCCTGCAGGCCTTGGAGGTGGGGCTGGCGCGGCGCAGCAGCGACCTGCCGGCGCTGGTGCGCGCGTGGGTGCGGGCGCGGGAGGCGGTGGTCCGGTACCCGGTGGACCTGTTCACCCTGCTGCCGCTGGGCGAGCTGGTGGTGGCCGCGGCGCGGCTGCGGGACGGCGAGCGGCTGCGCCCGCACCTGGCCGAGGCGCAGGCGCTGCTGGCCCGGCTGGGCGATCCGCAGCTGTGGGCGACCTCGCTGCACTGGAGCGGCGCGCAGGCGGCGATCCTGGCCGACGACCCCGACGGGCTGCGGCCGCACGCGGCGGCGCTGGTGGCGGCGGCGCGGACCAGCCCCTACGCGGCCACGCTGGCGCGGGCCGGGCGGACCTGGCTGCAGGTGCTCTCGGGGGAGGTCGACCCCGACGAGGTGGTCGCCGTGGCCGAGCAGCTCACCGCGGTGGGGCTGGGCTGGGACGGGTCGCGCCTGGCCGGGCAGGCGGCGGCGCGGGCTACCGACCAGCGGGCCCGTTCGGTGCTGCTGGGCTGTGCCCGGTCGCTGGCCGACAGCGCCGGCTGCGAGACCGCGCCGGCGGTGCCGGTGCCGCGGCCGGCCGGCGACGGGAGGCCGGCAGTCGGCTCCGGGACGCCGGCGGTCGGCTCGGGGACGCTCAGCGACCGGGAGCGGGAGGTGGCCCGGCTGGTCGTGGCGGGGCAGACCTACCGCGAGATCGGGGGGCGGCTCTACATCTCCGCGAAGACCGTGGAGCACCACGTCTCCCGGATGCGCCAGCGGCTGGGCGCCGGCACCCGGTCGGACCTGCTGGCCCGGCTCCGCGCCGAGCTCGCCGAAGAGCCGGCCTAGTCTCCGGCGATTTCCGCGGAAATCGCCGGGAGGGTCAGCGGGACAGGACGACGCAGGCGGGGCAGACGTCGCGGGCCGGGGTCGGCCAGGGCTGCTCGACGTCCACGCGGGCCAGCGAGCCGCAGAGGGTGAGCTCGCAGGCGCCGTCGACCTCGGCGGTGGGGCGGTGCAGCTCGACGGCGTGCCAGAGGGCGGACGTCGGGCCGTGCGCGCGGCTGCGGGCGGCGACGACGGTGGCGGCGGCGAGGGTGGGGGCGCTCATGTCCCAGGATGTCGGCAGGGTGCCCGGCGGAGGTCACGGTCGGCGGCGTTGATCTCACCCGCACGGGTGAGCGGCTCACCCGCAGGCGGGCCGGGCGGGTCTCGCGGGCCGGGGGCAGGATGCCGACATGGAGCTGACCAAGCACGGCCATTCCTGTGTCGTCATCAGCGAGGACGACCGGCAGCTCGTCATCGACCCGGGGGTGTTCACCGACCCGTCGGTGCTGCAGGGGGCGAGCGCGGTCCTGGTGACCCACGAGCACGCGGACCACTTCGCGCCCGACGTGCTGCGCGCGGCCATGGAGGCCGACCCGGACCTGCAGGTGTGGACCAACGGGTCGGTGGCCGGCCGGCTCGACGGCGCGGCCGGCCGGGTGCACGTGGTGGGGGACGGCGACGCGCTCACCGTCGCCGGCTTCGACGTCACCGTCCACGGGGAGCTGCACGCGGTGATCCACCCGGAGATCCCGCGGGTGGGCAACGTGGGGTTCCTGGTCGGCGGGGCGGTCTTCCACCCCGGGGACGCGTTCACCGTGCCCAGCGAGCCGGTGGCCACGCTGCTGCTGCCGGTGCACGCGCCGTGGTCGAAGACCGCGGAGGTGATCGACTACGTCCGAGCTGTGGACGCGGACCAGGCGTACGCCGTCCACGACGGGCTGCTCAACGACGCCGGGCTGGGCATCGTCGGCGGCCTGCTGGGCGAGCGGGGGCCGGGGACGCCGACCCCGTACAGCCGGCTGACCCCGGGGGACTCCGTCGAGCTCTGAGCCCCGGGACCGGCGTCAGCGGACGGCGCGGTTGCGGCCTGCGGCAACGCCTTCGGCGACGCCGATCAGCAGCAGGGCGGCGAGGAGGGCGAAGACGAAGCCCCAGAAGTTCAGCTCGGTGATCGAGCCGACGCTCAGCCAGTCGGCGATCAGACCGCCGATGATCGCGCCGGCGACGCCGAGCAGCATCGTGGCGAGGATGCTCATCCGCTGCCTACCGGGTTTGAGCAGTCGGGCCAGCGCGCCGATGACCAGGCCGACCACGATGAGTCCGAGGATCTGCACGCTCTTCTCCCTTGCGCTCGCGGGCTGGACACAGACCGGGCACACATCACGACGGTCTGCTCGACGACGCCGAGCCGGACATCGTCGGCGGCCTGCCGGGCGCGCGGGGCAGGGGACGCCGACCCCGTACAGCCGGCTGTACCCGGGGGACTCCGTCGAACTCCGAGCCCCCCGGGACCGGGGTCAGCGGACGGCGCGGTTGCGGCCGCCCGACATCCCGGCGTAGAGGCCCACGAGGATCACCGCGGCGACGACCGCGAGGATGAACCCGAGCACGTTCAGCTCGAAGATGCCGCCGGTGCCGAGCAGGCTGGCGATGAAGCCACCGATCAGCGCGCCGACGACGCCGAGCAGCATCGTCGCGACGATGCTCATCGACTGCTTGCCCGGCTTGAGGAGCCGGGCGAGCGCCCCGATGATCAGGCCGACGACGACGAGCCCGAGGATGTCCATCACCATGGCGTTCTCCCTTGCAGCCGGGGGCGCGCCTGGAGGTGGCGCGCCCGAACAGCCGGTCCCGTACCCGCAAGATCACACGAACACACGCGCCGCCGGCAGGGTCGCAGGTCACACAGCAGGTAGCTGCTCCACGTGAGCGGGCAGCCGGTCCAGCTCGCCGTCCACCGTGCGCTGCACCATCTCGCGCACGCCGCCGCGCATCAGACGCTGGGTGACCCGCTGGGTGAGCCGGCCGTCGGAGTGCGACTCGTGACTGACGGTGATGGTCACCCGGGTGGCGCCGGGGCCGGCGTCGGCGAGCTCGATCGTCGTCGTCCAGGTCTCCGGGGTCAGCCGCAGCCGGGTGGTGACCCGCTCCCGCGGCACCCACTCGACGATCTCGCCCTGCGGCGCACCGGCCGGCGGCGCCACGCCGTCGTCCAGGCGGCCGGGCACGCAGACGAACCGGGTCCCGCGGCCCGGCACGCCGGCGCCCTCGACGACGTAGGAGACGTCGCAGACGGCGCAGTACGGCGCGAGCACGGCCAGCGCCTCCCACACCCGGCGCCGCTCGTGGGGCAGCTCGCGGCTGCCGCTGGCGGTGACCGGCTGGGGCATGGGACCTCCGGGGACGACGGGTGCGGCGCCGCCGACGGTAGTCCGCGCCCGGCGCTCAGCGGCCGCTGACCGAGACCTCGAACTCCACCTGGCTGACGTCGGGCCGCAGCCGGGAGAAGCTGTGCACCAGCGGGTGCCCGGCGCTGTCGCGGACCGTCGTCCGGACCACCAGCAGCGGCGAGCCGGCCACCACGCGCAGCAGGTCGGCCTCGTCCGGCGCCGCCGTACCGACGTCGACGACGATCCGCGCGTGGGCCAGGTCGGCGGAGTACTCCCGGCGGAGGAACTCGTACAGCGAGCCCTGGCTGAGGTCCGCCTCGGCCGCCAGCGGGTACGTGGCGGCGGGCAGGAAGCTGTGCGCCACGTGATTGGGCGCGCCGTCCACGCTGCGCAGCCGGACCAGCTCGACGACGTCGGTCGCGGGCTCGAGCCCCAGCTCGGTGGCGACCGGCGGCTGGACGGGGACGATCCGCTGGGTGAGCACCGTGGTGCCCACCTGCGCGCCCTGCTCGGTCATCACCGAGCTCCAGCCGGCGATGCGGTGCACGAAGCTCTCGCGGTACTCGTGGCGGATCGCCGGACGGGTCACGTAGGTGCCCCGGCCCTGCTCGCGCACGAGGTGCCCGTCGGCCACGAGCCCGTCGACGGCGCGGCGCAGCGTGATCCGGCTGACCCCGTACTCCTCGCACAGCACCGGCTCCGGTGGGAGCAGGGTGTGCTCCGGGAGCGCGGAGACCCGGCGGCGCAGGTGCTCGCGGACCGACAGGTACTTCGGTCCCGACACGGCGCTCGTCACGCGTCAAAGGTACTGCGGATGTAGACGTCTGGTCGTCTACAGACGTCTCCCTCACCCGCCCGTGTCCCGCGTGCACCCGGCGTCGCCCTGGGGGGCGGTGTGCGCCTGAGACGGACACCACACATGATGTGGTGACCTCCCGGCGTCCTCGCCCGGGCACTGTCACAAGTGGCCGAGCGCCGGAGGGCGCCGTGCACCGGAGGGGGGGACCGACCGTGGCCCAGGACCACCGCGCCCGTCAGTACGCCTCCACGCACCAGCGGATCTACGACGCCGCGATGGAGCTGTTCCAGGAGAACGGCTACGAGGACGTGCCGATCTCCGCCTGGCCGCCGCGGCCGGCGTCTCGGTGCAGACCTTCTACGCGCACTACCCGGGCAAGGACGACCTGCTCATGGCCTTGCCGGACCAGGCCGAGGTCGCCGGGCTGCTCGCCTCGGTGCCGGCCGACCTGCCCCTCGGCGAGCGGATGCGCACCGTGGTCCGCCAGTTCCTCCAGGGCCTGAAGGGCGAACGAGAGTCCGACGCGCTGGCCCGGTGGCAGCTCATCGCCGGGACGCCGGGGCTGCGCTACCGGGCGGCGGAGTACGAGCGGGTGACGGCGCAGATGTTCCTCGACGCGCTCGGGGACGAGGCACGGCAGGACCCCGCTGCCACCGTCGTCGTCACCGCACACCTCTCGGCCTACACGCAGGGGCTGCTGCGCTGGGCGGAGTCCCGCGGCGAGCTGTCGCTCGAGGAGGCCGTCGTGGAGGCCATGGACGCGCTGCGCGGGTTGTGAGGCTCAGGGAGCCCGCAGCTCGACGACCGCGACCTCGGGCCGGGCACCGATCCGCATCGGCGGCCCCCAGAAGCCGGCGCCGGTGGTGACGTAGAGCTGGGTGTCCCCGACCCGGGAGAGCCCCTGCACCGCCGGCTGGTCGAGCCGCACCGCGTAGTCGAAGGGCCACAGCTGGCCGCCGTGCGTGTGCCCCGACAGCTGCAACCCCACCCCGGCGGCCGCCGCCTGCTGCACCTGCACCGGCTGGTGGGCCATGAGCACCACCGGGACGGCGTCGTCGCGGCCGTCCAGCGCGGTGTCGAGGTCGGCGCCGTGGCCGGGGACGCCGGAGCTGATCGCCGTCCGGTCGTCGATGCCGGCCAGGTCGACCGACGCCCCGCCGCGCACGATCGGCACCCGCTCGTTGCGCAGCACCTGCACGCCGAGAGTGGGCAGGTGGCGCAGCCACGCGGTGGTGTCGACGAAGTACTCGTGGTTGCCGGTCACGAAGTAGACGCCCTGCTCACTGACCAGGTCGGCCAGCGGGGCCACCTCCTCGCGCAGCTCGCTCAGCTCGCCGTCCACCAGGTCGCCGACGATCGCCACGACGTCGGGCTGCTGGGCGTTGACCAGCTCGACCACCCGCTCGAAGCGCCGTCCGCCGTACAGGGCCGACAGGTGGCCGTCGGAGAAGGTGACGATCCGCAGGCCGTCCAGGGCCGGGTCCAGGCCGGCGAGCGTCACCGGCACCCGGCGGACGACGGGGGCGCTGTTGGCCAGGTAGGCGCCCGTGCCGGCCGTGCCCAGCGCGACCGCCCCCGCCGTGACGGCGAGCCCGCGCGCGAGCAGGAGCCGCCGTGAGGGGTCGATCACACTGTCGTCCTCCGGACGACCACCGCCTCCAGGTGCCGTCCCGGCCGCCGTGGAGCCGCTGCCCGTGTCCCGGTCGGGGAGCCTCCGGCCCCCGCGACCGGTCCACCCCGGCCCGGATGCCGTCCCCGACCCCGTCTCTTATACACATCAGACGCTGCCGACGACTCCTTACTTGTTGATCTAGGAGGTCGACGAATCATTAGGAACACATGACACGAACAGCACCATAGTATATACCATGCACTCATGACATACACTACTAATTCTCACTAACACAACAATCAACTGTATAGATTCTCAAGTA
>NZ_NVPT01000210.1 GCF_002802985.1 Geodermatophilus chilensis | reverse complement strand
TCCAGTCGCGCCCACTCCGCGTCGGTCAGGTCATGACGATCGAACACGACCCAGGCCTACCGGACCCACACGTCAAGATCTGCGAGACACGCCCTAGTCAAAGCCTCGGCCAGGGTGCCGCCGGTCACCGCCGCCCGCCTCGTACCGTCGGGGCGTGACGATCCCCGTGCGTCCCGGCGCCGCCCGTCCGGCGGCCCGCCCGGCCGCTGCCGACCCGCTCGCCCCGCTGCTGGACCTGCCCGGCGTGCGGAACGCCGCCGAGGCCGCCCGGAGCGGGATCGACCGCCTGCTGCGGCACCGGCTGATGCGCAACCGGTCGGCCGAGGTCAGCACCGAGTCGGCGCTGCGCGGCGCCCGGGCCTCCGCCGCCCTGGAGGGGGTCGACGTCCCGCTGGCCGAGCTGCGGGCGGGGCAGGTCGACGACCCGGTGGTGCAGGGCGCGCTGCGCGCCTCGGTCGCCCTCGGCTCGATGCAGGAGACCTGGACGAAGGCGCCCGGCCAGGTGCTCGCCCGGCTGCACGTGCTGGCCGCGGCGGACCTCACCGACCGCGCCGGCCTCGGCCGCCCCGGCGCGCACGCCGGACCGCGGCTGGGCGGGCTGTTCTCGCTGGTCACGGAGGAGACCTCGGTGCCGGCCGTCGTCCTGTCCGCCGTGGTGCACGGCGAGCTGGCCGCGGTCGCCCCGTTCGGCACCGCCGACGGCGTGGTCGCGCGCGCCGCGGCCCGGCTGACCGGCATCACCCGGGGGCTGGACCCGAAGGCGGTGTCGGTGCCCGAGGTGGGCTTCGCCGAGCTCGGCCGCGCGGAGTACGCCCGTGCGCTGGCCGGCTACGCCTCCGGCCGGCCCGACGGTGTGGCGGAGTGGCTGGTGCACTGCTGCCGAGCCACCGAGCACGGCGCCCTCGAGGGGTTGGCGATCGCCGAGGCCCTGCTCCGCGGCTGAGGGGTGGCTGTGACATCGCGGTCCCACCGGACCGCACGGCGGCCAGGTGACGTCCCCTGGCTGCGCTGAGCCCGCGCTGAGCCCACCCCGTCCCTCGTCGGGAGACCCTCCGGGCCCCCACTCCTCGGGACAGCCCTCCCGGGCTCGAGCAGGCACACTCGGGGCGTGCGACACCTCGATGTGGACGGGCTGGGCGCGGTCAGCCGGGTGGGCCTCGGTACCTGGCAGTTCGGCTCCCGCGAGTGGGGCTACGGCGACGCCTACGCCTCCGGTGAGGCCAGGGCGATCGTCCGGCGGGCCCGCGAGCTGGGCGTCACCCTGTTCGACACCGCGGAGGTCTACGGCTTCGGCCGCAGCGAGCGGATCCTCGGGGAGGCGCTGGGCGAGGAGCGGGCCGACGTCGTCGTCGCCACCAAGCTCTTCCCCGCGGCGCCGTTCCCGCCGGTGGTCCGCAGCCGGCTGACGGGCAGCGCCCACCGCCTGGGGCTGGACCGCGTGCCGCTCTACCAGGTGCACCAGCCCAACCCGGTGGTGCCGGACTCGGTGACCATGACCGGGATGCGCGAGCTGCTCGACGCCGGCCGCATCGGCGCCGTCGGGGTCTCGAACTACTCGCTGGAGCGCTGGCAGGCGGCCGACACCGCCCTCGGCCGGCCCGTGGTCAGCAACCAGGTGCACTTCTCGCTGGCCGCGCCGTCGGCCCTCGACGACCTGGTGCCCTTCGCCGAGCGGGAGGGCCGGATGGTCATGGCCTACAGCCCGCTGGCCCAGGGGCTGCTCGGGGGGCGGTACGGCGTGGACAACCGCCCCGGCGGCGTCCGTGCGGCCAACCCGCTCTTCGGCACCGAGAACCTGCGCCGCGCCGAGCCGCTGCTCGAGGTCCTCCGCGAGGTCGCCGCCGCCCACGACGTCACGCCCGCACAGATCGCGCTGGCCTGGCTGGTCTCCCTGCCGCGGGTCGTCGTGATCCCCGGCGCCTCCAGCGTCGCCCAGGTCGAGGCCAACGCCGCGGCGGCCGACATCGACCTGCGGCCGGACGAGCAGGCCGCGCTCACCTCGGCGGCGCGGGCGTTCCGGCCGGTGTCGACGGTCCGCACGCTCGTGGAGCGGGTGCGGGAGCGCCTGCCGCTCTGAGCGCCGGGTGCTGACGGCCCCCTGCAGGTAGAAGGACCCCCTCCTCCCACCGCTCGCAAGCTCGCGGCGGTGCCCGGGAGGGGGCCGAGTGGCGGGGGCGGGGGCCTTCTTCAGGCGCCGCGGCGCCACCAGCGGCCGGGCACGGATGCCGGCTCCGGCGGCGCCTCGGCGACCACCCGCATGGCGCGCCGGCGGGCGTACCAGGCCAGGCCCGCCACGGCGGCGCCCACGCTCATCGCCGCACCGGTGACCACCGGGGCGGACGGGACCGGGAAGCGCGAGCGCATGGTGACCGGCCAGGTGAACTCCAGCACCGGCCAGCCGTGCTCGGCCGCCGTCCTCCGCAGCGCCCGGTCGGGGTTGACCGCCGTCGGGTGCCCGACCGCCGCGAGCATCGGCAGGTCGGTGATCGAGTCGCTGTAGGCGTGGCAGTCGGCCAGGTCGTAGCCGCTCTCGGCGGCCACCTGCCGGACGGCCACGGCTTTGTTCTCCCCGTAGGCGTAGAAGTCGATCTCGCCGGTGTAGCGGCCGTCGACGGTCACCATGCGGGTGGCCACCACGCGGTCGACGCCGAGCATCTCGCCGATCGGCTCGACCATCTCCGCGCCGCTGCTCGAGACGATCACGATCTCCCGGCCGGCCGCCCGGTGCTCCTCCATGAGGTCGGCGGCCTCGGCGTAGACCATCGGCTCGACGATGTGGTGCAGCGTCTCGCGCACGATCTCGTGCACCGTGGCGACGTCCCACCCGGTGCACATCTCGGTGATCTGCGCCCGCATGCGCTCCATCTGCTGGGCGTCGGCGCCGGCGAGGGAGAAGACGAACTGCGCGTAGGCGCCCTTGAGGACGGCACGCCGGTTGATCAGGCCGCCCTGGAAGAACGGGCGGCCGAAGGCGAGGGTGCTGGACTTGGCGATGACCGTCTTGTCCAGGTCGAAGAACGCCGCTGCGCGGGTCACGGTTCACGACTGTAAGTGAGCGGCCGAGGTGTGACGTGCCGCACAGCGCCGTCCACACCCGCATGGGTCATCCACAGATCCCGACCGCCCCTGGCGGCCCGCCCGTCCCGGCGCTGGGCTGGCGGGCGTGTCCGCGTTCCGCTCCCCGCCGCCCCGCCCGCTCGTCGCCAGTGCCGACGAGGACCTGCTCGACGACCTGCTGCGGCTGCTGGCCGCGGCCGGCGCTGAAGCGGAGGTCGCCACGGGCGGCCCGGCGCTGCGCCGCGCCCACCGGGAGGCGCCCCTGGTCCTGCTCGGCACCGACGTCCTGGCGGCCGCCCCGGTGCGGGCGCTGCCCCGCCGTCCCGGCGTGGTCGTCGTCGCGGCCGAGGAGCCCCCGGCACCGGTCTGGGCGGCGGCGGTCGAACTGGGCGCCGAGCGGGTGGCGGTGCTGCCGGCCGACGAGGGCTGGCTGGTCTCGCGGGTGGCCTCGGCGCTGCGCCGTCCGGTCGACCGCGGCCGGCTCGTCGTGGTGGGCGGGAGCTGCGGCGGCGCGGGGGTGAGCACGCTGGCGGCGGCGCTGGCCCTCACCGCCGCGCCCGGTGGGGACGGCGTCCTGCTGGTCGACACCGACGGCTGGGGCGGCGGCCTGGACCTGCTGCTCGGTGCCGAGCGCGACGAGGGGCTGCGCTGGCCGGACCTCGCGGGGCTGCGCGGCCGGGTGGCCGGCGACGCGCTCATGGCGGCGCTGCCCGAGGTCGGCGGCGTCTCGGTGCTCGCCGCCTCGCGCTCGGCACCCGGCGAGGTCCCGGCCGAGGCGCTGACCGCGGTCGTCGAGGCGGCGCGCGCGGGTGGTTGGCCGGTGGTCGTCGACCTGCCCCGCACCGCGGGCCCCGAGGCGGCCGCGGCGGTGCTGGCCGAGGCCGACCTCGCGGTGCTCGTCGTCCCGGCCCGCTTGCGGGCGGCGTCAGCGGCCCGGCTGCTGGTCTCGCCGGGTGGGGACGGCCGGGCTGCGCCGTGGTCCGCAGCGCAGCTGGTGGTGCGGTCGGTGCCCGGCGGGCTGTCCGCCGACGAGGTCGCCGACGTGGTGGGCCGCCCCGTGATGGGGGAGCTGGGCACCGACCGCAGCGCGCTGTCCCGCGGTGAGCAGGGCCGGCCGCCGCAGGTGGGCGTCCGGTCGCCGCTGGGGGCGCTGTCCCGCCGGCTGCTCGCGGCGCTGACCGTGGTGGACGGGGCGGCGGCGTGAGCGGCGCGTTGGTCGACCGCGTCCGCGCGCGGCTGGTCCTCGAGCCCGGCGTCCCGACGCGGGCGGCCGTCGCCGCGCTGGTGCGCGAGGAGTCCGGCGGCCTGCTCGGCGACGACGACGTGCTGCAGGCGGTCCGCGACGCGGTCGACGAGCTGGCCGGGGCGGGTCCGCTGGAGCCGCTGCTGCGCGAGCCCGGCGTGAGCGACGTGCTGGTCAACGGCCCCGACCAGGTCTGGGTCGACCGCGGCAGCGGGCTGGAGCGCACGCTGGTCCGCTTCCCGGACGAGGACGCGGTGCGCCGTCTCGCCGTCCGGCTGGCCGCCGCGGCCGGGCGGCGGCTCGACGACGCCGCGCCTTGGGTGGATGCCGGCCTGCCCGACGGCACCCGGCTGCACGCGGTGCTGCCCCCGGTGTCGGGCAGCGGCACCTGTCTGTCGCTGCGGGTGCTGCGCCGGGCCTCGCTGTCCTTCGCCGACCTCGCCGCGCGCGGTGCCTTCCCCGGTGCGTCGGGGGACCTGGTGCGGGCACTGGTCGCCGGGCGGCTGGCCTTCCTGGTCACCGGCGGTACCGGCTCGGGCAAGACCACGCTGCTGTCCGCGCTGCTGGGCCTCGTCCCGGCCGGCGAGCGGCTGGTGCTGTGCGAGGACGCCCCGGAGCTCGTGCCCGCGCACGCGCACGTCGTCCGGCTGGCCACCCGGCCGCCCAACGTCGAGGGCGTCGGCGAGGTGACGCTGCGCGACCTCGTCCGCCAGGCGCTGCGGATGCGGCCCGACCGGCTGGTGGTGGGCGAGGTCCGCGGCGCGGAGGTCACCGACCTGCTCACCGCGCTGAACACCGGGCACGACGGCGGCTGCGGCACCCTGCACGCCAACCGCCCGGCCGAGGTCCCCGCACGGCTGGAGGCGCTCGGCGTGACCGCGGGCCTGGACCGGCTGGCGGTGCACAGCCAGGCGGCCGCGGCCCTGTCCGCGGTGGTGCACCTGCGGCGGACGCCGGAGGGACGGCGGGTCGAGGAGGTCGGCGTGGTCCGCCGCGCCGGGGACCTCGTCGTCGTGGAGTCCGGCTGGCGGGCCGACGGCGGCCCCTGCCCGGGCGCGCCGCGGCTGTCGGAGCTGCTGTCGGCGGGGTGCGGGTGACCGGCGGACTGCTGCTGCTCGCCGCCGCCCTGCTGCTGTGGCCGGGGCGCGCGGCGCTGCGCCGGGACCGCCGACGGTCGCTGATTCGGGATGGGGACGTCGCCGCCCGCCCCGCCGCCGGGGTCCCGCTGCCGGCCGTCGCTGCGGTCGCCGCCGGCGCGGTCGCGGCACTGCTGAGCACCCCGTTGGTGGCGGCCCTGGCCGGGTGCTGCACGGCGCTGGCGGCGCGGGCCGAGCTGCGTCGGCGGGCGGGTGCGCAGGAGGAGGAACGGTTGGCCGCGCTGGTCGAGGCGCTGACCGCCCTGGGCGCGGAGCTGCGCGGTGGCCGTTCGCTGGACGAGGCCACCCGCGCCGCCGTCGCCGCCTGCGCGGACGAGGACAGCGGCCGAGCACTCGCCCGGGCGGTCCGCTCGCCGGGGGACGACGGTGGGGAGACCGACGGGGAACTCGGGCGGGCGCTGGGCCGGGTCGCGGCGGCCGCACGGCTGAGCGCGCGCACCGGTTGCTCGCTGGCCGCCGTCGTCGGCGCGGTGGAGGACGACCTGCGCGCCCGGTCGCGGCAGCGGCTGGAGCTGCGCTCGGCGACCGCCGGGGCGCGGGCCAGCGCGGCGCTGCTGGCGGGGCTCCCCGTCCTGGGACTGGTCATGGGCGGTGGCGTGGGCGCCGACCCGTGGCGGGTGCTCACCGCCACGCTGCCCGGCCAGGTGCTGCTGGTGGTCGGAGTGGGGCTGGAGGTCGCCGGGCTGGCCTGGTCGGCGCGGCTGGTGTCCCGGGCCGTGCGGTGAGCGCCGCCGTGGTCGCCCTGTTGGGAGCGGCCGCGCTGCTCTGCTGGCCGGTCCGCTCGCCCGTCGCCGTCCGCGCCCGGTGGCTGGCCGGCCGGGACGGGACGGCGGCCGCACCCGAGCCCGGTCCCGCCGACGCCCGGCGCCGGTGGCTGCTGGCCGGTGCGGCGGGGCTGGCCGCCGGGCTGCTGGTCGGCGGCGGAGCGGGGGCCGTGGTGGCCGGGCTGGTCTCGGTGGGCGGTGAGCGGCTGCTGCGCCGTGGCGGACAGGAGGGCTCGCGGGCGGGCCCGGCACCCGAGGCAGACCTGCCGGTGGCCTGCGACCTGCTCGCGGTCTGCCTCGAGGCAGGGCTGCCCGTGGGCGGCGCCCTGGCCGCCGTGGCCACCGCCCTGCCCGGTCCGCTCGGTCCCGAGCTGGCCACCGTGGCCGGCCTCTACCGGCTGGGCGCGGCGCCGCGGCGGGCCTGGGCCGAGGTGCCACCGGGGCTGGCGGTCCTCGGCCGGGTGCTGGTGCGTGCCGGCGAGTCGGGCTCGACCGTCGTCCCGGCGCTGCGGTCGCTGGCCGCCGACGCCCGCGCGGGTGAGCGCAGCCGGGCCGACGCCGCGGTCCGCCGGGCGGGGGTGTGGGTGCTGGCGCCGCTGGGTGCCTGCTTCCTGCCCGCCTTCCTCTGCCTGGGCGTGGTGCCGCTGGTGCTCGGCATCGCCGCCGACGTCTTCGGCTGAGCCCGCGGCCGGCGTCCACAGCGGGCGGCGGCGTCCACAGATCCCCCGCGCACCTGGGCCCGACTCCCGTCCCCGGCGAGGGTCGGGGCGACGGCCCGGGAGGCGGGCCGCGCACCCGAGGAGGCACCGTGACCGGACCCTGCGAGACCCGACCCGACGAAGAGCTGCCCGACGAAGGCGCGGCCCCGGCCGAGGAGGCGGCAGCCCGCGGCCTGCGGGCGCGCTGGGCCCGCGTCCGGGCCGCCGGGGAGGCCGGGATGAGCACCGCCGAGTACGCCGTCGGCACCGTCGCGGCCTGCGCCTTCGCGGCCGTGCTCTACCGCGTCGTCACCGGTGGGTCGGTCGTCGAGGGGCTCAGCGCCCTCGTCGCCGACGCGCTGGCCACCCTGTCCTGATGGCGCGACGGCGCCGCGGCCCCGCACGGGGCGAGGCGGGGATGGTGACGGCGGAGACGGCGGTCGTGCTGCCGGTGCTGCTGCTCGTGCTCGCCGGCGCCGTCGCCGCGGTGACCGTCGTCGGGGCGCAGCTGCGCTGCGTCGACGCCGCCCGCGAGGGGGCGCGGGCGGCCGCGAGGGGCGAGGACACCGCGCTGGTGACCGCCCTGGCCGGCCGGGCCGCGCCGGACGGTGCGGCGGCCACGGTGGCCGTCGACGGGTCCACGGTCACCGTCACGGTGACGGCGCAGGTGGCACCGCTGGGCCCGGTCCCGCTGCGAGTGCCGGTGTCGGCCTCCGCGGTGACCCAGCGCGAGCCTGTCTCTATACACATCT
>NZ_NVPT01000021.1 GCF_002802985.1 Geodermatophilus chilensis | reverse complement strand
TATAATTCTATTCTTATCTACTCTGTTGATGTTTCCTTTGTCTTGTTTTTTACGTTCGCCCGCCACACGTGATCTAAACGCTGTGACTCGCCTGCGGCGCCGGCTGACCGTGCGGGCCGCGGCCGTCGCCGCGACCACCCGCGCCGCCGCCGAGGCCCAGGCCGCGGCCGCGGTCGCCGCCGGCACCGCCGCGGTCGTGGCGATCGGTGGGGACGGCGCCGCGCACGCCGGCCTGCAGGCGGTCGCCGGCACCGGCACGCCGCTGGCCGTCGTCCCGGCCGGTACGGGCAACGACCTGGCCCTCGCCCTCGGCGTGCCGGCCGACCCCGCCACCGCGGCCGAGGCGGCGGTGGCCGACCTGCGGGCGGGGGAGGTCCGCTCCGTCGACGCCGGCCGCACCGGCGGGCGCTGGTGGGCCACCGTGCTGTGCTGCGGCTTCGACTCCGCCGTCACCGACCGGGCCAACCGGCTGCGCTGGCCCCGGGGGCCGCGCCGCTACGACGTGGCCATCCTCGCCGAGCTGGCCCGGCTGCGGCCGCGCGAGCTCACCCTCGTCCTGGACGGCGAGCCGCGGACCCTGGCCGCCACGCTGGTCGCCGTGGGCAACACCGCCTGGTACGGCGGCGGCCTGCGGGTCTGCCCGGCCGCCGACCCCATCGACGGCGCCTTCGACGTCACGGTCGTGGGGCCGGTCAGCCGCCGCGAGCTGGTGCGCACCCGGCCACGGCTGACCGCCGGAACGCACGTGACGCACCCCGCGGTCACCGTGCACCGCGCCCGCCGGGTGGAGTTGGCGGGCGAGGGGCTGACCACCTACGCCGACGGCGAACCGGTCGCGCCGCTGCCGGCGGTCAGCGTCTGCGTGCCCGGGGCCCTGGCGGTGGTGGGCGCCGGCCGCTGAGCCGAGGCCCGACGACCAGCTGAGCTGATCATCCTCGGACCCATCTCGTCGCATCACCGTTATCCCCAGCAACAGCGCCGACAAGACCGACCGCGCCGAGTGGGGGAGACGCGCCTAACGTGGAGACATGTCCAGCCCCGCTGAGCGGTACGCGGCTGCCCGTCGGCGCGGTGCCCACCCCGCGCTCGCCGACTTCGCCGCGCAGCTCGGCTTCTCCCTCGACCCGTTCCAGGTGGAGGCCTGCGAGGCCCTCGACGAGGGTGCCGGCGTCCTCGTCTGCGCGCCCACCGGCGCGGGCAAGACCGTCGTCGGCGAGTTCGCCGTCCACAAGGCGCTGGCCGAGGGGCGCAAGGCGTTCTACACGACACCGATCAAGGCGCTGTCCAACCAGAAGTACAACGACCTCGTCGACCGCTACGGCGAGGCGAAGGTCGGCCTGCTGACCGGGGACAACGCCATCAACGGCGACGCGCCCGTGGTGGTCATGACCACCGAGGTGCTGCGCAACATGCTCTACGCGGAGTCCCCGGCGATCGACGGCCTGGGCTACGTCGTGATGGACGAGGTGCACTACCTGGCCGACCGCTTCCGCGGCGCGGTGTGGGAGGAGGTGATCATCCACCTGCCGCAGTCGGTGACCCTGGTGTCGCTGTCGGCGACGGTGAGCAATGCCGAGGAGTTCGCCGACTGGCTGGTCACCGTCCGCGGCCACACCAAGGTCGTCGTCAGCGAGGTCCGGCCCATCCCGCTGTGGCAGCACATGCTGGTCGGCAACCGGGTGTTCGACCTGTTCAGCCTGCGCCCGGCCGCGCACGCCGCCGAGCAGGACGACTCTCCGCGGGGCCAGTCCACCCGCGAGCGCGGCGCCAGCGTCGTCGACCCGGAGCTGGTCCGCTACGTGCGCGAGTACGAGCGGCGGATCGACACCTGGGGCGGCGGCAACGGCGGCTCCCGCCGCGAGCGCGACTGGCACAAGCCGCGCTACCGGCCGCCGGCCCGCCCCGACGTCATCGAGCGGCTGGACCGCAACGGCCTGCTGCCGGCGATCACCTTCGTGTTCAGTCGCAACGGCTGCGACGCCGCCGTCGACCAGTGCCTGCGCGCCGGCCTGCGGCTGACCGACGAGCACGAGCGCGCGGAGATCGCCGCGATCGTCGACGAGCGGACCGGGTCGCTGCCGGAGGAGGACCTGCACGTCCTCGGCTTCTGGGAGTGGCGCGAGGGCCTGCTGGCCGGGATCGCCGCGCACCACGCCGGCCTGGTCCCGGCGTTCAAGGAGGCCGTCGAGGAGTGCTTCGTCCGCGGTCTGGTCAAGGCCGTGTTCGCCACCGAGACCCTCGCCCTGGGCATCAACATGCCGGCGCGCACCGTCGTCCTCGAGCGGCTGGTCAAGTGGAACGGCGAGGCACACGTCGACGTGACGCCGGGGGAGTACACCCAGCTCACCGGCCGGGCCGGACGGCGGAGGATCGACGTCGAGGGGCACGCGGTCGTCGTCTGGGCGCCGGGCATGGACCCCTCGGTGGTCGCCGGGCTGGCCAGCACCCGCACGTACCCGCTGAAGTCCAGCTTCCGGCCCAGCTACAACATGGCCGTGAACCTGGTCAGCTCCTTCGGCCGGGCCCGCGCCCGCGAGCTGCTGGCCTCCTCGTTCGCGCAGTTCCAGGCCGACCGCTCGGTGGTGGGGCTGGCCCGCGCCGCGGCCCGGCACGAGCGGGACGCCGAGCGCTGGGCCGCCGAGATGCACTCCGAGGGCGGGGACGTCGCCGGGTACGCGCGGCTGCGCCAGGACATCGCCGACCGGGAGAAGGAGCTCTCCCGCGACTCGGCGGCCAAGCGCCGGATGGAGGCCTCCGACGCCCTGGCGGCGCTGCGGCCCGGGGACGTCATCCGGGTGCCGTCGGGACGGCGGCAGGGGTTGGCCGTCGTCCTCGACCCCGGGGTGACCGACCTGACCGAGCCACGCCCCCTGGTGCTCACCGAGGACAAGTGGGCCGGGCGCCTGGGCACCGTCGACTTCCCGACGCCGGTGAGCGCGCTGGCCCGGGTGCGGGTGCCGAAGAACTTCAACCACCGCAGCCCGCACGCCCGCCGCGACCTGGCCGCCACGCTGCGCAACGCCCGGGTCGAGAACGACCTGGGCGCACGGCGGGTGAAGAACCGCTCCGCGGCCGCCGACGACCCGGTGCTGCACGACCTGCGCCGGGCGCTGCGCGCGCACCCGGTGCACGCGCTGCCCGACCGGGAGGAGCGGGTGCGGGCGGCCGAGCGCTGGCTGCGGGCCACGCGGGAGGCCGAGGCCACCCATCGGCGGATGGCCGAGCGCACCGGCTCGCTGACCCGCCAGTTCGACCGCACCTGCGACGTGCTGGAGGACCTGGGCTACCTGGTGCCCGACCCCGCGGCGCCGCCCGTGGCCGAGGGGGAGGACCCGGTGGACCACGAGGTCGCCGACGTCAGTCCGGTGGTCACCGACGACGGCCGGCGGCTGGCGCGCATCTGGTCGGAGGCCGACCTGCTCGTCGCCGAGTGCCTGCACTCGGGGGTGTGGCGCGGGCTCACCCCGGCGGAGCTGGCCGCCGCGGTCTCGACGCTGGTGTTCGAGGCCCGCCGGGAGATGCCCGGCCAGCCCGCGGTCCCGGCCGGCAAGGTCGCCGCGGCGATCGCGGAGATGCGCCAGATCCGCGCGCGGCTGCAGGACGTCGAGCTGGACCACGGCGTCCCGGCGTCCCGCGACCTGGACCTGGGGTTCGCCTGGGCGGCCTACCGCTGGGCCGACGGGCAGAGCCTCGACCGCGTCCTGGCCGGGGCCGAGCAGGCCGGCACCGAGCTCTCCGGCGGCGACTTCGTGCGCTGGGCCCGCCAGCTGCTGGACCTGCTCGACCAGCTGGCCAAGGTCGCGGACAAGCCGCTCGCGGCCACGGCCCGGACGGCGGTGGACCGGGTGCGGCGCGGCGTGGTGGCCGTGGCGGTCGGCGGCTGAGCCGTGGGTGGGGCAGGATCTGTCGACGATGACCAACCCCCCGCACGGCGGCCCGCCGCCCGGTGAGCCGGGCCGGCCCCCCCAGCAGCCGTGGCCGACGCAGCAGTGGCCCCAGCAGCCCGGGCCGCCGCAGCCCGGCCCCTGGGGTCCGCCGGCGCCGGGTCCGTACGGCGGGCAGCCGCCGCAGGGCGGGCCCGCCTACGGTCCGCCGTCCCCGCAGTACGGGCAGCCGTGGGGTGGGCAGCCGGCCGCGGGTCAGCCGCCGTACGGGCAGGCTCCGTACGGCCAGCCGTGGGGACAGTCGCCCCACGGGCCGCCGCCTGCCCCGCCGCGCCGGTCGCGCAAGGGCCTGGTGGCCGGCATCGTCGTCCCGGCCGTCCTGCTGCTGGTCGCCGTGGTGCTCGCCCGGCTCTTCGCCGACACCGTGCTCGACACCGGGCGGGTCGAGGAGGACGTCGCTGCGCAGTTCGAGCAGATCGAGGGCGTGGCCATCGACCTGACCTGCGACGACGAGATGCAGGTCGAGCAGGGTGCCGACTACGAGTGCACCGGCACCACGGCCGACGGCGAGGAGGTCACCCTCCGCATCGTCATCACCGACGAGGACACCGCCGCCTACACCTGGGAAGAGGTGTAGCGCTCAGCTCAGCGTGTCCTCCGGCCAGCCCAGCGCCGCACCGAGTCGCCGCAGCGAGGACTCGAGGCCGTGCGCGGCGGCCAGCGCCGCCAGCGCGCCGGGGTCGGCCGGACGGCGGGGGAGCGCGCCCTCCACCGCCGGCAGGTCGATGTCGCGGGCGACGGCCGCCACCACCGGGGCGGCGTCGAGGTAGTCCGCGCCGGCGTGCAGCTTCTTGAGGACGGCGGCGGTCAGCGGCGGCTTCGGGACGACGGCGCGCGCGGCAGCCGCACGGATGCCGGTCAGGTCGCCGAACTCGGTGATCAGCGCGGCCGCGGTCTTCGCGCCGATGCCGGCCACCCCGGGCAGCCCGTCGCTGGGGTCGCCGCGCAGGACGGCGAAGTCGGCGTAGGCCCGCCCCGGGATGCCGTACTTCGCGGTCACGGCCGCCTCGTCGACCAGCTCGAGGTCGGTGATGCCGCGGGCGGTGTAGAGGACGCGCACGCCGCGCTCGTCGTCCACCAGCTGGAACAGGTCGCGGTCGCCGGTGACCACGTCGACCGGGCCCCGGGCGCGGGTGGCCAGCGTGCCGATGACGTCGTCGGCCTCGTAGCCGGGGGCGCCGATCCGCGCCAGCCCCGCCGCGGCGAGCACGTCGACCAGCACGGGCACCTGCGGGCCGAGCTCCTCGGGGGTCTCCTCGCCGCCGTCGGGGGAGAGCCGGTGCGCCTTGTAGGAGGGCAGCGCCCGCACGCGGAAGGCCGGGCGCCAGTCGTCGTCCCAGCAGGCGACGAGCCGGTCGGGGGAGTGGGCAGTGACCAGCCGGGCGGTCATGTCGAGGAAGCCGCGGATCGCGTTGACCGGGCGCCCGTCGGGTGAGGTGACGCTGGTCGGGACCCCGTAGAACGCCCGGAAGTAGAGGCTGGCGGCGTCGAGCAGCATCGTCGTCACGACTCGGGACGGTAACGGCCGGACGCTGTCGTCGTATCCGCTGGTTACGCTCCCGTTCGTGTCCTCTCCGACCGCCGCTCCGACCGCGTCCGGGCCGCTGGTGACCCTCGACCGCATGCTTGCCGTGCGGGAGGTCGCCGCGGAGACCGGGGTCGACCTCCTCGTCGTCACCCCGGGCTCGGACCTGCGCTACCTCTGCGGCTACGACGCCCACGCGATGGAGCGGCTGACCGCGCTGGCCGTGCCCCGGCGGGGCGAGCCGTTCCTCGTCGTCCCCCGGCTGGAGG
Source organism: Geodermatophilus chilensis (assembly GCF_002802985.1). Lineage (GTDB taxonomy): Bacteria > Actinomycetota > Actinomycetes > Mycobacteriales > Geodermatophilaceae > Geodermatophilus > Geodermatophilus chilensis. The sequence continues at coordinate 36,920 of NZ_NVPT01000021.1, read as the reverse complement.
CGCCGATGGTCGACGCCAGCCCGGCCGGCGCCCTGGGCCTGGAGGTGCTGGCCTGGGACGAGACCGACGACCCGTTCGCGCTGCTCGGCCGCACCGCCACCGCGCGCCTGGGCGCCGCGCCGGCGCGGGTGGCCGTGGGCGACCGCACCTGGGCGCTGCACGCGCTCGGCGTCGCCGGTGCCCTCCCCGGGGCGGCGCTGGAGCTGGGGAGCCCCGTCGTCGACCGGCTGCGCATGGTGAAGACGCCGGCCGAGGTCGCCGAGCTCACCGCGGCCGGCGCGGCCATCGACCGGGTGCACGCCCGGATGGGGGAGTGGCTGCAGGTCGGGCGCACCGAGGCCGAGGTGGGGGCCGACATCGCCGCGGCGATCCTCGCCGAGGGGCACGTGTCGGTGGACTTCACCATCGTCGGGTCCGGGCCCAACGGCGCCAGCCCGCACCACGAGCTCTCCGACCGGGTGGTGCAGGAGGGGGACGTCGTCGTGGTGGACATCGGCGGCGAGACGGCCACCGGCTACCGGTCGGACTGCACCCGCACGTACGCGGTCGGCCGCGCGCCGGGGGCCGAGGTCGCCGAGTGGTACGCCGTCCTCCAGGAGGCCCAGCGCGCCGCGACCGCCGCCGTCCGCCCCGGGGTCACCTGCGAGCAGGTGGACGCCGCCGCCCGCGACGTCATCGCCGCCGCCGGGTGGGGGGAGTACTTCATCCACCGCACCGGGCACGGCATCGGCCTGGACACCCACGAGGCGCCCTACATCGTCGCCGGCAACGACCTGCCGCTGGAGCCGGGCATGGCGTTCTCCGTCGAGCCGGGCATCTACCTGCCCGGCCGCTGCGGCGCCCGGATCGAGGACATCGTCGTCTGCACCGACGACGGCGTCACGGCGCTCAACGAGGGCCCGCGTGAGCTCGTCGTCCTCCCCGGCTGACCACGGCGGCGGGCCGCTCACCTCCGGCGACGTCGACCGGGCGCTGCTGGCCGCGCTGGCCCGGGACGGGCGGGCCAGCTACACCGAGCTCGCCGAGCGGGTGGGGCTGTCTGTGTCGGCGGTGCACCAGCGCGTCCGCCGGCTCGAGCAGCGCGGGCTGATCACCGGCTACCACGCCAAGCTGGACGCGAAGGCCCTCGGCCTGGGCCTGACGGCCTTCGTGGCGATCACGCCGTCCGACGCCGCCACCCCCGACGACGCGCCGTCCCTGCTGGCCCACCTGCGCGAGATCGAGGCCTGCCACTCGGTGGCGGGGGTGGAGAGCTACCTGCTCAAGGTGCGGGTGTCGTCCCCCGACGCGCTGGAGGCGCTGCTGCGCACCATCCGGCAGACGGCCAACGTCAGCACCCGGACGACGGTGGTGCTCTCCACCTTCTACGAGGACCGCCCGCCGTTGTAGCCCCGGCTGGACAGGCTCTCGAACGTGTGTTCGGATGGCCGGCATGCGGTGGGACGCCCAGCGGCTGGACGCCGAGGACCCGGCGACGCTGCCCGGCATGCCGACGTTGCGCGGCCTGCTGCGCAGCGTGCAGGTTCCGGAGTTCCCCGGGCTGACGTTCCACGAGGTGCGCAGCAAGAGTGCGCTCAACGAGGTACCTGGGGACTCGGCGGTGCCGTTCCGCTGGACGATCAACCCCTACAGGGGCTGTTCGCATGCGTGTGTGTATTGCCTACGGGGCGACACGCTCGTGCTGATGGCCGACGGGCGGCAGAAGGCGATCGCCGACCTGCGGGTAGGCGAACGGATCGTCGGGACCGAGCGCCGTGGCACGTACCGGCACTACGTGACGACCGAGGTGCTGGCGCACTGGTCGACGGTGAAGCCCGCCCACCGGGTGCGTCTGGCCGACGGGACCGAGCTCGTCGCCAGTGGCGACCACCGCTTCCTGACCGGCCGCGGCTGGAAGCACGTCACCGGGGCGATGGCCGGCCGCGACCGCCGCCCGTACCTGACGACCAACGATGAGCTGCTCGGGTTCGGCCGGTCGGCTGATGCGCTGGACGTCTGCGCGGACCATCGCCGCGGCTACCTGAGGGGTGGCCTGCGTGAGCACGTGCGGTTCATCCACCTGGTCGACCCGGCGATCCGCCGCACGTGCCCGCTCGACGGCATCGCCGTCACGAGCGACGCCGATCTCCGCGTGGTCGAGGTCCAGGACCTGGGGCTCGAGATGCCGATGTACGACATCACCACCGGGACAGGGGACTTCATCGCCAACGGCGTGGTCAGCCACAACTGCTTCGCCCGCGGCACGCACCAGTGGCTGGAGCTGGACACCGGGCGAGACTTCGACAGCCAGGTGGTCGTGAAGACCAACCTGGTCGACGTCCTGCGCCGCGAGCTGGCTCGGCCGTCGTGGCAGCGCGAGCACGTCGCCCTGGGCACCAACACCGACCCCTACCAGCGCGCCGAGGGGCGGTACCGGCTGATGCCCGGGGTGATCGGCGCGCTGGCCGGCTCCGGAACGCCCTTGTCGATCCTGACGAAAGGCACCCTGCTGCGCCGGGACCTGCCGCTGCTGGCGGCCGCCGCCCGGGACGTCCCGATCGGGCTGGGTGTCTCGATGGCCATCTGGGACGGCGACCTGCACGCCTCGCTCGAGCCCGGGGTGCCCAGCCCGCGGTCGCGGCTGGAGCTGGTACGGGCGATCACCGATGCCGGCCTGTCCTGCGGGGTGTTCCTCGCCCCGGTGCTGCCCGGCCTCACCGACCGGCTGGCCGACCTCGACGCCGCGCTGGGGGCGATCGCGGAGGCCGGTGCCAGCGGCGTCACCGTCGTCCCCCTGCACCTCCGCCCCGGCGCCCGCGAGTGGTTCTCCGCCTGGCTGGCCCGCGAGCACCCGCAGCTCGTGCCGCGCTATCAGCAGCTCTACCGCCGCGGAGCCGTCGTGGCGCCGGAGTACCGCACCTGGCTGGCCGGGCGGGTGGCCCCGCTGCTGGCCCGGTACGGGTTCGACCGGCAGGCCGGGGGAGCGGCGCGCGGGGCGGACGTCGGCGACACCCCGGCCGGCATCCCCGGCGATGGGGAGAGCGACTTCCCGGCGGGGAGCCTGCCGCCGACCCGTCCGGGCGCCCGGACGGCGCAGGCCCGCCCCGCCGCAGCACCGGCGGGCGAGCAGCTCACGCTTCTCTGAGTCGGCGCGTCACGGACACCGGCACGGTCGTCCTGCGTGCGCGCCGGGCGTCGGCCCGTTATCCACAACATCGCAATCACCAACGCGAGGGACCCCCGCACGCACCGAGGTAGGGGAGAGGCCCACCCGGTACCCGGCCCTCTGAGCCCTGCTGCAGTACCGGGCAACGGCATCGGCTGCGGAGGGCGCCACGACGGCCTGGGCTCGCTGTGGCCGAGCGCTCGGTGCCGCCAGAGCCGGCGCCCGTCCCTGGACCGACCGGCGGGCAACTCGTGCCGCTGTCATGCCGGACCCGTGGCGCACGTCTATGGCGCGTACGTCTCCGTTATCCCCAACGATCACCTACAAAAAACAAAAGGCAAACACCTCCAGCAACCACGGGGGATCCGCGCCTCGGTCAGGAGCCGCGACCCTCGGCCTCCCGTGCCGCCCGGGCGGCACTGCGCTTGGCGCGCACGGCGCCGCGTGGGGCGACCGGCTCGGTGCCGCCCGCGAGCGCGAGCCGACGGTAGGAGTCGTAGGAGAGCGTCAGGTACTGCACCGCCAGCGCCTCGGCCCACTCGCGCCGCGACGGTGGCGCGCTCATGCGCAGGTGCTGCGCGGTCCGCACGGCGTGCTTGGCGAAGGTCACCTGCAGCGCCTGGGTGGAGAGCTGGGCGCCCACCGCCGAGGCGAGGCCCGGCCCACGGCGCAGCGCCGGCAGCACCCACGGACTGTCGGCGAGCGCGGGGAACCGGGCACGGCAGTCCTCCCAGGCGTGCCACGCGGTCAGCGCGCCCGGTACCGACCACTCGCCGTCCTCGGTGCGGACGACGACCCGCCGCGCGGTGGGGTGCACCTGGTCACGGCGCAGCGACCGGAACTGCCCGACGGTGCCGGGCCAGCCCAAGGCCAGCGCGCACCACGCCACGGTGCGCAGGTGCTCGGGGTCCTCGCTCCTGATCTGCGAGAGTGGCCGCAGTTCCAGGGTCTGCGGGTCGGGCTCCGGCGTCCGCACCATGGGCAGCGCGATCCCGCCGTACCGGGCCACCTTGCTGTAGAGGGCGACGGTGGCCGGCTTCCAGTCGCGGGCCTCGGCGATCGGGGCCATGCCCTCCTCGACGAGGGCGTCCGGCCCCATGCCGACCTCGAGGGCGGCGTCGACGAGCCGGCGCCACTGGGCCTCGTAGCCCGGGGGCACCGGCAGTCGCTGCCAGGCCCGCTCGGGGGGTGGAGCCGGCATCGCCGGCAGTGGTTGTGCCCACCGGTCGGTCATGCAGCCACTCTACCGTTATACCCAACAACAATAATAACAACTCAATCGGTCGAGCCGTCGACCACAAGAACGGCGCCTCCGGCGCCGGAGCACCGAACCCGGCGTCCGGTCTCTCACCCGCTCGCCGCGCGGTACCACAGGTCCCCGACGATGCTGGTCGGCGTGCGGACGGTGGGTGTCGAGGAGGAGCTGCTGGTCGTCGACCCCTCGGGGCGGCCGGTACCGCTCGGGCCGGCTGCGCTCGAGGTGGCGGCCCGTCGCGGGGAGGGCGAGACGGTCGACGAGCACGACCGCGCGGCCCGGGACGACGAGGCCGGCGGAGCCGACCCGGCCGCGCGCCTGGTGCCCGAGCTCAAGGCCCAGCAGCTGGAGTTCGGCACCCGCGTCTGCACCGGCCTCGACGACGTCGCCGCCGACCTGCGGCACTGGCGGGAGCGGGCGGACGCGGCGGCCCGTGGCGTCGGCGCCCGGGTGGCCGCCCTGGCCAGCTCGCCGGTGCGCGTCGAGCCGCGCACCACGCCGGGGGAGCGGTACACCGAGATGGCCGACACCTTCGGCCTCACCGCCGCCGAGCAGCTGACCTGCGGGTGCCACGTGCACGTCGCCGTGGCCGACGACGAGGAGGGCGTCGCGGTCCTCGACCGCATCCGTGTCTGGCTGCCGGTGCTGACCGCGCTCACCGCCAACTCGCCGTTCTGGCTCGGCCGCGACAGCGGGCACGCCAGCTACCGGGCCCAGGCGTGGAACCGCTGGCCGTCGTCCGGCCCCAACGAGCTGTTCGGCGACGCGGCCGCCTACCACCGGTTGGTGCGGGAGCTGCTCGCGACCGAGACGATCGTCGACACCGGGATGGTGTACTTCGACGCCCGGCTGTCCGAGCGCTGGCCCACCGTCGAGGTGCGGGTCGCCGACGTGGCGCTGCGCGCCGAGGACGCCGTCACCCTCGCCGGGCTGGTGCGCGGGCTCGTCGACACCGCCGCGGGCGAGTGGCGGGCGGGGGTGCCCGCGCCGGCGGTCCGCAGCGAGGTGGTGCGGATGGCGGCCTGGCGGGCCAGCCGCTCGGGGCTGACCGGCGACCTCGTGCACCCCGCGACCGGCCGCCCTGCGCCGGCCGCGCAGGTCGTGACCGCGCTGCTGGAGCACGTGCGTCCCGCCTTGGCCGCTGCCGGGGACGAGCGGCGCGTGGCCGACGGGGTGGCGGTGGTCCTCGACCGGGGCACCGGGGCGGACCTGCAGCGCCGGGTGTTCGCCGACACCGGGGACCTGACCGCGGTGGTGCGCGCGGCGGTCGAGGCCACCCACACCTGAGAGCGCTGCCGGGGGACGGCGGCTATCGTCCCGCCATGTACACCGCGAGCTGGCGCGACGTCGTCCGCCGGGACCTCTTCGGCCCCCGCCCGGATCTCCGGGACCGTCCCTACCGGCTGGTCATCCGGCTGGCACTGGTCGTCTTCCGGCTGCTGCGCTTCCGTTTCGACGTCCGCGGCGCCGAGCACGTGCCGCCGACGGGTGGCGCGGTCATCTGCAGCAACCACGTCAGCTACCTGGACTTCACCTTCCTCGGCCTGGCGGCGCTGCCGCAGCACCGGCTGGTGCGGTTCATGGCCAAGGCCTCGGTCTTCCACCACGGCTTCTCCGGGCCCTTCATGCGGGCGATGCACCACATCCCGGTCGACCGGAAGGCCGGTGCGGGCGCGTTCGACCTCGCGGTCCGGGCGCTCAAGGACGGCGAGGTGGTCGGCGTCTTCCCGGAGGCGACGATCAGCAGCAGTTTCCGGGTCAAGGAGCTCAAGGGCGGCGCCGCGCGGATGGCGATCGACGCCGGCGTCCCGGTGATCCCCGCGGCGGTGTGGGGCGGCCAGCGGCTGTTCACCAAGCACCACCCCATCCAGCTGACCCGCGGTGTGGCGGTCACCGTCGTCCTCGGCGAGCCGATCCGGCCCGAGCCGGGGGAGGAGCCGCGCGCGCTGCTGGCCCGCATCCGCACGGCGATGGAGGCGCTGGTCGACGAGGCGCAGCGCACCTACCCGCAGCCGCCGGCCGGCCCCGACGACCTCTGGTGGCAGCCGGCGCACCTGGGGGGCACCGCGCCGAGCCTGGAGGAGGCCGTGCGGCTCGACCACAGCGACGTCCGGGGCGCCCGCCCGAAGGCGAGCCCCCTGGCGAAGGCGCGCAGGCTGCTGCGCCGCCGCCGGGGCCGCTGAGCGGCTCCATCAGCTGCTGGGTCGACGTCGATGGCCCCGGCCCCCTCCCGGGCACCGCCCGAGTTCGCGAGGGGTGGGGAGGAGGGGGTCCTCCTTCAGTCGACCACGACCGGCGCCATGAGCCGGAAGGCGTCGAGCTCGACGTCGTACCAGCGGCGCATGCGGCCCAGCGGGGTCATCCCCAGCCGGGCGCAGACCGCCACCGACGCGGTGTTGCCGGGCCGGACGACGGCGTAGACCTCCGGCAGGCCCGCCTGGAACCCCCGGTCGATCACCGCCCGCGCCGCCTCGGTGGCGTATCCGCGGCCCCAGCTGTCCGGGTGCAGGTGCCAGCCGACCTCCACCTCGCCCACGCCGTGCGGCAGGGGCTTGAGCAGCACGGTGCCGGCCACGGTCCCGGAGTCCAGCTCGAGCGCCCAGACCCCGAAGCGCTCGTCGGCCTCGGCCACCGCGCGCCACCGGGCGACCAGCTCCACCGGCGGGACCGAGGGTGTCCCGCCCAGCCAGCGGGTGACCTCGTCGCGGCCGTAGAGGTCCACCAGGCGCGCCAGGTCGTCCCGGCGGGTGGTCCAGGCCCGCAGCCGCAACCGGGCCGTGCGCAGCTCCCCGCCGTCGGCCGTCACACCGTCCTGCCTACCGCCGGGGGCGGCCCGCGGCCACCGGACGCCGGCCCCCCGGGAGGCACTGCCGGAGGCGCCGTGGTGTCCTTCCCCGGGCGCGGACGGCGGCCGCGCGACAGAGGGGAGGGGGCGTGACCGGACGCCTGCTGGTCACCGACGTGACGATCGGCGACCGCGCCGGCCGGGCACTGCTCGTCGAGGGCGGCCGGATCGCCTGGGTGGGCGACGCTGCCGGCGCACCGTCCGCGGACCGGGTGCTCGCGGGGGAGGGCGCGCTGCTCACCCCCGCCTTCGTCGACGCCCACGTGCACGCCACGGCGACCGGTCTGGCGCTGAACGGCCTCGACCTCCACTCCAGCTTGAGCCTTGCCGACGCCGTGACGTCGCTCCGGGCGCACGCCACGGCCACTCCGGGCGGCGTCCTGCTGGGCACCGGCTGGGACGAGACCGGCTGGCCGGAAGGGCGCGGGCTCATCCGCGCCGACGTCGACGCCGTCGTCGGCGACCGGCCGGCCTACCTGGCGCGGGTCGACGTCCACTCCGCCACCGTCTCGACCGCGCTCCTGGACCGGATCCCGGGGATTGCCGGCCTGCCCGGCTTCGCCCCGGACGGGCAGCTGCGCCTCGACGCCCACCACGCCGCCCGGCAGGCCGCCTACGGCGCGGTGGACGCCACCCAGCGCGGCGCCGCGCAGCGGGCCACCCGGACGGCGGCGGCGGCCCTGGGCATCGGCAGCCTGCACGAGATGGCCGGCCCCGAGGTGTCCGGCGCCGACGACCTGGCCGGCCTGCTGGCGATCGCCGCCGCCGAGCCCGGACCGCGGGTGCTCGGCTACTGGGGCGAGCTCGCCGAGCGCGGTGGCCTGGAGCTGGTGCGCGAGCTGGGCCTGGCCGGTGCTGGCGGGGACCTGTTCTGCGACGGCGCGCTCGGCTCGCACACCGCCGCGCTGAGCCGTTCCTACAGTGACCGACCCGAGACGACCGGGCACCTGCGCTTCGAGACGGCGTCCCTGGTCGAGCACGTGCGGGCCTGCACCCGCGCCGGCGTGCAGGCCGGCTTCCACGTCATCGGGGACGCCGCCGTCGACCAGGTGCTCGACGCGGTCGGCGTGGTCGTCGCCGAACTCGGCCGGGCCGCGGTGCGCGCGTGCCGGCACCGCCTCGAGCACGTCGAGATGGTGTCCCCGGCGGCCGTCGAGCGGCTGCGGGACTGGGGGATGGTCGCCAGCGTGCAGCCGGCCTTCGACGCGGCCTGGGGTGGGGACGCCGGGATGTACGCCGAGCGGCTGGGTGTGGAGCGGGCACTGGCGACCAACCCGTTCGCCGACCTGGCCGACGCCGGGGTCCCGCTCGCGCTGGGCAGCGACGCCCCGGTCACCCCGCTGGACCCGTGGGGCGGGGTGCACGCGGCGGTCGACCACCGCACGCCGATGTCGGGGCTGCGCCCCTTCGACGCCTTCGACGCGGCCACGCACGGCGGCTGGCACGCCGCCCGCGCGGAACACCCGCCGGGGCCGCTGGCGATCGGCGCGCCGGCGGACCTGGCGCTGTGGGCGACGGCGGAGACGCTCTCGGCGGTCCTCGCGGGGCGGGGCCGGCCCGCCTGCCGCCGGCTGCTGGTGGACGGCGCCCCGGTCGGCGACCCCGCCGCGTAGGGCACGAACAGGTCACGGTCCGTCACACGGTCCGCGGGGGCGTCGGACCCCGGTGGCACGTTCCTTACAGTGCCTGCAGTTCCACCCGGGGGCACCGGTGCCAGCTCCTCCGGACCAGTCGTGCGGGCTCCCCGGCCACGCGGACGGGCGTCGCCCCGGCCGCAGCCCGGGCCGTCGGGCGCCGGCGGCTGACCGGAGGCGGCGCGCGCCGGGCACCCGGCGGAGGTCCGCCCGGCCCCGTGCACCCGGACAACGACCCGCCCCTCGCGACCAGCGACCGGCCGGCCGGCCCCGGGGCGCGACGGCCGGGCCGCGACCGCCGTCGGCGCGCACCGGGTTCCGGCACGGACAGGTGACCCCGAACGGGTCGTCGGCAAGTCCGCGACGGGATGGGATGCTGGGTCGCGGACCACCGGCGTCGCCGCCGGTGGTCGCGACCCCGTCCGACCGGCGCGGGGGCGGACCAGCGGCCGGGAGCTCCCGGCCGCACGGGTGCACGGGAGGCACAGGTGCCGTCAGCGACGCCGACCGGCACCCTCGAGCGGCCCGCCGGGTCCTCCGGCCGGGCCCCCGCCGCCGCGTCCCGGTGGCGCCTGCCGTGGCGCACGCTGCTGGCCGTCCTCGCCGGCGTGCTGCTCCTGCTGGCCTTCCCCGGCTCCTCGCTGCCGCTGCTGGCACCGCTCGGTCCGGCCGCCCTGGCGCTGGCCGTCCACGGGCAGCGCGCCCGCTCCGGGGCCTGGCTGGGCCTGGTGGCCGGCCTGACGTTCTTCGTGCCGCTGCTGTCCTGGAGCGGCATCTTCGTCGGCGCCCTGCCGTGGCTGGCCCTCGCCATGTCGCAGGCCGCCTACGTCGCCCTCCTCGGCGCGGCGACGGCCGCCACGTCCCGGCTGCCGCTGTGGCCGCTGTGGGCGGCGGCCCTCTGGGTGGGCCAGGAGGCGCTGCGCGGCCGGTTCCCCTTCGGCGGGTTCCCGTGGGGCCGGCTGGGCCTGAGCCAGACCGAGGGCCCGTTCCTGGCGTTCGCCGCGTACGGCGGGGTGCCCCTGGTCGGCTTCGCGATCGCGCTCACCGGCACGCTGCTGGCCGCCGCCGTCCTGCGCCTGCACCGAGGGGGACGGCGTGCCGCGGCGCTCGCCGCCCTGGGCGCGCTGGCCGTCCCGGCGCTGGGCGGGCTGGCCTGGCTGCCGCTGCCCGGCTCCTCGCTGACCGCGGGCGGGCCGACCCGCACGGTCGCGGTGGTGCAGGGCGACGTGCCGAAGCCGGGCCTGGAGTTCAACGAGCGCCGCCGTGCGGTCCTGGACAACCACGTCGACCAGACGATCGGCCTGGCCGAGGCAGTCGCCGCCGGGGAGCAGCCGCAGCCGGACCTCGTCGTGTGGCCGGAGAACAGCTCCGACATCGACCCCTACGGCAACGCCGACGCCGCCCGGGAGATCAGCCGGGCCGCCGACGCGATCGGCGCACCGATCCTGGTGGGGGCGGTCGTCGACGGCCCGGGGGAGTTCATCAGCAACACCGCGATCGTCTGGGACCCCGAGACGGGGCCGGGGGACACCTACGTCAAGCGCCATCCGGTCCCCTTCGGCGAGTACATCCCGGCCCGCGACTTCTTCCGCCTGTTCAGCGACAAGGTCGACCTGGTGCGCCGCGACTTCGCCGCCGGGGACGAGGTCGGCCTGCTGGAGGTGGGCGGCGCCCGGATCGCCGACGTGATCTGCTTCGAGGTGGTCTACGACGGTCTGGTGCTCGACGCCGTCCGCGCGGGTGCCGGGATGCTCGTCGTCCAGACCAACAACGCCACCTTCGGGTACAGCGCCGAGAGCGAGCAGCAGGTCGCCGCGGCCCGCGTCCGCGCGGTGGAGTTCGGACGCTCGGTAGCCCTGGCCTCCACCAGCGGCATCTCGGCGGTCATCGCCCCCGACGGCTCGCTGGCCGCCTCCTCGGGGCTGTTCGAGTCCGCCGTCTTCGTCGAGGAGATCGCCCAGCGGGACTCCAGCACCCTCGCCGAGCGGCTGGGGGCAGGCCCGGAGTGGCTGCTGAGCGCGCTGGGGGTCGGGGCGCTGCTGGTGGTCGCCGCGCCCGCGCTGCGCCGCCGGGCGCGCACGGGGACGGCGTGACCGCGCCGCGGGTGCTGGTCGTCGTCCCCACCTACGACGAGGTGGAGAACCTCGAGCCGATCCTGGAGCGGCTGCAGGCGGCGGTCCCGGACGCGCACGCCCTCGTGGTGGACGACGGCTCGCCCGACGGCACCGGCGAGCTGGCCGAGAAGCTGGCCGCCCTCGACCCGCGGGTGCACGTGCTGCGCCGGACCACCAAGGCCGGCCTGGGACCGGCCTACGTCGCCGGCTTCCGGTGGGGCCGCGAGCGCGGCTACGACGTCCTGGTCGAGATGGACGCCGACGGCTCGCACCACCCCGAGCAGCTGCCCGACCTGCTGGCGGCACTGGCGGGCGCCGACCTGGTGCTGGGCTCGCGGTACGTGCGCGGCGGCCGGGTGGAGGACTGGCCGGTGCACCGGCTGCTGCTCTCCCGCGCGGGCAACCTGTGGACGCGGTGGTCGCTGCGGCTGCCCCTGGCCGATGCGACGGGTGGGTTCCGGGCGGTGCGCGGCGAGCTGGTCGACCGGCTGCCCTTCGACGACGTCGCCAGCCAGGGCTACTGCTTCCAGGTCGACTGGGCGTGGCGGGCGGTCCGCGCCGGCGCCCGGGTGGTGGAGGTGCCGATCACCTTCACCGAGCGCGCGTTCGGGCGGAGCAAGATGAGCCGCTCGATCGTTCAGGAGGCGTTGGTACGGGTCACCTGGTGGGGCCTGCAGGACCGGCTGGCCGACCGGCTGCCGGGCCGGGTCCGCCGCCCCGTGCCGGGACGTGTCCGCGACGGCGGGCGGTCGACCGGGGTCCGGTAGGCGGACCCCGGGGCCGCCGGGGTGTGCGGGCGGGAGGAGAGCCGTGGGACACCGCGTGCGCGTGCTGGTGGGGCTGTGGGCGCTGGCCGAGGTCGTCGTCCTCGTCCTGGTCGCCTCGTGGATCGGCGTGGGGTGGACGGTGCTGGCCACCCTGGCCACCACCGCGCTGGGCTGGGCTCTGCTGGCCCGGCAGGGCAGCCGGGCGCTGGCCGAGCTGCGGGAGCGAGCCCGCGAACGCCGGGCCCCGGGGCGGGCACTGGGGGACGCCGGGCTGATCGCCGTCGGCGGGCTGCTGATGGTGCTGCCCGGCTTCCTCGGGGACGTCGTCGGGCTGCTGTGCCTGCTGCCGCCGACGCGCTTCCTGGTCCGCGGCCTGCTCGGCCGCACGGTGGCCGCCCGGCTGCCGGTCGAGCTGCGGGGGCCGGTGCGGGTGCGCAGCGCCCGCGCGGAGGGGCCCCTGGGCGGCCCGTCCGGCGCCGGCGCGCACGCCTACCGCGCGGGGCGGCCGCTGGTCATCGAGGGCGAGGTCGTGCGGGACGAGCTGGTGCGCGACGAGCGCCCCTGAACCGCCTCATGCCGTTGGGGGGACCCCCCGTCCACACACCGTTGATCATGGGGTTGTTGCCGGGCGCACGGCGTGTCGGCGCGTGTCGCCGGCACCGGTCCCGTGATCGACCGCTGAGGTCGGGAGCTCGTATCGACCGGGGACGCAGAACGGCCCCGGTGGGGATCCCACCGGGGCCGTTCTGCGTGCCGTCGGGCGGCTGTGTCAGCTGGCGCGGGTCCGCCGCCCGCGGAGCACCTCGAGGCGCTCGGCCAGGACCTCCTCGAGGTCCTCCACCGAGCGGCGCTCCAGGAGCATGTCCCAGTGCGTCCGCGGGGGCTTGACCTTCTTGGGCGCGGGCTCGGTGCCACCGACCAGCTTGGCGGCCGCCCCGTCGAACTTGCACTCCCAGGTGTCGGGGAGCTCGGCGTCGTCCGCGAAGGGCACGGTGAACAGGTGACCCGACGGGCACCGGTACTCCGCGTACTGCCGCTCGATCGGCGCGGTGTTCCGCTCGGTCTCGTAGCTCACGCTGCCCAGTCGGCTGCCCCGCAGGGAACGCTCGCCCATGGCACACCGTCCTCTCGTGCTGGTGGTGTCAGTCCGGACTCACCGTCGCAGCAGGGGTCTACCCACTGCACGGCGGGATCAAGAGGACCAACGACAGAGTTCGCGGAGAGATTCCGCGGAATCGGTCCCGAATCATCGCATGGGGTGGTATGGCGACGCTCAGCGACCCCCCTCCGGGTGAGCCCGGGCCGCTCCCCGGGCACCCTGGCGGCCGTGAGCACACCGGGGGAGGAGGACGCCGAGGCCCGCGGTTCGACCGAGTTCAGCGCAGCGCCAGCTGGCCCGGACCGGCCGCCGTCGGCCCCAGCTGGCCCAGCACGTGGTGGCGCCGGCAGAGCACCTGGTAGTGCACGTCGGCGTCCCCGTCGTCCGGCGCCGGCGACGACGACCGTCTCGCCGGCGCTCGTCGGCCCCGTGCCACGGGGTGCTCTGCTCGTCGGTGACCTCGCCGGCTCGCTCACAGACGCTCCGGTGGGGTGTTGCCCGCCGCGACGACCGCGCGGCGGATGGGCAGCGCCGCCAGCGCGGCGAAGCCGGCCACGAAGAAGACGACGAGGCTGACGATCGCCAGCCGGTAGGAGCCGGTCAGCTGGTAGGTCAGCCCGAAGGCCAGCGGGCCCAGCCAGCTGGTGCCGCGGTCGCTGATCTCGTAGAAGCCGTAGTACTCGGCCTCCTTGCCGGCCGGGATGAGCTGGCTGAACAGCGACCGGGACAGCGCCTGGGTGCCGCCCTGCACCAGCCCGATGACGGCGGCGAGGGCGTAGAACTGCCCGACCGCGCCGGCCTGCAGGAAGAACGCGGCGAGCAGGACGCCGATCCACGCCACCAGGGCGCCGAGGACGGTCCGCTTGGCGCCGTAGCGGGCGGCCAGCCGGCCCAGGCCCAGCGCGCCGGCGATTGCCACCACCTGCACCATGAGGATCGCGCCGGTCAGCACCGACTGCTCCAGGCCCAGCTCCTCGGTGGCGTAGGTCGCCGACAGCGAGATGACGGTCTGGACCCCGTCGTTGAACAGCAGGTACGCGCCGAGGAACCACAACGTCAGCGGGAAGGCCCGCATCTCGCGCATCGTCGTCGCCAGTTGACGGAAGCCGCTGCGTGGCCGCCCGGCCGCCTCCCGCACCGGCCGGTTGCGGAGGCGGGAGACGGTGAAGACGGTGAACGCCCCCCACCACAGGCCCGCGGTGGCCAGGCAGATCCGCACCGCCTCGCCGGTGGTCAGCCCCAGGGACGGCGCCCCGAGCACCAGCCCCAGGTGGACGGCGAGCAGCAGGGCGCCGCCGACGTAACCGAACGCCCACCCGCGGCTGGAGACGGCGTCCCGCTCGTCGGGCGCGGCCAGGGTGGGCAGCCACGAGTAGTAGACGACGGTGGCCGCGCCGAAGCTGATGTTGGCCAGGATGAACAGGACCGCGCCGAGCAGGTAGCGGCCGTCGGCGACGAAGTACAGCGCCGTCGTGGCCAGGGCCCCCAGCGCGGCGAACCCGGCGAGCAGCTCGCGCTTGCGCCCCGTGCGGTCGGCCACGGCGCCGGTCAGCGGCAGCACGAGGACCTGCAGCAGCACCGAGGCCGACAGCACGTAGGAGAACCAGCTGCCCGGCGGGATGGACAGGCCCAGGAAGCCCAGCCGGCCGTCGGGGCCGGCCGCCTCCTCGGCGACTGCCGTCAGGTAGGGCCCGAGGAAGACCGTGGTGACGCTGGTGTTGAACACCGACATCGCCCAGTCGTAGGAGTACCAGCCGAACCGCTCGCGGCGCAGCGCGCGGTCGGCAGCGGGGCTGGTCGGCCCGGTGGTGGCGGCGGTCGTCACGGCCGCAGGGTGTCAGCCGTGATCGGGGTCGTCCAGCAGGCGCTGGTCATGCCGGGATGTCGCCGGGGACGACGCCGCCCGGGACGGCCGCGCTCACCGCGGGACCCACTGGCCGCGGCGCTCCAGCAGGCCGCGGAGCATCGCCGGGCGGTCGGTCATCACGCCGTCCACCCCGAGCTCCAGGACGGCGGTGGCCTCCTCCTCGGTGTCCACCGTCCAGACGTGCACCTGCAGCCCGCGGGCATGCGCCGCGGTGATGAAGCGCTCGTCGACCAGCGCCCGGCCCCCCAGCTGCAGCGGCACCTGCGCGCAGCCGGCGGGGATGCGCACCAGCCCGGCGGCGCGGGGGGAGTAGGAGGACAGCCGCAGCGCCGCCACCCCACGCGGTCCCAGCGAGGTGCACACCGAGGGCCCGAACACCCGGCGGGCCGCGGCGACCCGGGCGTCGGAGAACGAGCCCAGGCAGATGCGGTCCTCGACGCCCAGCCGGCGCACGGTCCGGGCCAGCGGGGCGACGACGCCGGGGGCCTTGATGTCGAGGTTGAACCGCACGTCGGGCCAGGCGCCGAGCAGCTCCTCGAGCCGCAGGATCGGCTCCCGCCCGCCGATCCGCGCCGGTGCCAGTTCGGCCCAGGTGAGCTGATCGACCCGTCCGGAGCGGTCGGTGACGCGGTCCAGGGTCGGGTCGTGGAAGACGACCGGCACGCCGTCGGCGGTCACCCGGACATCGGTCTCGAGGTAGCGGTAGCCGATCGCCACGCAGGCCTCGAAGGCCGGCATGGAGTTTTCCAGGTGCTCGATCGCCCCGCCCCGGTGGGCCATCGCGAGGGGAGTGGGCCCGTCGAGGAACGCATACCGGACCGAGGCCACGCCGACACGCTAACGCCGCTGGTCCAGACGCTGATCGGGACCTCCCGCAGGCGCGCACCGGGCGTGTCCCGCGGTTCTGTCGGTACCGGCGTCTACGGTGCCCAGCGTGGCAGAGCGAGACACGATCCGGATGATCGACGAGGAGGCAACGACCGAGACCGGGCTGCCCAGCCCGCGGAAGGGGAGTGGCAGCGAGCGCCGCTGCGGCTGGTGTCGCCGGGTGCTGCCCCAGCAGGGGTCGGTGGGGCGGCCGCGCCAGTACTGCGGTCAGGCCTGCCGGCAGCGCGCCTACGAGCAGCGTTCGGCGACGGCGAAGGCCGGGCTGTCCGGTGACGTGGTGCTGGTCACCCGCGCCGAGCTCGACGGGCTGCAGGACCGGCTGTACCAGCTGCGCTGCGCGATCGAGGACGTGCAGACCCTGCTCGGCGAGCGGCACACCAAGGCCGAACTGGAACGCTCCCTGCAGGACCTGGTGCGGTCGACCGGCCGGCTCGACAGGCTCTGGGTCTCCGAGCGCGCCGCCGGCTGACCGCACCGGCCCGGCGGATCAGCCGTCGTCGGCGTCGTCGTTGCCGTTGCCCTGCTCGACGCCGTCCTCGGGGTCGGACAGGTCGGGCACGTTGTCCTGCGACGGGTCGGATTCCTCGTCGGTCTCGACGTTCGGCGGCACGTTCTCATCGGTGCTGCCGTCGTTCTGGTCCTGCCCGGCTGCTTGACAGGCGGTCATCGTGGCGCCGCCGCCGAACAGCGCCAGGGCAGTCATCAGGGCAGCGATCGGGCGTCGGAGTTGCATGTCACCGACCCTAGGCAGCCCCTGCACAGTCCGCCCGTCGAGCTCCTCACCCATCCGTCATTCCGTCACCGTGACGGAATGACGGATGGGTGAGGGGAGAGGAGACGAGGAGACCGGGGAAGTGGCGCCCGAGAGGGGCGATGGCGGGCGCCCGGTGTGGCTGTGGGTAGATCGCGGCGTCGGGCAACGTGCGACGGCCGGCGGCCGGGCCGGAGGACCGAGCGAACGAACGGCACGGGCATCGCCAGGACGACGCAGCGACGGGTCGCCGAACCGATCGATCGATCAGCCGATCGGTCGTCGAGCTGACCCGACGTCGAGCCAACCGGTCGTCGAGCTGACGCGGCGGTAAGCCGTCGCCGTGTCGCCGCCGCCGTGTCGCCGCCGCCGTGTCGCCGCCGCCGTGTCGACGCACCGGTCGACGCACCGGTCGACGCACCGGTCGACGCACCGGTCGACGCACCGGTCGACGCACCGGTCGACGAGACATCGTGCATCGTGCCGAGTGTGCGTCCTGACCGACCGGAATGTCCGTCGGCCCGGTCGGCGCCCGCAACCCCTCTCGGCCGCCTGAGGGTCAACGCCGATAATGCACATTATGTCAAGTAACTGGGCGGAAGGTCTCCTCCGCTGAAACTTGGCTACGACAGGGTCCGCACGTCATAGCCAGCGAAACGACGGTCCGCCGTGACCAAGACGAACCGCCGGCGCGCGGCCTGGGCGATGAGCATGCGGTCGAACGGGTCGCTGTGGTGTCTCGGCAGCGCGCCGGCTGCCAGGCCGTCCTCGACGGTGACCGGCAGTGCCTCGAAACCCTCCTGGTCCAGCTGCTGGGTCAGGCGATTAGGGACGGCGAGCTTGCCCACCGCGGCCTTGATCGCCATCTCCCACGCCGTCACCGCTGACACCAGGACCGTCGACCTCGGGTCCGCGATCGCCTCCCGCATCGTCGGCGTCAGCCGCGGGTCGCCGAACAGCCACCACAGCAAGACGTGCGTGTCCAACAGCAGCGTCACGAGTCGGCGTCACCGTGGAAGGCGGCGATCAGCTCCTCGGGCGTCTCGTCGAAGTCGTCCGCCATCCATCCCCGGCCCCGCCATGCTCCAGGCCTCCGCGGCTCGGTCCGCACGGTCGCCGGCACCAGCCGGGCGATCGGCTTGCCGGCCCGCGCGATGACGACGTCCTCCCCCGCCTCGACGGCCTCGAGGAGCCTCGAGAGGTGGGTCTTCGCCTCATGGACGTTGACGGTCGTGGACATGCACCCAGGGTATGACTAAGTCTGGCTAAGGTGAGGTGGGAATTGGTCGGTCACTCTCTCCGCACCCTTTTCGTCACGTGACGTCACTGCGCGCGATCCGTCGCTGAGCAGCCCCGCCCCTCCACCAGCCCGTCGCACATCGGCGCGGCCGTCGCGCGCACCGGGTGCACGTGGTTCCTGGTCGTCCACGACGCCGGCACTGTGAGCAGCGACCGATGGGTTCTCCAGCGCGCGAGCGTTCACCCGTCGACGTCCTCACCGAGAGAAACTCCGCGCCCAGCAGCGTCACCCCGATGATCGTTACGCACGACCTCGAGCGCCTGACGCACTGCTACGCCGGCATTGCCGGCGCGACGGAGACCAGCCGGATGCCGGACGACAAACCGACGTTCTACCTCGGCCTGCGGGTCGGCCACTCCAAGCTCAGCATCGTCTCTGACGGTGCGACCGAGGAAGCATCGACCGGCCGAGTGCCGCTCAACATCGAGGTACCCGACGTCGACGCCGCTCGCACCCAGGTCGAGTCCCACGGTGGTCGGGCGCTGGCGCCGGCCGACGACATGCCGTGGGGCCGGCGCATCGCCCACGTGAAGGCCCCCGACGGCAACGCGCTCACCTGACGAAACGTCCCGCTGAGCGTCAGTGCGGCGGCTCCTCATAGTCAGGACGCAGGCGTATGTGCCGAGCGATCCCTTCTCCGAGCACGAGGCTCAAGTGTTGAGCACGGAGATCGCAAAGATGCCGGCGCCACTCCCCTACCGTCGGTCGATCCGCCGGACGAGCAGGTCAGCAGCAGACCAGAATCGCGATGGCCCGACGCAATGGTTTTGTGACAACTGCCTGGGTTCCTAAAAACAAGTTTATTATAGTTATGTTAGGGATAACGGCAAAATGAAGAGTGGGGAGGCGGTTGCTCCGGCCGCCGTCGCCTTTCGTCATCGGCGGCCGGCACGCCGCGCGGGACCGTGTCCGGCCCGGCGTGGTTCACAGCCGCGTGCGGTTCACTCCTCGGCGTGGATGCCGTCGAGGAGCTCTGGGCCCGTGTGACCACTCCCCTCCCCCAGCTGCCGACGGCGGTCCTCGTGGGCGCACTGGTGGCGGCCGCCGCCGTCGTCCTCGCCCCTGCCCTGTGGCGGCCGGCCCGCACGGTCGTGACCATCGCCCATGAGGGCGCGCACGGTCTGGTGGCCCTCGCCGCGGGCCGCCGGCTGGCCGGCATCCGGCTGCACTCGGACACCTCCGGGCTGACCGTGTCGGCGGGGCGGCCGACCGGGCCGGGCATGGTACTCACCTGCGCCGCGGGCTACACCGGCCCGGCGCTGTTCGGGCTGGGGGCGGCCGCGCTGCTGGCGGCCGGGCACGCGGTCGGGCTGCTCTGGGCGTTGCTGGGCCTGCTCGCGCTGCTGCTGGTGCAGATCCGCAACTGGTACGGGCTGTGGGCGGTGCTGGCCACCGGCGCCGTCGTCCTCGCCGTCACCGGGTGGCTCCCGCCGTCCGCGCAGGCCGCCTTCGCCGCGGCCGGCACGTGGTTCCTGCTGCTGGCCGCCCCGAAGACGGTGCTGGAGCTGCAGCGGGCGCGGCGGCGCCGCGCGGCACCGGACTCCGACGCCGACCAGCTGGCCCGCCTCACCCGCCTGCCGGCCGTGCTCTGGGTCGGGCTGTTCCTGCTCGTCGACGTCGGCGCGCTGCTGCTCGGCGGCTGGTGGCTGCTGGGCTAACTCCCCCGTCCCGGGCCTGCCGGCCCCCTGCAGGGTCCCGCCGCGAGCCTGCGAGTGGCGGCGGGCAGGGGGTCCTCTTTCAGCGCCGCCCGCGCCGCCGGGGGGCCACGCCGTGGGGCTGGAAGACCGGCCCGACCTCGGGCGCGGGCGGGATCTCGGCGCTGATCTCGTCCTCGGTGACGGTGAGCCGCCGCCCGTGGTGGTGGACGTCGAGCGGATCCCCCTCGGTGAGGCGGTAGCTGGCCTCGGTCGGCGTCACGGTGACCACCAGCAGCCGGCCCTGGTAGTTGAGCCGGAAGCGCAGCCGGGTGATCCGGTCGGGCAGCCGCGGGGCGAACGTCAGCCGCCCGTCGTGGTCGCGCATCCCGCCGAACCCGGCGACGGCGACCGTCCAGCCGCCGGCCAGCGAGGCGATGTGCAGGCCGTGCCCGGAGTTGCCGTGCAGGTTCTGCAGGTCGGTGAGCGTGGCCTCGCCCCAGTAGTCGTAGGCCAGCGCCAGGTGCCCGGTCTCGGCGGCCACCACGGCCTGCTGGGTGGCCGACAGGGAGGAGTCACGCACCGTGCGCGCCTCGTAGTAGGCGAAGTCGGCGGCCTTCTCCTCGAGGGTGAAGGCGTCCCCGCGCAGGTGCAGCGCCATCACCAGGTCGGCCTGCTTGACCACCTGCTTGCGGTAGATGTCGAAGTAGGGGTAGTGCATCAGCAGCGGGTAGCGCTCGGGCGGCGTGGCCTCGAAGTCCCACTCCTCGTGGTGGGTGAAGGCGTCGGACTGCATGTGCACCCCGCGCCGGGTGTCGTAGGGCACCGCCATGAGCGCGGCGGCCCGGTCCCAGCAGGCGGTCTCGTCCCCGGTGACGCCGAGCCGGCCGGCCACGTCGGGCTGGCGCTTCACGGCCTCGAGCGCCTCGCGCAGGTTCCGCTGCGCCATGAGGTTCGTGTAGACGTTGTTGTCCACGACGGCGGTGTACTCGTCCGGGCCGGTGACGCCGTCGATGCGGAAGCCGTGCTCGTCGTCGAAGTGGCCCAGCGAGGCCCACAGCCGGGCGGTCTCGATCAGCAGCTCGGCGCCGTGGTCACGGTCGAACTCCTCGTCGCCGGTGGCGTTGTGGTACCGGACGACGGCGTCGGCGATGTCGGCGTTGATGTGGAAGGCCGCCGTCCCCGCCGGCCAGTACCCGGAGGTCTCCTCGCCGCGGATCGTCCGCCACGGGAAGGCCGCACCCTCCAGGCCGAGCACCCGGGCCCGCTCGCGGGCCAGCTCCAGGGTCGAGTGCCGCCAGCGCAGCGCGTCGCGGGCGGCTGCCGGTGCGATGTAGGTGAGCACCGGGAGGACGTAGGTCTCGGTGTCCCAGAAGGTGTGCCCGTCGTAGCCCGGGCCGGTCAGGCCCTTGGCGGGGATGGGCTGGCGCTCGGCGCGCAGACCGGCCTGCAGCAGGTGGAAGACGCCCACCCGCACGGCCTGCTGGAGCTCGTCGTCCCCCTCGATCTCGACGTCGGCGTGCTGCCAGTGCTCGTCGAGCACCTCGCGCTGCTCGCGCAGCAGCCGCTCGAAGCCGGCCAGCTTGGCCGTCGCCAGCGCGCCCTCGACCTGGTCGCGCAGCGCCGCCGCCGAGCGCCGGGAGGACCAGCCGTAGGAGAGGTACTTGACCAGCTTCACCGACGAGCCCTGGGGCAGCCGGGCGGCGAGAGTGAAGCGGGCGAGGTCGTCGGTGGCCTCGATGTCGGCCGTGGAGGTGTCGGGCACGTCGATGACGTGGTCCATGCCGGCGGCCATCCGCAGCCGGCTGCGCGCGGTCCGGTGCACCAGCACCGCGCGCTGGCCGCGGGCCACGGCCATCTCGTTCACCAGCGGGCGGGCCAG
This sequence comes from Geodermatophilus chilensis, assembly GCF_002802985.1. Taxonomy (GTDB): domain Bacteria; phylum Actinomycetota; class Actinomycetes; order Mycobacteriales; family Geodermatophilaceae; genus Geodermatophilus; species Geodermatophilus chilensis. Next base: position 15,739 of record NZ_NVPT01000021.1, on the reverse strand, counting down.
CGCCGCGGCCGCACGGGGATCGTCGGCCTCCGAGCCGCTGCCCACGGGCTCGTTGGCGAGCAGGTCCGACTGCAGCGCGATGTAGAGGTCGCCCTGACCGTCGGTGCACTCGACGGTGTACTCGATGGCGGCGATCGAGCGGCGGCGCAGCGACACCATCCGGGTGCTGGTCACGGTCACCACCCGGCCGTTCGGCGAGCGCCACTCGGTGTGACGGCGCAGCAGGCCGCGACGCAGGTCCAGGGTGCGGCGGTGCTCGACGATCTCGCCGTAGGCCAGGTCCAGCGGGGTGTCCCCGACCAGCAGCCGCACCAGCTTGCCGTCGGTCACGTTGACGACCGTCTGCCCCTGCTCGGGGAAGCCGTACCCGACCTCGGCGTAGGGCAGCGGCCGCTCCTCGAAGAAGCCGTTGAGGTAGGTGCCCGGGACGACGACCGGCTCGCCCTCCTCGAACGAGCCGCGCATGCCGATGTGCCCGTTGGACAGCGCGAAGACCGACTCGTGGACGGCGAGGGAGGCGTGGTCGAGCCCCGTCTCGGTCAGCGACCACGGCTCGATCGGGAAGTGCGGCCGGCCCTCGGTCACGACCCCTCCTCCAGCAGCTCGGCGAGGTCCTGGACGACGACGTCCGCACCGGACGCCGCCAGCGCATCAGCCTGCCCGACCCGGTCCACGCCGACGACGTAGCCGAAGTCGCCCGCCCGGCCCGCGGCCACCCCGGCCAGCGCGTCCTCGAACACCACCGCCTCCGCCGGCGGCACGCCCAGCGCGCGGGCCCCGGCCAGGAAGGTGTCGGGGGCGGGCTTGCCGCGCAGCCCCTGCGCCGCCGCGACCTCGCCGTCCACCCGGGCGTCGATGAGGTCGGCGAAGCCGCCGGCCTCGATCACCTCCCCGCCGTTGCGCGACGCGGTGACCACCGCGGTGGCCAGGCCGGCCTCCTTGGCCGCCCGCAGGTAGCGGATCGAGCCGGGGTAGACCTCGACCCCGTGCGCGGCGAGCTCGGCGTGCACCAGCTGGTTCTTGCGCAGGCCCACCCCGTGCACCGTCGCGGCGTCCGGCGGGTCCTCCGGCGTCCCCTGGGGCAGCGTGATGCCGCGACTGGCCAGGAAGTCGCGCACCCCGTCGAGCCGCGGCTTGCCGTCCACGTGGCGGTTGTAGTCCGCCTGCGTGAACTCGGCCGCCCCGGGGTCGCGGGACCGCAGGAACTCGTCGAAGGTGCGCTTCCAGGCGGCCATGTGGACCGTCGCCGTCCGGGTGAGGACGCCGTCGAGGTCGAAGAGGCAGGCACGGATCGAGCCGGGGAGACCGAGCACTCCCCGACGCTACCGGCGTCCGCGGGGGCGTGCCGCGCCGGGAAACGCGCTGTTCACCGGGGTGGGCGACCCGCCGAGCGCACCCGGGCCCGGCTGCCTAGGGTCGGCGAGGGGGCACTCGTCCCCGCCGTCCCCCGCGAGACCCGAGGAGCCCGTCCATGGCCGACCGCCCGACGCCGCCCAGCCCCTACGACTTCCTGCCGCAGGTGCCCAGCTTCCAGGTGACCAGCACCGACGTCACCGACGGCGCGCCGCTGGAGCGGCCCCAGGTGAGCGGGGTCATGGGCGCCGGCGGCGAGGACCGCTCGCCACAGCTGTCCTGGTCCGGCTTCCCCGAGGGCACCAGGAGCTTCGCGGTCACCGTCTACGACCCCGACGCCCCCACCCACAGCGGCTTCTGGCACTGGGCCGTGGCCGACATCCCGGTGTCGGTGACCGAGCTGCCCAGCGGCGCCGGCGACCAGCAGGGCTCCGGGCTGCCGGAGGGTGCGGTCCAGCTGCGCAACGACGCCGGCTTCCCCGGGTACGTGGGCGCCGCTCCCCCGGCCGGCCACGGGCCGCACCGCTACTTCATCACGGTGCACGCCGTGGACGTCGACCGGCTCGACGTGCCGCCGGAGGCCTCCCCCGCCTTCCTCGGCTTCAACCTGTTCAGCCACACCCTCGCCCGTGCTGTGCTGGTCGCCACCTACGAGCAGAGCTGAACGGCCCCGTCTCGTGCCGCACCGCGACGGGCCGGACGCGCAGCGCTCCGGACACACAGCCGGTGCTTGAGAATTTTCCTACCCGTCACCTGAGCCGGGCACCATGGCGGCATGCCGACGGCTGCGGCACACCGGGGCAGGCCACGGCGGGCCCGCTGGGGCGCGCCGTCGGCCGTGGTGTCCGTCGTGCTGCTCGCGCTGCTGCTCACCGGGGTGGGCGTCCCCCGGTGGGCAGCAGCGGCCGACGACGTGACGCCCGCGGAGATCGTCCCCGCGGTGACCGCCGCCCACGGCGGCCTCGGCACCTTCGCCGTCGTCGTCGCCCGTCAGGAGCAGCGCCGGACCGACGTCTCGATCCGCGCCGCCGAGGCCCTCACCGCGCAGGTGCTGGCCCGGACGGCGGGCAGCGAGCTGGCCGACCGCCCCTTCCCCACCGCCTCGCTGGTCAAGCTCTACCTCGCCGCGGACGTGCTGCACCGCGCCCGCACCGGCACCGTCGCCCTGACACCGGACGACCGGGCGGAGCTCGAGGTGATGATCCGCAGTTCCGACGACCCCGTCGCCTCGGACGTCTGGGTGCGCTTCGACGGCGCCCGGGCCGTCCGCGACGTCGCCGTGCGGTACGGGCTCACCGGCACCGCGCCGCCGCGCAGGTGGGGGCAGTGGGGCGAGACGACCACGACCGCCGCCGACCTGGCCCGCTTCCTCGCCCGGCTGCCGGTGATCGCGCACCCGGACGACGCCGAGGCGCTGCTGGGCTGGATGCGCACGGCCACCCCGATCGCCTCCGACGGCTTCGACCAGGAGTTCGGCGTCTTCGGCACGCTGCCCGGCGCCGCGGTCAAGCAGGGCTGGATGTGCTGCCTCGGCGGCCAGCGGCACCTGCACTCGCTGGGCGTTGTCGGCGGGCGCGTGGTCGTCCTGCTCAGCGAGGTGCCCTCGTCGGTGGGCTGGAACCGGGCCAGGGCAGCCCTGGACGCGGCCGCGGCGGCGGCGGTGCCCCTGCTGCCGACCTGCTGACGGCGGCTCAGTCCGTGGCGGAGAGGTCGGCCACGCCCACGGTGGCCAGGCGGGCGAAGCCGGTCCGCTCGTAGACCCGGGCGACGTCGTCGTCCCCGGCGACCAGGAACACCAGCTCGGCGGTCTCCCGGGCGTGCGCGGTCAACGCCGAGGCCAGCCCCGCACCGAGGCCGCGCCCGCGCAGCCGCGGCAGGGTGGCCACGCCGGCGATCTCGGTGACCTCGGCGCCGCCGACGTCCACCGGGTGGTGGGTGCCGACCGCCACCGGCTCGCCGTCCTCCACCGCGACCATCATGACGGTGCGGCCGGTGGCGATCCGCTCGCGCAGCACCGCGGTGCGCGGCGAGCCGAAGGCCACGCCGACCGAGGCACCGTCGGCCTCCGAGCGCGGTCCCGGGTGGGCGAAGGCGATGGAGGCCAGCCGCTCGTAGCGGGGCAGCTCGGGGTCGTCGGCGCCCACGAGGTAGAGCCGCACGCCGGAGGGCAGCAGCAGCTCCACCGGGTCCACGGCCACCAGCAGCGGCGAGGAGCCCACGGTCAGCCCCGCGGCCCGGACGGCGGCCTCGACCGTGGGCGCGTCCTCGCAGATCCACTCGACCGCGACCGGCAGGCCGGCGGCCTCCTGGAGCGCCACGGCGGCCCGGACGTCGTCCGCGGTCACCGGCTCCCCCGGCCGCGGCCGCGCCGGGTAGGGCCAGGTCGGGCCGCCGATCGGCACGTCGAGACCGCCGACGGACTCGATGCGTGCATCCGGCAGCGGAGCCGCGGCGAAGTACCGCTCGACGCGCTCGAGCCGGCCCGGGAGCAGGGACACACCGGCACCCTAGACGGGTGGTGCGACGACGTCCGCTCGACCGCCGGTCGCACGCCCCTGCCCCACCCGGGCGGGTGAGGCGTGGAGGCCGGACGGCACGATGGGGTCCGTGACCGGAGTGGGACGGGTGGCGTGACGGCGGCGGCACGGCCCCAGGTGTCGCCCTACGCGGTGTTCGACCGCGACTCGTGGCGGGCGCTCGCGGCGGGCACCTCGCTGCCTCTCGACGCGACGCAGCTGGAGTCGCTGGCCAGCCTCGGCGACCGGATCGACCTCGACGAGGTGACGACGGTCTACCTGCCGCTGGCCGGGTTGCTGCGGCTGCACGTCGAGGCCAGCCGGCGGCTGTGGGCGGCCCGCAGCGAGTTCCTGGGCGACTCGACGGCCAAGGTGCCCTACGTCATCGCGGTGGCCGGCAGCGTGGCCGTCGGCAAGAGCACCACCTCCCGGCTGATGCAGACCCTGCTGGCGGCCGGGCCCGGCCACCCGCGGGTCGACCTGGTGACCACCGACGGGTTCCTGCTGCCCAACGCCGAGCTAGCGGCGCGCGGGCTGCTCGGGCGCAAGGGCTTCCCCGAGAGCTACGACCGGCGGGCGCTGCTGCGCTTCCTGGCCGACGTCAAGTCCGGCCGCGGGGAGGTCAGCGCCCCGCTGTACGACCACCAGTCCTACGACGTCGTCCCCGGTGCCCGGCAGGTCGTCGACCGGCCCGACATCCTCGTGCTCGAGGGGCTCAACGTGCTGCAGGCCGGCCGGCGGGCCGACGGCCGCGCGCCCGAGGTGTTCCTCTCCGACTTCTTCGACTTCTCCGTGTACGTCGACGCCGCGGAGACCGACATCCAGCGCTGGTACGTGGAGCGCTTCCTCGCCCTGCGACGGACGGCGTTCGCCGACACCAGCGCCTACTTCCACCGCTTCGCCGACCTGACCGACGAGCAGGCGCGTGAGACCGCCCTGAGCATCTGGGCGGCGGTCAACGGGCCCAACCTGCGCGACAACATCGCGCCGACCCGCTCGCGCGCCCGCCTGGTGCTGCAGAAGGCGGCCGACCACGAGGTCCGCCGGGTGCTGCTCCGGAAGATCTAGGGTCCGGCCCGGATCGTCGTCGTCTTTTTCCTCTTCGTCGTTTTTTGGTATGGTTGTTGGGGATAACGGCAGTATTGGCCGAGACGTCCTCATGGCCGCCCCGATCGCCACTCCGAGCGCAGATCCGGTCCGTCGAGCGCCGATGACGGCGCGGCGAGGCGCTCCCACGGCCGCACCCGTTGACCGTCGAGGACGGAGCGCGGACAGTTCATGGCACCGGACATCCTCGCCCGACGCGGCAGGGGCATCCTGTTCGGTCGCGCTGCGCGGGACACTGCCCGGTCATCCCAACTCCTCCGAGTGAGCAGGAGGCGACCAGCGATGGCCAGCATCGAGACGAAGAACATGGACCACCCCGACGAGTCGCGGACCCCGGCCAAGACGAGCGTGGGCGTCGTCCACCTGGGCGACGCCACCGTCGGTCGTTTCACCCTCCAACCGGGATGGAGATGGTCGGACTGCATCAAGCCGGTGGCCGGCACGGACACCTGTCAGGCGGCGCACCTCGGTTATGTCGTCTCCGGGACGATCCACATCGCCGCGACCGACGGCGCCGAGGCCGACCTCAGTGCCGGTGACGCCTACCGTCTCGAACCCGGCCACGACGCCTGGGTCGTGGGCGACGAACCGTTCGTGGCGTTGGAGTTCGAGAGCAAGACGGCCGAGACGTACGCCAAGGGCTGAACCGACCGGCCGCATCCAGCGTCGGCGATCATCGCGGGGCGCGTCGCCCGGACGTGTCGACGTCCTGCCTGCGGTCGGGACCGGAGAGGCCCTGCCCCGACCGCTGTTCCCGTCCTGTCACTGGTCAGCGATCGGTTGTTAGGGATAACGGTCGAGCGCAGGCGAGTGCCAGCTGCAGCGCCGGTCGGTGGGCCGACGCCGCAGCTCGTCGGGCTCGTCAGGCCTGGGCGCCCGCGGGCACGGCGTCGGCCGCCGTCCCCAGGTCGTCGGGTGCACCCTCGCTGCGGTCCGGGACGGAGGCCACCGGCCCCGGCGCCGGCTCGGGCTCGGCGAAGGCCTCCGGCGACGGGCAGGAGCAGACCAGGTTGCGGTCGCCGTAGGCCTGGTCGATGCGGCGCACCGGGGACAGGTAGCCGCGGCCGCGCAGCCCCGGCACCGGGTACACGGCGGCCTCGCGCGGGTACGGCCGCCCCCACTCCCCCGCCACCATGGCGAGGGTGTGCGGGGCGTTGCGCAGCGGGTTGTCGGTGCGGTCGTACTCGCCGGTGACGACCTTCTCGATCTCGGCGCGGATGGCGACCATCGCGTCGACGAAGCGGTCGAGCTCGCCCTGGTCCTCGCTCTCGGTCGGCTCGACCATCAGCGTGCCGGCCACCGGGAAGCTCATCGTCGGGGCGTGGAAGCCGAAGTCGACCAGCCGCTTGGCGATGTCGTCGTTGGTGATGCCGGTGGCCTTGGTCAGCGGCCGGATGTCGAGGATGCACTCGTGCGCCACCAGCCCCCCGGCGCCGGTGTAGAGCACCGGGTAGTGCTCGCGCAGCCGGGCGGCGAGGTAGTTGGCCCCGAGGATGGCGTGCTCGGTGGCGCGGGTGAGCCCGTCGGGGCCCATCAGCCGCACGTAGGCCCACGAGATGGGCAGGATGCCCGCCGACCCCCACGGTGCGGCCGAGACCGCGGGACCCTGCGTGCCGGTGTCCACCAGCGGGTGGCCGGGGAGGAAGGGCACCAGGTGCTCCCGGACGCCGATCGGCCCGACGCCGGGGCCGCCGCCGCCGTGCGGGATGCAGAAGGTCTTGTGCAGGTTCAGGTGGCTGACGTCGGAGCCGAAGCGCCCCGGCCGGGCCAGGCCCACCATCGCGTTGAGGTTGGCGCCGTCGACGTAGACCTGCCCGCCGGCGTCGTGCACCGCGCCGCAGATCTCCTGGATGTCGGCCTCGAACACCCCGTGCGTCGACGGGTAGGTGATCATGATCGCGGCCAGCCGGTCGGCGTGCTGGTCGACCTTGGCGTGCAGGTCGGCGACGTCGACGTTGCCGGCCTCGTCGCAGGCCACGACGACCACGCGCATGCCGGCCATGACCGCGCTGGCGGCGTTGGTGCCGTGCGCCGAGGACGGGATGAGGCAGACGTCGCGGTGCGCCTCGCCGCGGCTGTGGTGGTAGCCGCGGATGGCCAGCAGCCCGGCGAACTCGCCCTGCGAGCCGGCGTTGGGCTGCACGCTGACCGCGGCGTAACCGGTGACCTCGGCCAGCGCCGTGCACAGCTCGTCGATCAGCTGCCGGTACCCGCGGGCCTGCTCGGCCGGGGCGAACGGGTGCAGCTGGGCGAACTCCGGCCAGGTGATCGCGGCCATCTCCACCGCGGAGTTCAGCTTCATCGTGCAGGAGCCCAGCGGGATCATCGTGCGGTCCAGCGCCAGGTCCTTGTCCGCCAGCGAGCGCAGGTAGCGCAGCAGCGCGGTCTCCGAGCGGTGCGCGGAGAACACCGGGTGGGTGAGGAACGCGGTGCGACGGCGCAGCTCGGCCGGCAGCGCGTCGGCCCCGCCGTCCTCCAGCGCCGCGTCGTCCGCGCTCATCCCGAAGGCCCCGGCGACCAGGCGGAGGGTGTCGACCGTCGTCGTCTCGTCGCAGGCGACGCCGACGGTGTCGGCGTCCACCAGCCGCAGGTTGATCCGCCGCTCGGCCGCGGCGGCGACCACCTCGGCGGCGCGGCCGGGCACCCGGGCCAGCACGGTGTCGAAGAACCGGTCGTGGACGACGTCCACTCCCCCGGCCCGCAGCCAGCCGGCCAGGGTCTGCGCGCTGCGGTGCACCCGGGCGGCGATCGCGGTCAGACCCTCAGCGCCGTGGTAGACGGCGTAGGCGCCGGCCATGACGGCGAGCAGCACCTGGGCGGTGCAGATGTTGCTGGTCGCCTTCTCCCGGCGGATGTGCTGCTCGCGGGTCTGCAGCGCCAGGCGGTAGGCGACGTCGCCGTCGGCGTCCACCGAGACGCCGACCAGCCGGCCGGGCAGCTGCCGGGCCAGCCCCTCGCGCACCGACAGGTAGCCGGCGTGCGGGCCGCCGTACCCCATGGGGACGCCGAAGCGCTGGGAGCTGCCGCAGGCGACGTCGGCGCCCCACTCCCCCGGCGCCTCCAGCAGCGTCAGCGCCAGCAGGTCGGCGGCGACGACGACCGCGGCCCCGGCCTCGTGGGCGGCGGCGGTCAGCCCGCGATGGTCGCGGACGGCGCCGCTGGCCCCCGGGTAGGACAGCAGCACGCCGAAGGCGCCGGCCTCGGGCAGGTCGGCGGGCCAGCCGGCGGAGAGGTCGGCGACGTGCAGCCGGATGCCGAGCGGCTCGGCGCGGGTGCGCAACACGGCGAGGGTCTGCGGCAGGGTGTCCTCGTCGACGACGAAGACGGCCTCGGCCTTGGCCCGGCCCGCGCGGCGGACCAGGGTCATAGCCTCGGCGGCCGCGGTGGCCTCGTCGAGCATGGAGGCCCCGGCGACGGGCAGGCCGGTGAGGTCGGCGACCATCGTCTGGAAGTTGATCAGCGCCTCGAGCCGGCCCTGGCTGATCTCGGGCTGGTAGGGCGTGTAGGCGGTGTACCAGGCCGGGTTCTCCAGGATGGTGCGCTGGATGACCGCGGGGGTGACCGTGCCCGAGTAGCCCAGGCCGATCATCGAGGTGAAGACCTCGTTGGCCTCGGCGCGCTCGCGCAGCAACCGCAGCACGGTGGCCTCGTCCGCGGCCGGCGGCAGGTCCAGCGGCGTCCGGTCGCGCACGCCCTCGGGCACGCAGGCGTCGACCAGGGACTCCAGCGTCGGGTGGCCGACGGCGGCCAGCATCGCCTGCGTCTCGTCGGGACGCGGGCCGATGTGCCGGGCGGCGAAGGACCCGGCGGGGTCCAGCGCGGCGAGTGCGGGCAGGGGCTCAGGGGCACGGTCCGCCATTACGTCGACGCTACCAGCGGCTGTGCAGGCGGCGAGATCGGCGATGTGGCGCGGCTACGCGGCTTCCCGCGTGGGAGATCGGCGATCTCGCCGGGAAATGCGCGAGGGCACCCGCGGTGTGCGGGTGCCCTCGTGTGGGGATTCCCCGTCTACACCGCGGCGCGGCGGCGGCGGCGCGCGGCGAGCTCGTCGTCCGCGGCGTGCAGCGGGGCGCCGTCGATGCGCTCGGCGGGCAGCTCGGCGAGCTCACCGGACAGCTCGCGCAGCGCGCCGGAGACGGCGATGCCGAAGACGCCCTGACCGCCGGCGAGCAGGTCGACGACCTCCTCGGCGGAGGTGCACTCGTAGACGGTGGCGCCGTCGGAGAAGAGCGTGACGTTGGCGAGGTCCTTGATGCCGCGGTTGCGCAGGTGGTCGACGGCCTTGCGGATGTTCTGCAGCGAGACGCCGGTGTCCAGCAGCCGCTTGACGACCTTGAGCACCAGGATGTCGCGGAAGGAGTACAGCCGCTGGGTGCCCGAGCCGGTGGCGCTGCGCACCGACGGCGCAACCAGCCCGGTACGGGCCCAGTAGTCGAGCTGCCTGTAGGTGATGCCGGCAGCGGCACACGCCGTCGGGCCGCGGTACCCGACCAGGTCGCTGTCGACCTCGTCGTAGGACGGCGCGCCCACGGCAGCGTCGCTGAAGAGCTGACCCTGGGAGCCCTTGCTCTGGTCGCTCACGTCAGCGTCCTCCTCTGCTCCCGCAGCTGACGCCGCGGTTCCCCGCGGTGCTGACCGGGACTCGGGTCGCTGCAGCCGGGGCTGCTCGTCGGGTCGCCGGTGTCACACCGCTGTTGTTCGCCGACCGTAAGCCGGGCCCTGGGGTGGGTCAACTGAGCAGGGCGGCGTGTCGCAGCACTCACCCATCGGAGGGGTATCGGCGCAGGGCCCCGCTCCTTGACCGGAGCGCCCCGCCATCCGCAGGGAGCCGCCGCACGTGCCCCTGCCCGTCACAGCGGTCACATGCGCCCCAGGCCCGCCGGCTCTGCGACCCGTCCCAGGTCCCGCCGTGAGCCTGCGGAGGGCGGGGAGGAGGGCGGCCTCCTGCAGGGTCCCGCCGCGAGCTCGCGAGTGGCGGGGGGCAGGAGGTCCTTCCTCAGGCGGGGCCGCTGCCGCCCGAGCCGGAGCCGGCGCCGAAGTCCTCCGGGGAGATCTGGTCGAGGAACTCGCGGAACTTCTCGACCTCGTCCTCCTGCTCGTCGGGGATCTCGATCCCCACCTCGTCGAGCAGCTCCTCGGCGCCGTAGATGGGCGCGCCGGTGCGGACGGCGAGGGCGACGGCGTCCGACGGGCGTGCACTGACCACCCGGTCGTCGCCGAAGACGAGCTCGGCGATGTAGATGCCGTCGCGCATCTCGGTGATGTTGACCGCCTCGAGTGTCGCGCCGAGCGCACGGACGACGTCCTTGAGCAGGTCGTGCGTCATCGGCCGGGCCGGGCGCACCCCCTGCTGCTCGAAAGCGATCGCCGCCGCCTCCACCGCACCGATCCAGATGGGCAGGTACCGCTCACCCTGCGTCTCCTTGAGCAGCAGGATCGGCTGGTTCCCGGGCAGCTCGACCCGGACGCCGACGACTCTGAGTTCCTGCACGGTGGGGCTCCCTCAGCTGCGGCCCGGGGACGGGCGGTGGATCGGTAGGGGCGGCTGGTGGACGACGGGTCGGCGCCGGGGGCCGTGGACTCCGGCCGATACCCGACCCCGACCACGGTACGCCCGAGTCAGGGGCGCAGGAGATCCCGCAGGCGCGCCTCCAGCAGCGCACCGTGCAGCTGGGCGGAGAGGGCGGCCAGCTCGCGCAGCTTCTCGGTGGCCCGGTTGCGGGCCTCCTCCGAGCGGGCCCGGAGCACCGGCGCGACCAGCTGCTCGACCAGCCCGGCCTCGCGCTCGGCGCCGTTCTGATAGACGCGCAGGTGCCGCGGTTCGATGCCGTGCCGGGCCAGCCCCGCCGCTGCGCGCGCGATCGGCAGGTCGGCCGCGGGGTGCCGGCCGTCCGTGTCGCGCGTGAGCAGCCCGAACTGCACGCAGTCGGCCAGCTGCCCGGCCTCCAGGCCCGACGCCCGCGCGAACTGCTCGCCGGTCAGGCTGCCGGTGTCGGCCTCCTCCTCGGGCGGCGGGGCGGCCGGGGGCGTGCTGCCGGGCAGCGGTTCACCCCGGTCGAGGGCCTCAAGGTGTTCCTTGATGACCCGCAGCGGCAGGTACTGGTCGCGCTGGGCGGCCAGCACGTACCGCAGCCGGGCCACGTCGGCCGAGGAGAACTTCCGGTACCCCGACGGCGTGCGCTGCGGGTGGACCAGGTCCTCGGACTCGAGGTACCGGATCTTGCTGATCGTGACATCCGGGAAGTCCTCGCGGAGCACGGTCAGCACCTCGCCGATCGTGAGGCGCGGCGTGTGCGGGCCGTCGGGCTCCCCGGACGCGTCGGCGCGCGAGGACGCCGCGTTCACGCCGCCGTCCGTGTCGTCGGCACCGTCCCCGTCCCCCTGGCTGCGCGCCGGGTCACGCGCCGGCGGGCTCGCCCGTGCGCGGACCGGTCAGGTAGACGAGACGGAACTTGCCGATCTGCACCTCGTCGCCCCCGGCCAGCGTCGCGACGTCGACCGGCTCGCGGTTGACGTAGGTGCCGTTGAGGCTGCCGACGTCGTGCACCGAGAAGCCGCCGCCTTCGCGGTGGAACTCCACGTGCCGGCGGCTGACGGTCACGTCGTCGAGGAAGATGTCGCTGTCGGGGTGCCGGCCGGCCGTGGTGACGTCCTGGTCGAGCAGGAAGCGGCTGCCGGCGTTCGGGCCGCGCTTGACGACCAGCAGCGCCGAGCCCGCCGGCAGCGACTCGACCGCGCCGGCGTGGGCGTCGGCCTCGGTGACCTCGGGGGTTTCCGCGGAGTCCTCGCCACCCACCTTGGGGATGACGCTGGTGGACTCGCCGATCCGCTCCTGGGACAGCGCCGCGCCGCACTGCGCGCAGAAGCGACTGCCCTCGGGGTTGTTGTGGCCACAACGAGTGCAGTGCACGTCTGTCTCCTCCGGTGCAGGGGTGGCTCCGCCGCGGACCTGGGGTCTGGCCGTGGGCGGCCGGCGGACGACGGGCCGGACAGCCCGTCGCGGGTCGGTCGCCGCGTCGAGCACGGCGGGCCGTGGGTCATGGAACCAGCGGCCGACCCGAGGGTCAACCGAACGTACAGGGTGAGGCTCAGCGGTCGCTCAGCGGGCTCCGCGGCGCCCCGACCGGCAGCATAGTGATCGCCACCGGGGCCGGGGGGACCGCTGCTGTCGGCCCGGCGCGCGGGTCAGCCGGCCTCGACAAGCGCCTGGTAGGCGGCGGCGTCCATCAGCTCCGCGGTGGGGTCGCCGCCGTCCCCGGCGACGGTGATCTCGACCAGCCAGCCGGCGCCGTAGGGGTCGGCGTTGATGGTCTCGGGCGCGTCGGTGAGGGCCTCGTTGACCGCGGCGACGACGCCGGCGACCGGCGCGTAGACGTCGGAGACCGACTTGGTCGACTCCACCTCGCCCATGGGGGCGCCGGGGGCGACCTCGGCACCGACCTCGGGCAGCTGCACGAAGACGATGTCGCCGAGCGCGTCCTGGGCGTGGTCGGTGATGCCGACCCGCACGACGCTGCCCTCGCCCCCACCCGGCTGCAGCAGGACCCACTCGTGCTGCTCGGTGTAACGGCGGTCGTCGGGCGTGGTCATGCAGCGGCTCCTGGTCGGTGGGGTGGGTGGGGGTCCGGCACGGCGTCAGTCGCCGTCACCGGTGTCGGGCTGAGCGTATTGAGGGCGGTCGAGCGGCCGCAACGCGTCCACGACGACGGTCTCGGACTGCTCGATCTCCACGCTGCCGCCCTGCCGACCGACCCGGTCGACGACGCCACCGGGGATGTACATCGCCGTCTCCAGGTCCTGCGCCGAGCCGATGACCCGGACCTCGTAGGGGCTCTCCACCTCGGTGCCGTCGACCCGGAGGGCGCCCGGCTCGCCGGTGACCGCCGTCGACACCCCGACGCGGACGCCGTCGATCTGCATCGTCTCGGCGCCGGCGCCGCGCAGCTCCTGGACGGCGTCGAGCAGGTCGGCGACCCGCACCCGGCCCTCCGGGTCGCGGATGGTCATCAGCAGCCCCGGGCCCTGGGCGGCGACGGTGCCGTTGAGGATGCCGAGGGCCTCGGCGCGCTCCTCGGCCGCCTGCAGCGCGGCCTCGGACTGGCTGTCGTCGTTGGTGAGATCGCGCAGCGCGGCCCGCTGGTCGGCGATCTGCTCGCGCAGCCGGTCCTCGCGGGCGTCGAGGTCGTCGAGGATGCGGACGAGGTCCTCCTCGCGGGCGGCGGAGTACGCCTCCCCCGTCCCCGTGGTGCGCACCTGGACGGCGAAGGCGAACCCGAGCAGCAGGGTCAGGACACCGATCAGCGCCGCGGCCAGCGGGTCCCGTCGGCGCCGCGGTCTCCTCTGGCCCTCCGGGGCGGCGCTCGGCCCGTCCGGCTGCCCGTCCGGCTGCCCGTCCGGCTGCGCGTCCGGCTGCTCACCGGGTGGTCCGCCGGCGGGGTCCCCCGGCGGGCCGGCGTCCGTACCCGGCGTCCCCTCGGGCTCGGGAGCCGGGGAGGCGCCGACCGGCGTCTCCTCGGGCCCGGGACCCGCGTGCAGCTGGCCGGTCATGCCCGGAAGACGTGCCGGCGGATGGCCGCGGCGTTGCCGAAGATGCGGATGCCGAGGACGACGACCACCGCGGTGGACAGCTGCGCGCCCACGCCGAGCTGGTCGCCGAGGAACACCACGAGCGCGGCGACCACGACGTTGGACACGAACGAGATGACGAACACCTTGGCGTCGAAGATCCCGTCGAGGCGGGCCCGGAAGCCGCCGAAGACCGCGTCGAGGGCGGCGACCACGGCGATCGGCAGGTAGGGCTGCAGCCACAGCGGCACGGTGGGGTCGAACACCAGGCCGAGCAGGATGCCGGCGGCCAGGCCGAGGATCGGGATCACGGTCAGCCCCCCGGCGCGGGCTCGGGGGCCGGGACGGGCGGCGCCTCGGACACCGGGACGGCGGAACGGAGCACGGGCGGGCTCCCGGCGGGAAGGGACAGCTCGTCCTCCTGGGCGAACTCGAAGCGCAGACCGTAGGTCTCGGAGATGACGGCCAGGGCGTTGACCTCGGGGCTGCCCAGGAAGCGGCTGCGCAGGGTCGCGGGGTCGCCGACGGCGCTGACCAGGTACGGGTTGGTGACCGGCCGGAAGTCGACCAGGACCGCCTCGCCGGCGAAGCGGATCGCCGTCGTCGGGCCCAGCCGCTGGCCGTTGATGCTGACCGCCTCGGCGCCCGACGCCCAGAGCGCGTTGACCACCAGCTGCAGGTCCCCGTCGCGGACCTGGCCGCGGGGGTCGGCCTCTGCCGTCCCGCCGACCGGGTCCTCGTCGGCGTCGGGCCCGGCGTCGGCGAGGGTGACCAGCAGGCCGGGGCCGCTGACCGGGAGGGCCCCGGCCGTGAGCTCGGCGGTCTCGAGCCGCTCGAGGGCCCGCTGCCCGACGGCGGTGGCGGCCAGCGCGTCGTCCCGGGCGGCGGCGACGTCGGCCCGCAGCACCTCGAGGTCGGCGGCGAGCCGGTCGGTGATCCCGGACTCCCCCTCGACCTCGGCGACCAGCGCCGCGCGCACCTCCTCGCGGCCCTGCTCGCCGGCGGCGGCCTGGTCGTAGGTGACCGCGGCCAGCAGGCCGGCGAGGGCCAGCACCAGCGCGACGGCCAGCTGCCCACGCCGCCGGGACGGCGGGGCCTCCTCCCCCGCGGCGCGTGCGTCCCGGGCCCGCGCGGCCTGGGCGTAGGCGGGGTCGAGGGTCTCGGCCAGCACCTGGTCGAGCAGCGAGGCGCCCAGCGAGCGTGGCCCGCCACCGCGCTGCACCGTCGTCACCGGGCCGCCCGGTCGGCGCGGACCAGCCCGGCGACCTGGACGACGTAGAAGGCGCCGGCCAGCAGGTACAGCGCCCCGCCCCAGACGGTGAGTGCCCAGGCGACCGGCTGGACCACGGTCGCGACCGGGCCGTCGCCGTCGGCGAGCAGCAGCAGCGGGAAGGCGTAGAGCAGGATGAACGTGGCCGCCTTGCCCAGGTAGTGCACCTGCAGCGGCGGGTAGCCGTGGGCGCGCAGCACCAGCAGGGCCAGCCCCAGCACCAGCTCGCGCCCGACCAGGACGGCGACCACCCACAGCGGGACGACGTCGCGCAGCACGAACGCGACCAGCGTGGCGACGATGTAGAGCCGGTCGGCGGCCGGGTCGAGCAGCGCGCCCAGCCGACTGGACTGCCCGAGGGCGCGGGCGATCTTGCCGTCGGCCCAGTCGGTGGCGCCGGCGACCATCAGCACGATCACCGCCCAGCCGTCGGCCTGCGGGCCCAGCAGCAGCCAGAGGAACAGCGGGACGCCGAGCAGCCGCAGCACCGACAGCGCGTTGGGCACCGTCCACACCCGGTCGGGCAGTTCGTTGCGGTCGGGCAGGGCCGACACGCTCGCCCCCGGCCGGGCCGAGGCGGCGGCCGACGGCCCGTTCGACGACGTCACGACACCTCCGCACCCGCTGGACACCGGCCCCCGAGGCTAGTGTCCGCGCCGACACCCCCGGGGGCCGACACTCCCCCGCGGAGGGCCCGGCGCGAGCGGCGGGAGCAGGGCCCCTGCAGGGGCCCGCCACGGCCCCGTCCCGGGCCCCCGGCCCCCTCCCGGGCTGGCTCGTAGACACATCTGACGCTACCGACGAACCCCTCCGGGGAATGGTCGCATGGTGCCGCTTCGTCAAATAAACCTAGCTATCCGTGACGTAGTTCACCGCCTGGTCGTTGCTAAATGAAGCCTATGTAACATAACACCATATACATGAATGT